>NZ_JBFACU010000019.1:0-161099 GCF_040641015.1 Streptomyces sp. NPDC021356 | reverse complement strand
CCAGCGACCCGTTCACGATCCACACCCGCTGGATCGAGACCGAGTTCACCAACGACATCAAACCCTTCACCGCCCCCGCCGACACCGACACCGACGAGGACACCGGCCGCGAGACGGTCGTCGTCGAGGTCGGCGGCAAACGCCTGGAAGTCTCCCTGCCCTCCTCCCTGGGCATGTCCCTGGCCCGCACCGGCCTCGCGGCCGGCGCCAAACCCAAGCGCCGCGCGGCCAAGAAGTCCGGCCCCGTCGCCTCCGGCGACACCCTCGCCTCCCCCATGCAGGGCACCATCGTCAAGATCGCCGTCGAGGAAGGCCAGGAAGTCAAGGAAGGCGACCTCATCGTCGTCCTCGAAGCCATGAAGATGGAACAGCCCCTCAACGCCCACAAGAACGGCACCGTCAAGGGCCTCACCGCCGAAGTCGGCGCCTCCCTCACCTCCGGCGCCCCCATCTGCGAGATCAAGGACTGAGGTCCCGTACGACCTCAGGCGCGCACAGGCGCCTGCTCAGGCCAGTTCGCGCATCCGGCGGACCGGGCTCGCCAGGAGGACCGCCGGGCTGACCGTGGAGAGCACGGCCAGGAGTGCCAGGGAGGCGCGGGTGCCCCACAGGGCGGCGGCGCCTCCCGCGGCCAGGGCGCCGAACGGGATCGCGCCCCAGGAGATGAAGCGGACCGTCGCCATCACGCGCGGCAGCAACTCCGGGGGCGTGGCGGTCTGCCGGTAGGTACGGGTCACGATGCTCGTCACCACCACGGCCCCGGCGAAACCGCCGTTGCCCAGGGCGAACAGGCCGAGCGCGGCGGAGTGGCCGGCCAGGGGCAGCAGCGCCGCGAAGCACGGTGCGGCGAGCGCTGCCCAGCGCAGCGCCCGGCCGCTGCCCAGCCGGGCGACGATCCGTGGTGTCAGCGCCGCACCGATCAGGGTGCCGACGCCCTCGGTCGCGATGAGCGCACCGACCAGGGCGGGCGGGGCGCCGAGCGTGTCGACCAGGAAGACCGGGGTGAGCGCCATCAGGCCGCCGCAGACGAAGTTGACGGCGGTCGCGTCCGCCGCGCAGGGGCCGATGACGGGGTGGCGGGTGACGTAGCGCCAGCCCTCGCGGATCATCTCGCCCATGCCCCGGCGCGGCCCCTCCTGCGCTGGGTGCGCGACCCGGGGCAACGTGCCCATGAGCACGGCCGAGACGACGTAGCTCACCGCGTCGACCACGACCGAGGTCGCCGCGCCGAGCACCTGGACCAGCACGCCGCCGAGGGAGGGGCCGCCGAGCTGGGTGGCCGCCCTGGTGCCCGAGGTGAGGCTGTTGCGCGCGGTGAGTTCGTCCTTGCTGACCAGGGAGGGCAGGAAGGTCGAGTTGCCGACGTCGAAGACGACGGACGCCAGTCCGACCACGAGGGCCACCACGATCAGCTGCGTCAGACCCAGGACGCCGAGCGCGGCAGCCGCCGGAACCGAGGCGACGGCGACGGCGCGGGCCAGGTCCATCGCCACCTGCGTCCCGCGCAGCGGCAGACGGTGCACGAGGACCCCGGCCGGCAGGCCGATCAGCAGCCACGAGGCGAACGAGGCGGCCGTGATCAGGCTGACCTCGAACGCCGAGGCGTGCAGCTCCAGGACCGCGAGCAGCGGCAGGGCCACGGACGTCACGGCGTCACCGGCCCCGCTCACCGTGGAGGCGCCCCAGTACCGCCAGAAGACCGCCGCGCGCGCCGCGCCGTCGTACCGTCCGTGCTCCTCGTCCCGCCCCTGCGTCACCGTCGTCATGCCTGCCCCCTACGAGCGAGTGAGTCTCTTTAGGGAACTGACTATACTCATGGATCATGCGATACACAGAGCTGGGCGACCCGGACTGCGCGATCGCGCAGGCGCTGACGGTGGTCGGTGACCCGTGGACGCTGCTGCTCATCCGCGACGTCGCGGGCGGGACCCACCAGTTCGACGCGCTCCGCGACGGGCTCGGCATCAGCCGCAAAGTGCTGGCGGAACGCCTGAAGGGGCTGGTCGCCGACGGGGTCCTGGAGAAGCGCCTCTACAGCCCGCACCCTCCGCGCTACGAGTACCACCTGACGCCGGCCGGCCGCGGGCTGCTCCCGGTCCTCGTCGCCCTCCAGGACTGGGGTGCCCGCCACGTCATGGGCGACGGCGCCCTCTCGGCCACCAGCACGACCGACTCCGCCGAGACCCGGCGCGTGCACGCCCTGGTGGGCCGCGGTCTCCCCCCGCTCGAACTCGCCGGCCCCGGTGGCGTGCCGGTCGACCCGGTCTCCGCGGACCGGGCCTGGACGGTCCTGTACTGCTTCCCGGGGGCGTACGCACCCGGCGGACACGACTACCCGCCGGGCTGGGGCGGGATCCCGGGCACCCGCGGATGCACCCTGGAGTCGTGCACCTATCGCGACCGGATGGCGGACTTCGCGGAGCGCGACGCGAGGGTGCACGGAGTCAGCACCCAGCGCCCCGACCAGCTCGCCGCCTTCGCGGAGCACGAGCGGATCGCGTTCCCGCTGCTGTCCGACGCCGACCTCCAGCTGGCCGCGGCACTGCGGCTGCCCACCTTCCGCGCGGGGGGCGTGGACCGGCTCAAGCGGCTCACCCTCGTCCTCGACTCCTCCCGCACGGTGCGCGGCGTGCTGTACCCGCTCGACGATCCGGCGGGTTCCGTCGACGACGCCCTGGCGCTCGTGGACTCACTGGCCGGTACGTGACGGCCCCGCCGGGCGCCGGGGAAACACACGTGCGTACGGGGTCGCGGCCGTGCCAGGATGGCGGCGGGAAGCGAGGTCTCGTGGACGAGTCGGGACGACGGTTCGGTGCGGCGGCAGTCGCATGGGCGGCCGGCGGGGCGGGGGCGGACGCGGCGGCGGCCAAGGCTCGGGAACTGGCCGACGGCGTGCGGACGGTCGTGCTCGTCGAGGGGGACAGTGACCGAACGGCGCTGGAGGCACTGGCCGGGCGGTCCGGCCGCGACCTCGGCGCGGAGGGCGTCGCGGTGGTTCCGCTCGGCGGTGCGACGAACATCGGCCGCTTCCTGGACGTGTGCGGCCCTCCGGGCCTCGGCCTGCCGCTGGCCGGTCTCTGCGACATCGGCGAGGAGCGGCATTTCCGGCGCCATCTGGAGCGGGTGGGGCTGGGCACCGGGCTCGGACGCGCCGGACTGGAGGAACTCGGGTTCCACGTGTGCGTGGCCGACCTGGAGGACGAACTGATCCGGGCGCTCGGGGCCGACGGGGTGCGGCAGGTCATCGAGGCGCAGGGCGAGACACGCCCCTTCCGCACCTTCCAGGGCCAGCCCGCCCAGCGGGAACGGCCCGTGGAACACCAACTGAGACGCTTCATGGGCACACACAGCGGCCGCAAGGCACTGTACGCGCGTGCCCTGGTCGAGCACCTGCCCCCGGAACGCGTCCCCCGGCCGCTGGAACGCCTCCTCACACACGTATGAGCCGGTCCACCAGCCACCCCCGGCCACACCTCGTCACCCGCCCGCCCCACCGGGCCCCGGCCCACCGCTCGTTCCGCGTCGGACCGGGCACCTGACCGTCAACCCGCCCGCAGTTCGGGTGAGTTCTGAGGCGTTCCTCAGGCACCCGCCTGATGTCCCGCCCACACCACAGGGGTGCGTTCCCGCCACGGGCTTGCCTGTTCGAGTTGGGCGGCGAGACGGAAGAGACGGTCTTCGCGCCCGTAACCGGCGGCGAACTGCATGCCGACCGGGAGTCCCGTCCCGGTGTCGGCCGTGACCGGTACGGACATGGCGGGCGTACCCGCGACGTTGAAGACCGCGGTGAACGGGGAGAGGTCGAAGAGGCGGCGCAGCCAACCGAGGCCGTCCAGTGCCTCGGCGCCCTCGGCATGGGTGCCCAGGGGCACGGGCAGGTCCGGCAGGGTCGGGGTGAGCAGCAGGTCGTAGGCGTCGAAGTACCGTGCCAGGCTCCGGGCGACGCGGTTGCGGACCGCGAGCGCGCTGACGAACTGGGCGCCGCCGACCCGCTGCCCGTAGTGGTAGCTCGCCAGGACGGGCGGTTCGAGGGTCGTGGAGTCGATCGGCCGGTCGAGGGCGGCGGCCAGCTCGTCGACCTGGGCCGTGAGGTTGGCCGTCCACTGGCGCGCGCCGGCCAGGACGAACTCCTCCCAGTCGGCCCCGAGGCCGACCTCGGTCTCCTGCACCCGGTGACCGAGGGATTCGAGCAGCCGTACGGTGCGGGAGAGCGCGTCGGTCACGGGCGCTGTGGTGCGGTGTCCTCCCCACGCCTGGCCGAGGACACCGATGCGCAGCGAGCCGGGGTGGCGGGTGACTTCCTCCGCGTACGGCCTCGCGGGCTCCTGGGCGAAGTAGGGGTCCCCGGGCTCCGGACCGCGGATCTGGTCGAGCAGTGCCGCACTGTCGCGTACGGTGCGGCTGACGCAGCCCTGGACGGCCAGGCCGTTGAAGACCTCGTCGAAGTCGGGGCCCGCGGAGATGCGGCCACGGGTCGGTTTCAGCCCGAAGAGCCCGTTGCAGGCCGCGGGTATGCGGATCGAGCCGGCGGCGTCGGTGGCGTGTGCCAGCGGGACCACCCCGGCGGCGACGGCCGCGCCCGCGCCCCCGCTGGACCCGCCCGCGCTCCGCTCCGGGTCCCACGGGTTGCGGGTCGCGCCGTACAGCGCCGGTTCCGTCGTGTTGCTGTAGGCCATCTCCGGTGTCGCGGTGCGCCCGAACGTCACGAGGCCGGCCCGGCGCAAGCGCCGCATCAGGAAGGAGTCGGCGCGGGCGACGTGTCCGGCCGCGAGGCGGCTGCCCAGTTCCATGCGCCGGCCGGCCATGGTGACCCCGATGTCCTTGATCAGGAAGGGCACCCCGGCCAGCGGTGCGCTGCCGGGGGCGGGCTCGTCGTCGGTCGGCCAGGTCTCCACGACGGCGTTGATCCGCGGCTCGACCGCCCGTGTGGCCTCGCGTGCGGCCGCCTCCAGTTCGGCGGGGGTCACCTCGCCCCCGGCCACGAGATCCGCGAGCCCCACCGCGTCGAAGTTCACGTACTCGGTCACTTTCACTGCCACTCCCGGTGGGCCAGACGATACCAAGGAGTCCCGCACGATACCGAGCGGTATCGTGCGGAACGGACTGGTACCGTAGCAGGGCATGTCAGGCCCCACAACCGACCGGATTCCACGGAGCAGTCATGACAGCGACCGCCAGAAGACCGAGCAGGGTGGCGAAACTGCCGCCGCGTGAACGCATCCTCGACGCGGCGGAGGAGCTGTTCCAGAGCGAGGGGATCCGGCGGGTGAGCGTGCAGGCGATCGCCGAGAAGGCCGAGACCACCAAGATGGCGATCTACCGGCACTTCGACACGAAGGACGCGCTGGTCGCGGAGTGGCTGCGGATCGTCGCCGCCGACTACCAGGCCGCCTTCGACCGGGCCGAGGCCGAACACCCCGGCCGGCCCGCGGAGCAGATCCTGGCCCTGGCCCGCTTCATCGCCGACGGACTGCCGACGCTCTCGCACCGCGGCTGCCCGTTCATCAACTCCCTCGCCGAGCTGCCCGACCGCGCCCACCCCGCACGGCAGGTGATCGAGCAGCACAAGGCCCGGCAGACCCGCAGGCTGGTCGCCCTGTGCGCCGACGCGGGGCTGACCGACCCGGAGCAGGCCGCGGCCGAGATCACCTTCGTCCTCGAAGGCGCGCAGGTCAGCCTGCAGAACGGGAGCATCGACCAGGTGGGGGACCGGCTGATGAGGATCGTGGCTGGGGTCGTGGACCAGCACCGCTCCCCCGCCGCCGCACCCCGGGCGGCCACCGGCTGACCTCGGCGGCGCAAGGGAGTCGGGTCAGGAATTCCGGGGGCCGACGCGGTCGAGGCGGCGCAGTTGCTCCCCTGCGGTGGGCACGTCGAGGCCCCGGCCGCGTTCGGTGAGACGGCCGGCGACTGCGGCGCGGTGCTCGACGGGTTTGTGGTCGTCGTACTTGAACTTGGCCCGTACGTCGCCGACTTCCAGGCGCAGGCCGCGGATTCCGGACAGCATGCGGCCGTAGGGCGGCCGACCGGCCTCGACGGGTGCGTGGTCCCCCTCGGGCTGGAAGTGCGCCATCTGGTGGCGCAGCAGCGCGGCCTTGGCCTCGGGGTCGTCGACGACATGGGCGCGGCAGGTGAACTGGACGGAGGCGTAGTAGCTGGTGGGGACGCCTTCGGTGGGCGGTGTGCCGGGCTTGGCCCGCCAGGGGCCGGGGATGAAGGCGTAGTCGCCGATGACGGTGAAGGTGACGTTCGGGTCGTGCTCGATCGCCTTCCAGACCAGGTTCGGCCGGGCGAGGTGGATCAGCAGGTGCCCCCCGTCGGTGGTGAAGTGGGTGGGGACGACGACGGGCGCCTGGCCGGGCGGGCCGTTGACGGCGAGCTGACCGAAGTCGTGGCCGTCGGCGATCCAGGTCTGCCATTCGGCGTCGTCCAGGGCCGCGTCCCAGGGCTGAATGAACATGCGGTTCTCCTTGACGGGGTGTCGCGCGATCGTACGGTCGAACTGCCGTGGGGCGGCAGCCTGCGGTCGCGTGGTGGTGGCGGGCGGTGGTCCAGGCATGGCGGGCGGCGGTCCCGGTGGGGCGTGCGCCGGTACAGGTGGGCGGGCGGTGGTCCCGGTCAGGCGTGCGCCGGTTCAGGTGAGGGCGAGGAGGCTCACCGCGACGGCGGCGGTGCCCAGGCCGACGAGCTGGCCGCGGTGGATGCGTTCGGCGAGTACACCGCGGGCGAGCAGCACCGTACCGGCCGGGTAGAGGGCGGTGATCACGGCGACGACGGTGAGGTCCCCGCTGCGGGCGGCTAGCAGGAACAGCAGGTTGGCCACGGAGTCCAGCACGCCCGCGGTCGCCGAGATCGCGTAGGCGGGCTTCTCCCGGCCCAGCCTGCGGCGCAGGAGCCCGGCCGCGGTCAGGGTGACGGCCGAGGAGACCGCTCTGCCGGTGATCAGGGGGGCCACACCGCTGTCGGACGGCGCCTGGTGCAGGCAGATCAGCTGGAGGGCGATGGCGGCGCCCGCCCCGAAGGCCAGCAGCAGCGCCGTCCGGGACGGCCGGGCGGCGCCCGCGCCGTGTCCGGCGCTGACCAGCACGACCGCGGCGAGCGCGAGCGGCAGACCGATCAGTCCGGCGAGGGAGAGGTGTTCGCCCTGGAGCAGGCCCACTGCCACGGGCAGTGCGGCGGAGACCAGCGCGGTGACGGGCGACAGCACGTTCATCGGGCCGATGGCCAGGGTCTTGTAGAGCAGGGCGAACGCGGCGGCCGAAGCGACGCCGGAGGCGGCTCCCCAGCCGAGGGCGCCGGGGCTGAAGGAGGCGCCGAGGACGGGCCAGAGCAGCAGTTCCACCGCGAGGCTGGCGGGGGCGGCGACCATGACGGTCCGCAGGACATGCGCCTTGCGGGCGCCGAGGCCGCCGAGGAAGTCGGCGCATCCGTAGGCGAGGGAGCTGCCCAGGGCCAGCAGCAGTGCGATCACGGTACATCCCTTACTGTCTCGGTGGAACGACCGTAGCGTACAACAGACTGACCGCATGGCGTCAATTGAACGACCGTACGGTACATTGCACTGGTCCACTGACTGAGGAGGGACCGGATGCCGGAGACCGATGCGGCTCTGCGGACGCTCGCGCACAACGTCCGGACGGCCCGCACCCGCGCGGGTCTGTCCCTGGACGAGCTGGGGCGGCGCGCCCAGGTCAGCAAGGGCGCCCTCGTGGCGCTGGAGAAGGCGCAGGGAAACCCGAACTTCGCCACGCTGGTGCGGCTGGCCGACACCCTCGGCGTCTCCGTCTCCGCCCTGCTGGAGGGCCGGACCGAGGGGCGCGTACGCGTCGTGGCCGCCGACGCGCTGACCCCGCTGTGGAGCGGACCGCGAGGCGGCGAGGCACGGCTCATGCTGACCACCTCGGGGCCGGCCCCGGTCGAGGTCTGGCGCTGGCGGCTGGAGCCGGGCGAGGAGTACCCGAGCCATCCTCACCAGGCCGGAGTCGTGGAGACCGTCAGCGTCACGTCCGGCCGGATGACGCTGGTCGTCGACGGCACCGAGCACCCGGTGGAAGCCGGCCAGACCGCCACCTTCGGCGGCGACACGTCCCACACCTACCGCGGCTCGGGCACCGGGACCTGCCACCTGATCATGACGGTGCACCTGCCGCCCGGCCCCGGCGGCACGGCCTGACGTCCGCCGCGGCCGTGCTGGAGTGCCGGGAGAGCCCGATCGGCTGCCCCGACGGCCCCCTCGTACCCCGCAGGACCGCACATGACCACATGGTCACATGACCGGGCAGCGGCGGTCGCGGCCTCAGCGGCGGGTGCCCGCGCTCGGCGGCTCGCTCAGGCGGTCGCCGGCCACCCGGGTTCCGGCCTGTTTGACGTGGCGCAGGACGGGGCTGATCTCCATCGTCTCGACGCCGGGCAGGGTCCCGAGGCGGTCGCTGGTGAACTCGAAGAGCCCGTCGAGGTCGTGGCAGTGGACGGCGGCGTGGAGGTTGTGCGGTCCGGACACCGCCGCGGCGAACGCCACCTCGGGCATCCGTGCCATCGCCCGTCCGACGGCCTTGACCCTGGCCGGGTGGACGCGCATCCACAGGTTCGCCCGGGCCCGGTACCCGAGGGCCTGCGGTGCGATCTCCACGTCGATGTAGGTCACTCCACCGGAGAGCAGCGCGTGCAGCCGTCGGGACGCGCGGCCCGGGGTGAGGCCGGCCGCGGTCGCGAGGTCGGCGAGGGTGGCCCGGCCGTCAGTGGCCAGGGCCGCGAGCAGTTGCTCGTCCTCGGCGCGCGGCCGCGCGGACTGCTCGCGCACCACCGGTTGTTCGGTGAACGGTACGTCGCCGCCCCCGAGGGCCGACTCCTCCTGCGGAGTCAGGGTCCCGGCGAGGGCGGCCCAGTAGTGCCCCCGTCCGCCGATGAACTGGCGGAGGATCACCGACGCCTGGAGGTCGAGCACGGCGGCGGTGCGGGGAAGCCGGCGGCCGAGCAGATCGTCGCGCTGCTCCTGCGACCGGGAGCGCACCGCGCAGGTGACCTCGGACCCGGCGGCACTCAGGGCGACCCAGCCGATGTCGTCGCGCTGCGCGAGCGCTTCCGCGATGGCCGCTGCGCTGCCCGGCCGGCAGCGCAGCCGCACCATCCACCGGCTCTGCCCCAGCGCCCCCGGGTCGACCATTCCGACCACGCGGATCACCCCGGCCCGCCGCATGCGGCGGTAACGGCGGGAGACGGTCGGCTCCGACAGTCCGAGGACCGTCGCGACGGTCGCGAACGGGACGCGGGGGTCGATCTGGAGCGCGCGAAGGATTCGCACATCGTCCCGCTCCAGCGTGACGGAATCGGCGACCTCCGGCTGCGACATGGCGGCAAGCCTACAGATCGCGCCGATTCCGGGCGGTCGCGCGGCCCGCATCGCCGACGCTCGTCCCCGTACGACGGAACGGAGACAGGAGCACCATGAGAGTCATCGCCATCGAAGAACACTGGACCACCCCCGAACTCGACCAGACCCTGCGCGCGCGGCCCGCGGGAGCGCGGGACGAGAGTGTGGCGCTGAACGACCGGGGGGACATCCCCGCGCGCCTGCTCGACATCGGAACGGAACGCGTTCAGGCGATGGACGCGGCCGGCGTCGACGTCCAGATCCTCTCGCTCGCCCCTCCGGGCACCCACGGGCTCCCCGTCCGGGAGGCGGTGGCGCTGAGCCGCGCCGCGAACGACCGCGCCGGTGAGGCCGTCCAGCGCCACCCGGACCGGCTGAGGGCGATGACGGCCCTGCCGATGTCGGACCCGGACGCCGCGCTGGCGGAGCTGCGGCGCACCGCGGACGTGCCCGGTCACGTCGGGATCATGTCCTACGGCCGCTGCGGCGACCGCCTGCTGGACGACCCGGCCTACGACGAGGTGCTGGCGACCGCCGCCGCGCTGCGACGGCCGGTCTTCATCCACCCGCAGATCCCGCCGAACGCGGTCCGCGAGGCGTCCTACAGCGGTTTCGGTCCTGCCCTCGACCTGGGGCTGGCCACCTTCGGCTGGGGCTGGCACATCGAGGCGGGGGTGGCGGCGCTCCGGCTCGTCCTGCGCGGCACGTTCGACCGCCACCCGGACCTGCAGATCGTCCTGGGTCACTGGGGGGAGCTGCTTCTGTTCTGGCTCGACCGGGCCGACCGGCTCTCCGACCTCGCCCCTCGCCTCCGGCGACGGGTCTGCGAGTACTTCGCGACGAACATCCACGTGGCGACCAGCGGCATGCTGGCCCCGCGGCTGCTGCGCCACGCGCTGGACCACACGAGCGCCGACCGCATCCTGCTGTCCGGGGACTACCCGTTCCACCGGATCGAAGCCGCGGCGGTCGCCGACCTCCTGCACACACTGCCCGAGGAGGACCAGCACAAGATCGCCCACGCCAACGCCGAGAAGCTCTACGGCCTCGCACCGGCTTCCTCGGGCAGCGACCTCCAGGAAGCGGGGACGCGGCAGCGGTGACGTACGCCGCCCGTCGGCGCGCGGCAGCGGTGACATACGCCGCCCGTCGGCGGGGCGCGGCCCGCGGGGTACGGACGCGCCCCCTCCCCCGTCAGGCCCCCTCAGGCGGACAGGAGGGAGTCGTCCAGCGGGCGGGCGCCGGGGAGCTGGTGTCGGGCCGCGACGAGGGCGGCGTCGATGTCACGGGTCCCGGTGGACACGCACAGCGTGTACGCGAGGTCCTCCATACGCCGACGCACCTCCGGGCTGCCGTCCTCGGCGTGCAGGATCCGCAGCGTGTCGTACTGCTCGAGCAGGTTCCTCAGCACGGTGGGGTGTGCCATGAGCATCAGGAGTCTCCCTCGTCGCGGTGATCCACAGGCGTCGTACGACGACCCGTGTGCCCCGGCCCCCCGGGCTCCATTCCCCTCCGGCGACAGCACCCCTCGTGGACTCCTGCAAGCGCCCATCGGGGTGGTTCACCGCCCGCGGCGTCCAGGTCTTGCATCAAGTGCGGCAGCGCGCGGCCCGGCAGCCTCCGGCAGCGGCGAAACCCGCCCACACCTGCCGTTAGCATGTTCGAACTCGCGGCGATCGCCCCGATCGCCCGGTCTTCACCGCAGAAGCGTACCGACCAGCACGATGAGCGACCTCTTTGTCCGACGTCTACCAAATGGGCCAAACAATTGAAGAACATACCGACACTGATATCCCCGCGGACCGACGGTGACCCCGAGTCCGCGGCGTGGCGTCGGCCGCGGGTGATCCTGTGGGTCACGGCGAGTGTGGTGACCCTCGGATTCCTCGTCGCGCTGGAATGCGCCGCGCGCCACTACGGCCTGCGGGGGCCCCTCACCAACCAGGCGCGGGAGGTGATCTTCAATCCCAGTTCGGGCCCGCTGCTGTACGCGGGTCTGGCGCTGCTGATGGTGGTGCTCACCTGGCGGCAGCGGCTCATCGCGGCCGGTACGGCGGTCGGCATCGACCTCGTCTTCCTGCTGGTGCGGTGGGCAGCCGGTGCCCCACTGGAGTTCGGCAACGGCGCCCTGTGGGTGGTCCTCGGCTGTGCGGTCCTCGCCGTCACCCGCCGCAGCGGCCAGGAGCGCGCGCTGCTGCTGAAGGGCGTCGGGCTGGCCCTGCTGCTGGTGGCCGGGCACAAGACGGGCGACACCTGGCTGCTCATCACGTCGAAGACGCGTCCGCAGGTGCTCGACCAGTACGTGGCGACCGCCGATCACGCGCTGGGCAACCCGTCCTGGCTGGTGGGCCGGCTCGTCGAGGCCAGCGGATCGATCGGCTACCACGGTCTCCACCTCGTGTACGGCCAGCTCCCCCTGGCAGCGGCCATCGTCGGGCTGTACCAACTGCGTCACGTGGCCACCGAGCGCCGCTTCCCGGCCCACCACCTGGTCCGCACCTTCCTGGTCATCGGCTTGCTCGGGCCGGCCATCTACATGATCTTCCCGGTGGTCGGACCGGTCTTCGCCTACGGCACCGACGGCGGTCACTGGGCGACGGCCGACCTGTGGCCCGGCACGATGCCGCCGATCGGCGCCCCGCACGCGATGCCGTTCGACGGGATCACCCCGCGCAACTGCATGCCGAGCCTGCACACGGCGTGGGCCACGACGCTCTTCATCCACTCCCGCAAGGGTTCACGGACGATGCGCTACGCCGGTGCGTTCTGGCTGGTGGCCACCCTGACCGCGACGCTGGGCTTCGGCTACCACTACGGCTGCGACCTGGTCGCCGGCGTCGTGTTCGCGCTCACCGTCGAGGCGGCGATGCGCGCGTTCGCCCGCGGCTGGGACCGCTCTGCCGTCCAGTTCATCTCCTACGGCGCCACGGTCTTCACCGCGCTCCTGCTGGCGTACCGCTGGCTCCCCCTGCAGATGGCCGACCTCCCGTGGCTCTACGGGCCGCTCCTGCTCCTGGCGATGGCCTCGGTGGTCCTCTTCTACGTGCGGACCACCAAGCGGTGGGATGCGCAGGAGACGCCGGTGCCGCTCCCGGGACAGCGATCCGCACCGCCCCGGTCCCCGGAGTCCCAGGCCGGCGAACCGCAACCCGAACTCGCGTGAGTCGTGCCGCCCCAGACCGTGAACTGGACCCGGTTCGCCCTGGGCGGCCCGATGCCGTACAGTTCACGGTGTCGACGCGGGGTGGAGCAGCTCGGTAGCTCGCTGGGCTCATAACCCAGAGGTCGCAGGTTCAAATCCTGTCCCCGCTACGAAAGTGAAGGCCCGGTATCCACCGGGCCTTCACTGTTGTGCGCCGCCGGATCTTCACCGCACGCGGGCGCAGGCCCGGTCGGCGTTCCGATCGACGTTCCGATCGACGTTCCGGCCGAACGCGCTTGACCGCGCGAAGGGCTGCACTGCATGTCATCCATCCAGGGGTCTTCATGACCAGCTCACGTACGCACCACTGTGACCTGCTGCTGTCCGGCGGCCGGGGCGTCACCGCCGACGAGCGGCGGGCGGTGTACGAGCCGGGTTCCGTCGCGATCAGCGGCGGCCAGGTCTCGGCGGTCGGCCCGGCCGCCGAGACCTGGCCGCGGTCTGGCGGGCCGCCCGGACCCTGGACTCCCGCGACCGCGCCGTCCTGCCGGGGTTCACGGACGGGCACACCGGCTGATCGTCGGCATGACCGGAGCCACCGGGGCGATCCTCGGGATCCGACTGCTGGAGGCGCTCGTCCGCCGGCCGGGGTGGAAACCCACCTCGTCCTCAGCCGGTGGACCCGCACCACGATCGAGCTGGAGACGGACCGCACGGTGCGGTCCCCCGCTGGTCGGGCCCGCCGGACGCCGCCGCGCCGGCCCGGTGACCCATGACCCGGTGGTGGACCGGTTCTCGTCGCCCGGCGCAACCGGGCTGGGCGCGCTAGGTCAGATCACCCGGAAGAGGTCGGCGGCGGCGCGGACGTCGGTGAGGTCCTCGACGAAGCGGAGGTTGTCGCACAGCCCGCTCGGCCTGCTCCTGGGCCTCCCGCGAGAGGTGCAGCATCCGGCGCAGCGCGGTGGCCTGGGCCAGTACGGCCATGGCGGCGGCGTAGGGGTCGCCGACCGTCTCCCGGCGCAGCACGGTGAACTCCGGTGACTCCACCAGTGCGGTCAGGACCTGGTGGTTGACCAGCCGGGAGGGGCCATTTCCGCACACGTGCGCCACCACGGATCGACCTGGCAGGCGGAGAGGAAGACGTCGGTCAGGAGGTCGTTGGCATGCTGGTGTCCCGTCGTCAACTCCGTGTCCAGCTCTCGCAGTCCGGCCGACTGGTCGTAGGTGTCGCGCCAGGTGAGCCGGTCGGACCGGTCCGCGACGACGACGGCGGTGTGCGGGCCGGTCATGTCCCCCGTGGTGCTGTTGTCCGCCGTGTTCACAGCTGGGCCTGCACCATGCCGGCGTCGACACCGAGTGCCTCGGTGAGCACGCGTGCACGGACGGCCCGCTGTTGACCGGTGACGCGGTCGATGGTGGCGGTGGAACTCCGCCGTCGGCCGCCTCCTCACGCAGCTCTTCCAGCCGCTTCCCCGCCATGGCGCATTTGTTGTGGGCCTTCTTGATGACCCACTCGCTCAGCGCCTCGCGGGACTGCCCGGCCATGGCGTCGAGCTGGTTCTCCAACTCCTCGATGGCGTCGGACAGTTCGAGCGCTTCCTTGGCGTCCGGGTTGACCAGGTGCAGCACCTCGCGTTCGGCGGTCGGCCGTTGGGCGGGCGAGTCCCACAGCACATGGGTCAGCACCGAGAGGTCGGTCTCGGCGACCGCCGGACGGCCGTCGAGGTACGCGGACGCCTGGAGGAGACCCACTGCCTGCCGCCAGCGCCGGTCGGAGGCCACGAGTTCCTTGCGGCGCAGGCCGGCCCGCAGCGTGCACACGGCGTCCACGATCGCGTCGGGCACCTCCACCGCCGGGAGGGCTCCGGACACGGCGTGCCGCAACGCGGCCAACTCGACCGTGGTCCGTGCCCGTGCCGCAGGGCGGCGGACGGCGGAGCGGACCAGTGCGGCGAAGTTCGAGGGGTCGGCCAGGTGTCGACCTCGATCCGCACCAGCAGCCGGTCGTAGATCGCGGCGGAGTCCTCTCCGCCGGGCAGTTCGTCGCTCGCCGCGATGGCCCCGATCAGGGGGCATCGGATCGGCTCGCCGCCGTTCTCGGGGTGGTAGATCCGTTCGTTGAGGTAGCCCAGCGTCTCGTTCAGCGCCGCCGTGGAGCACTTGAAGATCTCGTCGATGAAGGCGACGTGCGCGGTCGTGGCCCGGCCCTCGTAGACCTGGCGGTACTCGCCCCGGGCCAGCGCGGCGACGTCTATGGGACCGAACATCCTCGTCGGCGCGGTGAACTTCGACAGGAGGATCTCTTAGTAGGCCGCCCCCTTGATCCTGCCCGTCAGTTCCCGTGCCATCTCGGACTCGCGGTTCCGGGCGGGCCGAGCACGAGCGAGTACTGACCGGCCAGCAGGGTGATCACCAGCGTCCGCACGACGTCGGCGCGCTCGTAGAAGCGATCGGACAGCTCGTCGGTGATCGCCCGCAACCTCTTGGCCGTGTCCTGCGCGCCCCACGCGTCGTGCGCGTCGTGCGCTCGCATGCTCAACTCCATGCTCTGACGCTATGCCGAAGTGGCCGGCAACTGCCGCCGGGGGCAGGGTCGTTGCTCTGCCGTGCCTGCGCCGTCGAGGCGCGGCCCCCGGCCGGACCTCCCGTGTCGTCGAGCACGCTCGGACGAAGACCGCCCGCCGCGCCCGATTCGCGCCGCGGAGCGGCTGTACGGGGGAAAAGGCTGACGTCACAGCGTGCCATGTGATCGTCCGGGGCCTGCCGTCGCCATCCTGGCCACGGAAAGTCAGGATGCGGCACCAGGGACGACGAAAGGCCGGTCGAATGAAGCTCACGAAGCGATGTGCCACGATCAGCATCGCAGCGGCGGCAGCGGTTCTTTTCAGCAGCGCCGGCGCTCAGGCGCAGGGCGACGGAGGACTCCTCTCGCTCCTGGGCGGCAGGTCGCTCATCGAAGCCTGCTACCCGAAGGGGCAGCTCCGGGTGGGAGACGACTGCCTCGCCGCACGGAACAACAACAACAATAACAACGGGGGTGGAGCGAACAACAACAACAATAATAACAACAACAACGGCGACGGCAATGTGAACAACAACAATAACAATGCCGGCGCCCAGGCCCAAGGTGACAGGGGACTCCTCTCGATTCTGAGCGGCATCTCACTCATTCAGGTCTGCTACCCGATGGGGCAGGTCGGACAGGGGAACACCTTCACCGGGACCCAGAACGTCAACTGCGTCCAGAACACGGGCTCGTAAGCCTGGCGGCGCCGCACACACGCAAGTCCGGCCGGGTGACACCACCCGGCCGGACCGCTGAAGTTCAGCCGTTGTTGTTGTTATTGTTGTTGTTCCCGCCTCCGCCGTTGTTGTTGTTATTGTTGTTGTTGTTGTTCCCGCCTCCGCCGTTGTTGTTGTTATTGTTGTTGTTGTTGTTCCCGCCTCCGCCGTTGTTGTTGTTATTGTTGTTGTTCGCGCCCCTCCCGTTGTTGTTGTTATTGTTGTTGTTCGCGCCCCTCCCGTTGTTGTTGTTATTGTTGTTGTTCGCCCGCCTGCCGCCGTTGTTGTTGTTATTGTTGTTGTTCGCCCGCCTGCCTCCACCGTTGTTGTTGTTATTGTTGTTGTTGTTCGCCCGCTGGCCCTTTCCTCGTCCGTGGTTACCGTTGTCGTACGGTACCGACGCGTGAGTGCCTGTGGGCTCCGGGGAGGCGAAGGCGGCGGAAGGAGCCAGAGCGCCTCCCGCGGCTATGGCTGCCGAGACGGTCAGCACGGCCGTACGCTTTGCGATGCGCTTGATCATGACGTTTTTCTCCGGTGAGTGCGATTGATTTCTGCCGGTCGGCCAGAATGTTTCGAATACGGGAAGTCTTTTCCGTATTGGTTCCAGCAGCGCGCGGCGGCCGACCCGCCGGGCGGCCCGGTACACGCTGGGCACAGCCCGGTTCGATGCGCAATCCGCGAGGCCCGGGTTCTGGAACTCTTCCGTCAGCCTTCCACGCCCTGAACGGTGTCGCATCGGGTGGACGCCCCATATTCCGCCCGAGCGCACCCCACCTTTCGCCCCGCCGGTCCGTGGCTCCACCCGACCGGTCGGTGTGCCGTCCCCGGTCTGGATCTTTTGCGCGGCTCCGGCCCCGGGGGCAAACTGGCTGGTGATGGACCTGCTAGAGCGAGAGGCTGTGCTCCAGGACCTCGCCGGTCACCTGCAGGCGGCCGTGACCGGCCCTGGGGGCTTTGCTCTTGTGCGCGGCGAGGCCGGCATCGGCAAGACCACCGTCGTGCACCGGCTGGCCCGGTCGGCGGATCCCCGCGTCCGGGTCCTGGTCGGCGCCTGCGACCCGCTGGCCACGCCCCGTCCTCTGGGCCCGCTGATGGACTTCGCTCCGCGCCTGGGGCGGCCCGTGCGCACCGCCCTGACCGGTGCGCTGGCGGGGACCTGCCGGTCCGACGAGGTCTTCGACCATCTCCTCGCCGACCTGAGCGGCTGCCCCAGCCTGCTGGTCGTGGAGGACATCCACTGGGCCGACGAGGCCACGATGGACCTGCTGCGCTACCTGGCCCGGCGCCTGCCGGGCGTCCCCGCGCTCGTGGTGGCCACCTACCGCGACGACGAGATCGGCCGAACCCCTCACCTGACCGCGCTGCTGGGCACTCTGGCCCGCTATCCGTGGGTGTACCGGCACGACCTGGCCCCCCTGAGCCGCCGGGCCGTGGCCCGGCTCGCCGCGGGACACACCGTGGACGCCGAGCAGCTGTACCACGTCTCCGGGGGCAACCCGTTCATCGTCGCCGAGATCCTGGCCGCGCCCACGGAGACGATCCCGGCCAGCGTGCGCGAGGCCGTCGCCGGTCGTCTCGTGGGCCTGTCGGCCGCGACACGCACGGTCGTCGACGTGTTGGCCGTCCTGGGGCACCGTGTGTCGCTGCCGCTGCTGACCGGCATCCTTCCCGGCGCGGAGAAGGGGCTCGAGGAGGCCGTGGCCTGCGGCATCGTGCGCGCTGAGGGACAGATCACCGAGTTCCGCCATGAACTCACCCGGCTGGCCGTGCTGGAGGCCGTACCCGCCGCCCGCCGGCTGCACGTGCACCGGCAGGTGCTGGCGGCCATGCGCTCGGGCGCCACCGCCGCGGATGACCTGGCGCTGCTGGCCGATCACGCCGAGGCCGCGCGGGATCCGGCCGCCGTGCTGGAGTACGCGCCTGCCGCCGCCGACCGTGCCGCCACGCTGGGCGCCCACCGGGAAGCAGCCACCCAGTACGCCCGCGCCCTGCGCTACGCCGACGGTCTGCCGCCCGATCGACGGGCCTCCTTGCTGGAGGGACATTCACGGGCCTGTCTCCTGTCCAGCCAACTGGACGACGGGGTCGCTTCTCGCCGCACGGCGGTGCGGCTGCGCCACGGGCTCGGCGACCGGCTGCGCGAAGGGGAGGACCTGCGCTGGCTGTCGAACTGGCTGTGGCCGGCCGGGCGGGCCGTCGAGGCCAGGCGGATCGGCGGGGACGCGGTGCGGGTGCTCGAAGAGCTGGCCCCGAGCCGGGAGCTGGCCTGGGCCTACCTGAACCTGTGTCAGCTGGCCTGCTACGGGCACGCTCCGGTGCCCGTGGCCGCCTCGTACGCCGAGAAGGCGATCGCGCTGGGTGAGCGCTTCGGCGACGCGGGCGCGGTCGTCCAGGCGCGTTTCCACGCTGCGGCGGCACGGCTGCTGGGCGAGGGAGACGGCTGGGAGGAGTGCGAGCGGGCCCTGTCGGACGCGATCGCACAGGAGCTGCCGGTGGACGCGGCCCAGTCGGCGGTCGTGATGTCCTGGTTCACCGCACTGCGGCGTGATGCCGTCCGGAGCAGCGAAGCGGTGAGCCGGGCGGAGGCCTACTGCCTCGACCGCGAGCTGCCGACCTACCTGCTGTGCACGCATGCCTGGGCCGGCTGGGGGCTGCTGAACCGCGGCTCGTGGCCCGAGGCCGCCGGTGCCGCGCAGAAGGTGCTGTGCCATCCCAGCTCCCCGCCGGTGGCCCGGGCGGTGGCGCTGACCGTGCTGGCCCTGGTGCGGGCCCGTCGGGGCAGGGGGCAGGTGTGGCCGCTGCTGGAGCAGGCGGCGGGCCTGGTCGACTCGGACTGCCTGCTGGACACGGGTCTTGGATGGGAGGCCCGGGTGGAGGCGGCCTGGCTGGCCGGTGACCACGAGCGGGTGGAGGCCGAGGCACGCCGCGGCCTGGCCGCACTGGAGGAGCGCAGCCACCCTTGGCTGTCCGGCCCGCTGGCCTGCTGGATCCGCCGCGCGGGGGGAACGCCGCCGCCGGTTCCGGCGGCGGAACCCTACGCGCTGGAGCTGGCCGGTGACGGGGCCGGCGCCGCGGCGCACTGGGACGGACTCGGCTGCCCGTACGACGCCGCGCTGGCCCGGTTGTCCGGCGGCGACGCTCCCGCGCTGCACCAGGCCCTGGCGGCCTTCCAGGTACTCGGCGCCCGGCCGGCCGTGGTCCGCACCCGGGCCCTGATGCGCGCCCGCGGTGTCCGCCCGGTCCGCCGTGGCCCGCGGGCGGCCACCCGGGCCAATCCGTACGGGCTGACCAACCGTGAGCTGGACGTCCTGAAGCTGCTGAACGAGGGCCTGTCGGACGCCGAGATCGCCGCCCGCCTCTACATCACCCCCAAGACGGCCGGACATCACGTGGGCGCGGTCCTGAACAAACTCGGTGTCCACACCCGCCACGAGGCCGCCCGCAAGCTGCACCACTCCGAGCGCCGGTAGGAGGCCGGCCGGGGTCGGTCCGGCAGGACGGTGGACATCCCGGCGGCGGAACCCTGGCCCTCCCCTCCCCCGGTCGCCGCCGGCGTCGAGCCCGTCCCTCTGCCTGCCGACCGGCACCGTGGCTTCAGGTGCGGCGGGCGCCGGCCGCCAGGCGGTCGGCGAGCGCGGTGACGAGGTCGCGCAGTTCGTCCGGGCGTTCGATGACGAACGGCCGGTCGAGCGCGGCCAGCACCCCGGGCAGCCAGTCCAGCCGTTCCGCCCGCAGTTCGACACGGAACCAGCGGGCGGCCGCCGGGTCCGCGTCCGTCGCCGGCTCCTGCTCCTGCTCCTGCTCCTGCTCCTGCACTGTGGCGATGTGGACGGGGAGCCGGGCGCGGATCTCCTCGATCGTCCCGTGGACGCGCAAGGTCACTTCGTGCCGGTACTCCGCGGTGGCGAAAGCGGTCAGGACGCGCCGTGCCGGGTCGGGGCCGTCGGGCGCCTCGAACGATCCGGGCAGGATCCGCGCGTCGGTGATGCCGTCGAGACGGAAGGTCCGGTCCTCCCCGATGCCGGGATCGGCACCGGTGACGTACCAGCGGCCCGAGTGGGCCACGAGCCCGTACGGGTGCAGCGTGCGCTCGCTGCGCCGGCCCCGGCGGTCGGTGTACCTGATCGAGAGGGGCCGGCGGTGGCGAACCGCGTCGGCGACGGCCAGCAGGACCGCGGGGTCGGGCGCGGCGAAGTCGCCGGGCGGTGCCGTGAAGGCGAGGGATTCCAGCACCGCGTCGAGGCGGCGGGCGAGGCGCTCGGGCAGCACCCGCCGGATTTTCGCCGCCGCAGTCTCACTGGCGGTCGCGGTCGTCGCGGCCGGTCCGGACCGGCGGGCGACGGCCAGGCCGAGCGACACGGCGAGCGCCTCGTCGTCGCTGAGCATGAGCGGGGGCAGGCGGTAGCCGGGCGCGAGGCGGTAGCCGCCGTAGCGGCCGCGCACCGCCTCGACCGGCACGTCCAGGTCGATCAGGTGGTCCACGTACCGGCGCACGGTGCGCGGGTCGACGCCGAGCCGGTCGGCGAGTTCGGTCATGGTCCGGGTGCCGCCCGACTGCAGCAGTTCCAGAAGAGTGAGCACACGGCCGGTGGGTCGGGACATGAGGCGGAGTCTACGGACAATACTGGACCGATTCTGTCCTCTATCTGTTCTACCTTCGACAACGTCACCGACCACCGGTCGCTCAGGACGGGCTTCCGGCCACGCAAGGGAGAACACCATGGACTTCGTCTCGGTTCGCATCATCAGCGGCGATGTCGCCGGCCTCGTCGCCTTCTACGAGAAGGCCACCGGAACTGCGGCGGTCTGGTCCACCGAGGACTTCGCCGAACTCAAGACCCCCACGGCGACCCTCGCCGTCGCCGGCACCCGGACCGTCCCGCTCTTCGCGCCGGGCTCCGCCCGCCCGGCCGACAACCACAGCGTGATCATCGAGTTCCTGGTCGACGACGTCGATCAGGTGCACCGGAACCTGACCGGTCTCGTCACCGACTTCGTCAGCGGCCCCACCACCATGCCCTGGGGGAACCGGTCGCTGCTGCTGCGGGACCCGGACGGCAACCTCGTCAACTTCTTCACGCCGGTCACCCCGGAAGCCGTCGAGAAGTTCGGGCGGGGGCGCCGGGCGTAGCGGCGCCCCCGGATCAGCCTGTCGGCATGCCGATCCGGTCGCGTTCGAGCACGGAACGAAGCTCCGAGAGGGCCTGGGCCACGAGGGCCGTGCGGGCGCTTCCGAAGGTGTCTCGGACCAGTTCGGCCAGCCGCTCGGTGAAGGTTCGCTGCGCCGCCTCGACCAGCCCAGCGCCGTCGTCGGTCAGGGCCAGCAGCGATGAGCGGCGGTCCGCCGGGTTCGGCTGCCGGACGACCCAGCCCCGTTTCTCCAGGCGGTCGACGCTCTTGCTGGTCGCCCCGATGCCGATGGCGAACGCGGTGGCCAGGTCGGCCACCCGGCACCCTGGGTGGTCCCGGATGTGGCGCAGGAACTCGTACTGCGAGGTGACGATGCCATGCTGCTCGCGGAGCCGGTCGTTCAGGGCGTTGTAGAGCCGCGTCTCACAGCGGACGAGGTCGTCGAAGAAGCCCGCCATGCCGTCAGGGTCATCGCATCGATCAGAACCGTCAACAGATTTATATGCCATGGCATATAGTGTAGCGGCAGCTACTTGCAGACGGAGGTCATGACGATGAGCAAGGAACAGCGGGCGAAGATCGACGCGATGGTGCGGCGGCCCCGGCCACAGGGCCCCCGGTCGATCGAGGAGATCCGGGCCGGATTCAGGGCGCTGATGGCCGAGATGATCGTGCCGTCCGGGATCCTCACCACCGCCGCGACCCTCGGCGAGCGGCCCGCGCTCCTCGTCGAGCCGGTCGCAGGCGCGCGCGCAGGGACGATCCTGTACTTCCACGGCGGCAGCTACGTGTCGGGGTCTCCCGAGACGGCGCTGTCGCTGACGGGAAACCTCGTGGCCAGGACCGGCTTCAGTGCCTTCTCGCTGGACTACCGGCTCGCTCCCGAGCACCCGTTCCCGGCGGCGATCGAGGACGCGCTGAGCGCCTACGGCGCGCTCCTCGACAGCGGTGCGGAACCGGGGGCGATCGCGTTCGCGGGCGACTCCGCCGGGGGTGGACTCACCGTGACCACCTGCCTCGCCGCCCGCGACGCGGGGTTGCCCCTGCCCGCCGCGATCGTGGCGTTCTCCCCGGGGCTCGATGCCACCCGGACGGGAGAGAGCATGCACACCAAGGAGGGCATCGATCCGTTCCTCACACGTGAGGGCCTGCGGCCGACCGAAGACATGTATCTCGCCGGGCAGGACCCGCACCACCCGCTGCTCAGCCCGGCCGTCCTCGCCGACCTGACCGGTTTCCCGCCCATGCTGTTGCAGGTGGGCACCAACGAGATACTCCTGGACGACTCCACGCGCACGGCCGCGCGGGCCATGGCGGCCGGAGTGGACGTCGTCCTGGACGTCACGGCCGACGTGCCCCACGTGTTCCAGGCCTTCGCCGGTGTCCTCGACGAGGCCGACGAGGCCTTGGACCGCGCCGCCCTCTTCCTCGGCCAGCGCCTTGGCACCCCGGACACGGCGGTCCGGTAGAACCGGCCCACGGGCGGCAACCGCGAACGCGGCCGCGACGGATGTCAGCGGACGCGCCGGCCCCGGGCGAGGGGAAAGACGTCACAGCCATGTCGTCGCCGGCCAGACCGTCACGGCCGCGACCGACAGGAGCGTGAGGTTGAGGGCGATACGGTGGTCTCCTCGGCTCAGGTGGACCCTGACCGCCCCGATCTGCAGGGCCGTGAACCCCACGGCCGCGGCCAGGGCCAGCCAGGGTGCGATCCCGGTCAGCGGAGGCAGGACCAGTCCGCACGCGCCGAGCACTTCGGTCAGCCCGAGGGCTCTGACGGACGGCATCGGCATGCTGTCGACCCAGGCCATCATCGGCCGGAGCCGGTCGCGGCTCCGCAGGACTTTCAGGGCGCCCCCGTAGAGGTAGAAGAGGGCCAGCAGGCCGGCGAGGACCCAATATGCGGCGTTCATCGTTCCGTTCGTTGCCGTCGGTTGCGGGGGAACACGTAGGTGTCAGGGCCGAGCACACACGTGTCACGAGTTGGGAAGGCTTCGGCCGTGCTGGTCCCCGTCGGCGGCAGACCCGTTGTCTCCTTCCGGCCGGAGGTGTCCTTCCGGCCGGGGCACGAAGTCGGTGGCGGGCTCGGTGGCGTAGCGGCTCATCGTCCGGATGCTCGCCTGCGGGGTCGGCGTCGCGCCGCCGGCGAACATGTCCTGCAGATCGCGGAAGTACTGCACATAGAGGTCCGGCGTGAAGGTGCTGAGCATGACGGCCGGTCGGTCGGTCGTGTTGGCGAAGGTGTGCGGCGCTCCGGGCGGGACCATCACGAGGGTGCCCGCGCTCGCGTCGTGCTCCTCGTCCCCGACGGTGAAGCGGACCGTGCCGGAGATGACGTAGAAACCCTCGTCGTGCTGGGCGTGGCGGTGCTGCGGCGGGCCGGGGGTGTGCGGGGCGAGGACCGACTCGGCGATCCCGAGGCGGTGGCCGGTGTTGCTGCCGTCCTCCAGGATCCGCATGCGCGTGGTGCCGAGGGAGATCGTCTCGCCGTCGTCCGGGCCGACCACCGACACGGCGGGGTCGGTGGTCGGCCGGCTGGTGCTCGGTGTGTGGGTCATGTTCCGATTCCACCGCCGGGGGCGCGGGCCTGTCCAAGACCCGTTCCGGAACCTCGATACCGAACGGGTATCGTCGCACCATGGAGCTACGTACGCTGCGCTACTTCGTGGCGGTCGCCGAGGAACTCCACTTCGGCCGGGCGGCCGCCCGACTGCACATGAGCCAGCCTCCGCTGAGCCGGGCGATCAAGCGTCTGGAGGCCGAGGCCGGCGCCGCACTGTTCGAGCGTTCGTCCGCCGGTGTCGCGCTCACCGCGGTGGGAGCGGTCCTGCTGGAAGAGGCGCGCGCGTTGCTGGAGCAGGCCGACCGGGCGGCGGTGCGCGTGGCCGCGGCGGCCGGTGCCGCCACCG
This sequence comes from Streptomyces sp. NPDC021356, assembly GCF_040641015.1. Lineage (NCBI taxonomy): Bacteria > Bacillati > Actinomycetota > Actinomycetes > Kitasatosporales > Streptomycetaceae > Streptomyces > Streptomyces sp. NPDC021356. Next base: position 137,266 of record NZ_JBFACU010000019.1, on the reverse strand, counting down.
TCACGATCGGCATCCTGGGCGACAGCACCGACCCGGCGGCGGCGCGGCTGGCCGACACGTACCGCCGACGCCACCCGGACGTCGAGGTCCGGGTCCGTGACACCGATCTGACCGACCCCACCTGCGGGTTGCACGCCGGTCTTGTCGATGTCGCCCTGACCCGGGGGCCGTTCGACGGGACCGGCCTGAGCGTGCGGGAGTTGCGTGCCGATCCGGTGGGCGCACTGCTGCGCGCCGACGATCCGCTGGCCCGCCGTGGCAGCCTGGAGCCGGCCGAACTGGCGGACCGCCGCTGGTTCCTGTTTCCCGAGGGCACCGACCCGCTCTGGCAGTCGTACTGGAACGGGGACGAACGCCGCCAGGGACCCGTGGTGCGCACCGTCCAGGAATGCCGGCAGGCGGTCCTGTGGAACGGCACGGTCGGCATGACCCCTGTCGGCCACGAGGTGCCGGAGGGCCTGGCCGTGGTGCCGCTGGCGGGCATGGCGCCGAGTCCGGTGGTGGTCGCGTGGAACGAGGGCGACGTGAACCCGTTGGTCTGTTCGTTCGTGCGGCTCGCGATCGCCGCCTACCGGGGCTGAGGTCCGCGCGCAGCGGTGGCGCCTCGCCCGGGTCCGGCCCTGGGGGAGGGTCTTGTAGGGGGTGATGGCACCCGCCATGATGTTTGAACATCCAGGGGCGGGCAGGGATGCGCGGAGGTGCCCGCGGGTCTTGCCGCGCTCGGGCTCGGGGGTTTCGGGATCGGCCTGACCGAGTTCGTGATCGCGGGCCTGCTCCCCCAGGTGAGCCGTGACCTGGGTGTGTCCGCCGCCGCGGCCGGGTGGCTCGTCTCGGGGTACGCCCTGAGCGTGGCGGTGAGGGCGATCGTGCTGACCGCCGCCACCACCCGTGTGCACCGCAAGACCGTCCTCGTCGCCCTATGGCCCTGTTCGTCGCCGGCAACCTGCTGACCGCCGTCGCCCCCACCTACGCCGCGGCGCTGCTCGGCCGCGTCGTCGCCGCCCTGTGCCACGGCTCCTTCTTCGGCATCGGCTCGCTCGTCGCCCGCCGCACGGTCCCGCCGGAGCGGGCCTCGCGCGCGGTCGCCGTGATGTTCGCCGGGCTGACGGCCGCCAACGTGCTGGGGGTGCCGTTCGGCGCGCTGCTCGGCGAACGCTGGGGCCGGCGTGCCACGTTCTGGGTCATCACCGGGATCGGCGTGGTGGCCGCCGCCGCCCTCGCCGTGTGGGTCCCGGCCCCGGCGGGCTCCGTGCGGGAAGTCCACCGGGCTGCCGGTCCGCGCCCCCGGCCGCACGCCTTCCGCTCCTCGCAGGTGTGGCTGACCCTCACCGCCACGGCACTCGGCTACGGCGGCATGTTCGGGGCGTTCAGCTACCTGGCGTACACCTTCACCGAGGTCACGGGCTTCTCCGGCACCGACGTGGCCTGGCTGCTCGTCGTCTACGGCACCGGTCTGGTGGTGGGCGACTTCGCCGGGGGCCGGGCGGCCGACCGCGACCGCGACCGCACGCTGATCGGGTCCCTGGCGGGACTCGCCGCGACGCTCGCGGTGTTCGGACTGCTGGCCGAGAGCCGGGTGGCGTCGGTGGTGCTCGTCTTCCTCACGGGCGTCTTCGGGTTCGCCGGTGGCCGGCATGATCACCCGTGTCACCGACGCCACCGGCGGCACCCCGCTCGCCGCCGCCAACGTGTCGGCCTCCAACGTCGGCAACGCCCTGGTGGCCTGGCTGGGCGGGCTCCTGATCAGTTCCGGCCTGGGCTACACCGCGCCGCTGTACGCGGGCGCAGCGGTCGTCTCGCTCGGTCTGGCGGTGATGGTGGTCACCGCGCGCACCGGGTGCGCCGCCGGGCCCGGGCCGGCCGGCTCCCACCAAGAGGCCGACGGCGCCGGACGGGAGGCCGGCGGTGTACCGCGGGAAGCCGAACGGCGGCCCGGCGGGCGGCGGTAGCCGCTGCCCGGCGGCGGTGACGGAAGGCCGTTCCGCGGAGCAGCTGCCGGGGACGAGGGGCCGGGCGGTTCACCGCGCCTCGTGGTGGGCGCGGGCCTCGGCCGCCGTCCGCAGGTCGCGCAGCCACGCTTCGAGGCCCTGCCGGGGAATCTCGGTCGCGGCGGGGACGTTCGCGTCGACCTGCGGGCCGGTGTGGGTCTCCTCGGTGCTCACCCGGACACCACCCCTGACCTTCGTGAAGTTCCACACGTGGACGCCGTCGATGTGCAGGCCCTCACCGTCCGCGGGGCCGGTCCAGCGGACGCAGGAGCCGTGCCTGAGCCGGCGGACGGTCGACGTGATGTCCAGACGGGTGGCGGGGGTCGCGGGGTTGGGGGGCACCGGGGTGGTCCAGTGGAACGCCGAGCCGGTCCTCAGCGGGCCGTCATCGAGGCGTTCCGCGCTCGTGACGGGGGCCTGCCAGGACGGCCAGCGCTCCACGTCGGTCTGCAGTTTCCAGATGGTGCGCAGCGGGGCGTGGATCACGGTCTCGGTGCGGTAACGGACCCGCGCCCGGGGATCGACGCCCTCTCCGCGGCAGGTGAGGGAGTGGGCGGCGCGGGGGCCGGCCCCGGCGGGCGCGGCGGCGCCGAGGAGGCCGGCGACCAGCGGGAGGGTGAGCAGGACGGCGGGGACAGCGGTGCCGCGGCGACGGGAGGACATGACACAACCCCTTGTGAGCTAGAAGCTTGAGCTTTCGTTAGAAGTTATAACTAGTCTGGAACGGGAGGTCAACCGGTTGCGTGATAGCTTCTAACCAACACGTGAGGCCGTAGCTTGAGAATGGTGGGAGGAGGCGGGAGCCGGGCCATGACGACGCCGGACGCACAGAACCCGCGGGAGCGCTACCGCGCCCAGGTCCGTACGGAGATCAAGGGACACGCCTGGGAGCAGATCGCCACGGCGGGGGTGTCCGCGCTCTCCCTCAACGCGATCGCCAAGCGGATGGGCATGAGCGGTCCCGCGCTCTACCGCTACTTCGCCAGCCGCGACGACCTGATCACCGAACTCGTCCGGGACGCGTACCGCAGCCTGGCCGACACGCTCGCCACGGCCTCGGCCGCCGGGGCCCACCCGGCCGGGCTGGCGCACGCGCTGCGCGACTGGGCCCTGACGGACCCGCAGCGGTACCTCCTCATCTACGGCACCCCCGTGCCCGGTTACCACGCCCCCGCGGACATCACCGGCATCTCCGACCGGATCATGACCCTGCTGCTCGACGCCTGGGCGGGGCAGACCCCGGACAGTGCGGCGACGCCGTTCGACGCCCACCTCGCGGACCACCGGGAGTGGGCCGGCGCCCACCCCGGGCCACCCCTCGTTCTCCACCGGGCCCTGACGTTCTGGACCCGGCTGCACGGTGTCCTGTCCCTGGAACTGGCCGGCCACTTCACCGGCATGGGCTTCGACCCCGCCCTGCTCTACGCGGCCGAAGTGGGCGACCTCCTCGCACCCGGGCCCTGACCCCGGCAGCCCGGTCCCGCCGGCTGAGCACCGCCCGCGCGCAGGAGCGTCCGGCCGCGAAGCCGCGGCACGCCGCCGCCCGTGAGGAGCAATTGTCAGGCAAGCAGCGACTTGCCTATGGTGGGGTCGTGCCGGAAGATGTCTTCAAGGCGCTGGCCGACCCCACCCGCCGGCGCATCCTCGATGAGCTGGCGGAGCGGGACGGACAGTCCCTGTTCGAGATATGCGCGCGCCTGACCACCGGACACGGTCTGGGCCTGTCCCGCCAGGCGGTCAGCCAGCACCTCGCCGTCCTGGAAGCCGCGGGCCTGGTCCGGGGGCGCCGCGAGGGCCGCTACAGGTTCCACGACCTGAACACCGCACCGCTTGAGCACATCGTGACCCGATGGCTCAAGCCCGATGCGCCGGAGAGCAGCCCATGAGGATCCATCTGTCCAGCGTCTTCGTCGACGACCAGGACAAAGCCCTGCGCTTCTACACCGAGGTCCTGGGCTTCGTGAAGAAGACCGAGGTCCCGCTCGGCGAGCACCGGTGGCTGACCGTGGTGTCGCCGGAGGACCCCGACGGCACCGAACTGGTGCTGGAACCCGACAGCCACCCCGCCGTGAAGCCGTATCAGACGGCGCTGGTCGCGGACGGCATCCCGCTCACGTCCTTCGCCGTCGACGACGTGCACGCGGAGTTCCGCCGGCTGCGCGGACTCGGGGTGCGTTTCACCCAGGAGCCCGTGGAGATGGGCCCGGTGGTCACCGCCGTACTGGACGACACGTGCGGCAACCTGATCCAGATCGCCCAGTACAAGTGACGCCGGCCCGGCAGGGCGGCGCGGCGGGGCCTGCTTTGGGGACGGCCTGCCGGGCCGGGCGGGGCCCACGGGCGGGGCGGGGCGGCGTGGTGAGTACAGCGAGGCAGGCTACGACCGCGGCGAGGCCGGCCCAGCCCGGCAGGGGCAGGCGTTCACCGACGACCACGACGGCCAGGACCGCCGCCACGGCCGGTTCCAGCAGCGAGAGCGTGGTCGCCGTGCTCGCGGGAACATGCGCCAGGCCCCAGCCGAACAGCACGTAGCCGGTGAACATGGGCACCAGCGCCGTGTACGCGCCGAGAGCCGCGTCGGACGACGAGTCGAGGAGCGGGCCCCGGTGGCCATCAGCACCGGCAGGAGCAGCAGTCCGCCCAGGCCGAAGACGGTGCCCACGGCCGCGCCGGCAAAGACACCGCCGCCGATCAGGTGGTGGGCCGCCCAGGAGTACAGGGCGCAGGTGAGGCCGGCCACCAGCCCCAGCCCCCACCCCGAGCGCGGTCGCCCCCGTGGAGTTGCCGCCGGGCCCGGCGTGTCCCCCGGCCGCCTCGGCCACGCACAGCAGGGCCGTCCCGGACAGCCCCAGGGCAGCCCCGGCCGTCCAGCGGCGGGTCAGCCTGCGCCCGTCCACGACCCGCTCGATCAGCGCCGAGGCGAGCGGTGCCGAACCGATCGAGACCACCGTCCCCGCCGCGACCCCCGCCAGGTGCATCGAGGTGTAGAAGGCCGGCGGATAGGCCGCCACCGCCAGGGCGCCGAGCAGCACCACACCGCCCCGGGCCCGCAACCGGGGCGCCTCCCGGGCGATGCGCGGCGCGGCCACGAGTGCCTGGGGCAGACCGCCCAGCCCCATGGCCACCGCGCCCGATCGCGAGGGGCCCCACGTCCGGGGCGAAGGTCGCGACCGTAACCGGTCGTCCCCCACAGCACCGACGCCACGAGTACGCACACCGACCCCGTGGGCACCGAGCCGGCCGCGGGTCCTGCGGACCGGGTCACAGCCCGTCCACCAGGTCCGCCGCCATCGCGCGGGCCCGCTCCAGAGGCGCACCCGCGCCCTCCAGGCCGGCGCGTGCCATCGCGCCCTCCAGCAGGAACGCCAGGTGCTCCGCCCTCGCGCGGGCCTCCTCGGGCCGCCCCGGCAGCAGTTCCCCGACGTGCCCGGCGAGCAGGGCCTCGACCTCCTCCTTGTGCCGGCGTACGACGGGCCGGCCCTCGTCCCCCGCGGGCAGTTCGGCAGTCGCGTTCAGCAGACCGCAGCCGCGGAACCCGCGCTCGTAGGCGAACGCGGCGTGATCGGCGTAGGCGTCGAAGACGGCCAGCACGCCGGCGCGTGCGTCCTCGGCCCGCTCCAGTCGCCGCCGGTACAGGCCGAGCCATTCCTCGTGCCGGGCGTCCAGGTAGGCCCGGACCGGATCGGCCTTGGAGGAGAAGTTGTTGTACAGGCTCATCTTGGCCACACCCGCCTCGGCGGTGATCGTGTCGATCCCCGTCGCCGACACGCCGTCCGCGAGAAGCGGCGCGCCGCGGCGGCGAGCAGCTTCTCCCGCGCGGTTCCCCGCCGCTTCGCGGGCCGCGGGGCCGCAGCGCCGGTTTCGCTCATCGCACTCCCCTGCCTGACTAGGTAGGTCAGTCAACCTAGTCAGGAGCAGGATGTGCGAAGAGACGTGGGCTACGGCCGGGCCGCCTCCCACTCCGCCTCGGTCAGCGGGGGGCCGGAAAGGTGCTTCTTCTTCGGGCCCAGAAGCATGGGCAGGAGCATGTCGGGTGCGAACAGACGGGTGGCCGGCTTCTCCAGGCTCATGACGTCCAGCAGGGCGCCCAGGGCACGCGGGCTGCGGGCTCCCGTGGCCACCGCGCGGTCGACGTAGCGCGCGAGGAGCCGCTGCGGGAGGCTCGGCGGGGTGTCGGTGGCGCCCGGATAGAAGGCGTCCTGTCCGACCGCGAGGTTCCAGGCGGCCGAGACGGGGCGGGCGGCGGCACGCTGGAGGAGACGCCCGCTGCCAGGGGCGGTCATCCCGGTCGTCCGCAGGAGGCCGCGGACGGCGACGGCGCTCTGTGCGGCGACGGTCAGTCCGTGCCCGTAGACGGGGTTGTACCCGGCGACCGCGTCCCCGATGGCAAGGAACCCGTCGGGCCAGCGCCTCATCTTCTCGTAGTGGCGGCGCTGGTTGGCGGTGCCGCGTGTCACGGTGACGCCGCCGACAGCATCGGCGTTCTCGATGAGCGCGCCGATGACCGGGTCCGCCAGGCGCCTGGCGAACTCCACGAAGGCACGGGGATCGCTCGTCGGTTCCCCGCCGCGGGTTCCGGCGAGGGTGACGATCCAGCGGCCGCCCTCGACGGGCAGGACGATGCCTCCCCGCCCCGGCGCCTCCGACGGGTTGGCCTGCACGTTGACGAGCGGGAACCCGGCGGCCGCGGTGGTACCGGGAGCCCGGTAGACGCGGGTCGCGTAGGTGATGCCGGCGTCGACCCTGCGCTCGGTGACGCGCGGGAGTCCGAGGGATCGGAGCCAGTGGGGGGTGCGCGAACCGCGCCCCGAGGCATCGACGACGAGGTCGGCGGTCAGGGTGCGTTCCCCGGTGGCGTCGCGGACGCGGAGGCCGGTGACCCGGCGGGCGTCGCCCTCCAGCCCGAGGGCGGTGGTCCCCTGCCGGAGCGCTGTCCGCGGGTGGGCGAGGACACGGTCGCGCAGGACGGCGTCGAGCAGGTCACGGGAGCTGGCGAGATTGCGGTGGTGGGTGGCCAGGAAGCGGCGGAACCAGACCTCGTTGGGGGCCCGCGAGACCATGTCGCCCATGATGCGGACGAGGCGACCGCCCCGCGCCACGACGTCGTCGACGACACCGGGCAGCAGCGCGTCGAAGGCGAGCACCCCGCCGCTCCACACCAGGTGCGCGTGCCGGGCCTGCGGCACACCGCGGCGCGGCGCGGCACCGGCGGGCAGGACGTCCCGTTCGACGATCGTGACGTCGGCGGACCCGGCCAGCGCAGCCGCGGTGAACAGCCCCGCGGCGCTCGCGCCGATCACCAGCGCCGTGGGCCGGCGGGTGGGTGTCCGGTCGGGCATGGCGTCGAGGCTCCCCGGTCTCAGGCACTGCCGCCGCGCGGCCGCGGCGCGGGGCGAGCTGATCTTCACGGCTGGCCGGCCGGCCGTCAACTGTGCTGTTTCGGCCGGGGCAGTGGGACTCCGGCGGTGCGACCGGTGCGTCGGAGGGCTACGGACCGGCGGTCGATCGGAAGCCAACAGGCCGGGGACCAGCCGGAATTTGACGATCCGGGCAGTCGGCCAGGGCCGGGCCGGTCCGTCGAAGCGCGACGAACCGACGGGCTGAGCGAAGGCCAACCGACCTGGGACCAGCCGGAATTCGACAGGCCGGGCACTCAGCTGGGCCGGTCAGGATGAGGGTGGCGATCCGGTGGCCGTTCGGAGCCCGGTGGGCCGACCGGTCAGCTGGAGCCCCACGGCCCCGCGGTCAGCCGGGCTCCCCCGGTCCGGCCGGTCAGCCGGGCTCCCCCGGTCCGGCCGGACCGCCAGAGTCCCGCGATCCGTTCCGGCAGCCGGAGTCCCGTGGTCCGGCCGACCCCGCCGGAAGCCCGCGGTCCGTCCCGGCAGCCGGTGACCCGCGAGCCGTGCTGTCGGCCGGAGGCGGGTGGTTCGTGCTGTCGGCCGGGAGCCGGAGGTCCGGTGGTCAGTCGGAGTCCGACTCGTATTCCGACGCCGAATCCGCCGGGTCGTGGCTGAAGTCGCCGTGGGCCATCTCGCCGTCGACCACCCAGTCGGACGTCAGTGTGGCGCCGACCCCCTGCGCCCTGCGGCGGATCTCGTCGACCACGGCGGTCTCCCCGCGCATCCACGGCGGCATGGACCAGTTGGGGAAGAACTGACCGTGGGCCCCGGCGGCGACCACCTCGTAGCCGAGCGGCCTGCCGATGTGCTCGTTGACCGCCTCGAACGCCCACTGGCATGCGACACAGGCCAGCTTGACGCCGCCCATGTGCACCGTCCTGGGCGCGTTCGGGTCCCCGGGGTCCTTCTTCCAGGCCGCGACCTGCTGACCCAGGAGCGTCATCTCGCCGTGCTGGGCAGGCACGCCCTTCTTGACCGGCCTGGTGACCTCGAACCAGGTGAGGGGCTTGTGCAACGCCTCGCGAATGGCGCCCAGTTCGAGGGACTCGGGGTGGGCCGTCTCGTACGAGCCGGAGTCCAGGGCGCGGAGTTTGCTGCGGTCCTGCCGTTCCCGCTGCCGATCGTGCGACGACGAGCCCCACCCGTGGTGGCCGGCCCGCGGGGCGCTGCCGTCGGCGAACCCCCTGACCTCCGCGTCGATCTTCTGGCGCTGTTCCTCGGTGACCACCCGCTTGCCGGTGTTGCCGGCGATGCCGAGGGTGCCGTCGGGCAGCAGATTGACGGCGAGATGCGGGGTGAACTTGTTCTTGGCCTTCGGGTCCGAGGTGAGGATGACGCGCTCGGCGGTGCGCGCGACGCGGTCCAGCATGCGCAGCGCGGCGTCCCGGTCGGACTCGGCGGGGGCCTCGGTCTGCTGGAAGGCGGGAGCCCGCTGGACGGCGGGTGCGGCCGGCGTGTGCTGCTGGGCGTGGTCACCGCCGTCCTGCGCCACCGCCCGCTGCACTGCCGGGGCCGGGGCGGCCAGGGCGCGGTGAGCGTTGGCCTCCGCCTCGCGTTCGAACCGGTCGCTGGGGTCGCTCACCCGCAGGCCGTCGCCGTGGTCGGTGCCGGCGACCGGTCCGCTCCGCTGCTGGACCACGTGCGTCAGCTCGTGCGCCAGCGTGTGCCGGTCGGAGCCGCCCTCGCCCACGACCACGTGACTGCCGGACGTGTACGCGCGAGCGCCCACCTCGGCGGCCGAACGCCGTGCGGCCTGATCGGTGTGCATGCGCACGTCCGAGAAGTCCGCGCCGAGCCGGGCCTCCATCTCCGCCCGCAGCACCGGCTCCAGGGGCGTGCCGGGCGTGCGCAGCACGTCGTGCACGGTGGAGCGCTGGACCGGCATCGCCTCGTCCTGCGCCGTACCGTGTCCGCAGCCCGGACCGTGACTGTGGCGTTCGAGGTCGAGCATCCGGGCCACGGCCGTGTTGCCCGCCGTGCGTTGCAGGTGGAGCAGGGAGGCGGCCTGCGAGCTGGTGGGAGCGGGCGCGCGGCTCCCCGCGGGCTTGGCGCCCGTCTCTCGTTCCGAGTTCTCCTGCGGACGCGCACGCATGACGGTCAGTCCACCCCTCCGGTAGTCCTCCCTCCATGGGACGGGCCGACGGGTGGCCGGGGCAAGGAACTTTCGGGCAGAAGAGGGGGCAGGGTGCGGTGTCGCGCTCGTCCCGATCGCGGCTCGGGCAGGCCGGGACGACGACCGGGCCGGCCCCGGGGCCGAGCGAGCACGACGGCGGAACCGCCGAAGCTCCCGGGGCGGGGCGAGCACGACGGCGGAACTGCCGAAGCTCCCGCTCGCGCCGCTGACCGACAGCGTCCGCCCGGGTTCAGAACCGGCCACCTTGCACTGCGACTGCCCGTGAGCACGCCTGCGTGACGGCCGCTCGGCACGCGTGTGTGAGCGTCGGCCCCTCGGTGGGCGTGTGCGTGGGTGACGGCTCCGGGTACGGACCGGCCCGGCGCCGCCCAAGCGGTACCGGGCCTGCCCTGCGGAGCGCTGCGGGTCAGTCCGTGCCGGACTCCATCGCGGCACGGTCCAGCATCTCGTCGTCGGAGCCCTCGCCGCGGGAGGCGATGGCCTGGGCCCCGCCCTCCGGCATGCTGCCGATCAGGCCGGTCGCGGCGGCCTGGGCGGCGCCGATGGCCGGCGTGCCCGCGCCGATGAGGCCGATCGCGGCGTACTGCTCCAGCTTGGCGCGGGAGTCGGCGATGTCCAGGTTGCGCATGGTGAGCTGGCCGATCCGGTCGACCGGGCCGAAGGCCGAGTCCTCGGTGCGCTCCATGGACAGTTTGTCCGGGTGGTAGCTGAACGCGGGGCCGGTGGTGTCGAGGATCGAGTAGTCCTCGCCGCGCCGCAGCCGCAGGGTCACCTCGCCGGTGACGGCCGCGCCGACCCAGCGCTGCAGCGACTCGCGGACCATCAGGGCCTGCGGGTCCAGCCAGCGGCCCTCGTACATGAGCCGGCCCAGGCGCCGTCCCTCGGTGTGGTACTGGGCGAGGGTGTCCTCGTTGTGGATGGCGTTGACCAGGCGTTCGTACGCGGCGTGCAGCAGGGCCATGCCGGGGGCCTCGTAGATGCCGCGGCTCTTGGCCTCGATGATGCGGTTCTCGATCTGGTCCGACATGCCCATGCCGTGCCGGCCGCCGATGGCGTTGGCCTCCATCACCAGGTCGACCGCGGAGGCGAACTCCTTGCCGTTGACCGTCACCGGGCGGCCCTGGTCGAAACCGATCGTCACGTCCTCGGTGGGGATCTCGACCTCGGGGTCCCAGAACCGCACACCCATGATCGGCTCGACGGTCTCCACCCCTGTGTCCAGGTGTTCCAGCGTCTTGGCCTCGTGGGTGGCGCCCCAGATGTTGGCGTCGGTGGAGTACGCCTTCTCGGTGCTGTCGCGGTAGGGCAGGTCGTGGGCGAGGAGCCACTCCGACATCTCCTTGCGACCGCCCAGCTCGGTCACGAAGTGCGCGTCCAGCCAGGGCTTGTAGATCCTCAGCTGCGGGTTGGCGAGCAGGCCGTAGCGGTAGAACCGCTCGATGTCGTTGCCCTTGAAGGTCGAGCCGTCGCCCCAGATCTGGACGTCGTCCTCCAGCATCGCCCGGACCAGCAGGGTGCCGGTGACGGCACGGCCGAGCGGCGTGGTGTTGAAGTAGGCGCGCCCGCCCGAGCGGATGTGGAACGCCCCGCAGGTGAGCGCGGCCAGGCCCTCCTCGACCAGCGCCGCGCGGCAGTCGACCAGGCGCGCGATCTCGGCGCCGTAGGTCTTCGCGCGGTCGGGCACCGAGGCGATGTCGGGCTCGTCGTACTGGCCGATGTCGGCGGTGTACGTGCACGGGACGGCGCCCTTGTCGCGCATCCACGCGACGGCGACCGAGGTGTCGAGGCCGCCGGAGAAGGCGATGCCGACACGCTCGCCGGCCGGAAGGGAGGTGAGGACCTTGGACATGGGAAGAGTATGCACCCTCACGCATGGTCATGCAAAACCCCTCGCGCCGGCCGGGGCACGTGAGGTCGCGCGCGGACCGAGGGCGCACCGGCCGAGTCCTGCCAGGCCGGCCCGGAACCGAAGCGCGCCGGCCGGATCCCGGCAGGTCAGGCGCGGGCGCGGAGCGTGCCGGGGGCCAGGACCAGCAGGCGTTCGGCCACGGCGATCGCCATGTCGTCGAGGGCCGGATGCTCGACCTGCTCGTCGTCGTTGGCGTACGCGCCGAGGCCGTCGACCGTGACGAGGATCTGCAGCGCCGCCCCGAGCGCGTCGTCGACCTCGAAGTCCCCCGCGCGGGCGCCCTCTTCGATGAGGTCCGTGAGGGCACCGCGCGTGACGGACTCCTGTGCGGCCACGGCCGAGCGCAGCCCGGCACCGAACCGGCTCAGGTGGCGGGCGTTGAGCCACAGCCTGCTGAGGTCGCGGTACTCGCCGTCGGTGAGCCGCACGAGGAAGCGGGCCAGCCGCTCGACGGGGGGCAGCGCCCGTTCGCCCTCCTGCAGGAGTGCGGCGCGCTCCCCGGTCGCGGCATGGGTGAACGCCTCGCTCACGAGGTCGCCCGCCACCGGGAAGCAGTGGCCGACGAGTCCGGGGCGCACGCCCAGCTCGTCGGCGACGCGCCGCAGGGTGACGCGTTCGAGCGCATCCTCCAGCGCGATCCGCGCGGCGGTCCGCACGATCTCCGCGCGGCGCTCGCCGGGCTGCTTGCGGATCCTTGCCGGCCGAGATCTTGACGTCATGGGAGACACGTTATTGGATGTGCGACCAATACACAGTTGGCCACGCGCCCAATAAGTGGGACGCGGTCCGCGGACCCGAGAGGCCCCGATGACGACGACGAACCCCACTTCTTCCCCCGGCCCGCTGGAGGGGCAGGGACCCGAGCGCGCGGGGCACATGGAGACCCGGGGCATCGACCAGGTACCCACGGACGAACGCAGCGGGCGGCCACGCCAGTTGTTCGCGGTCTGGGCGGCGCCGAACGTCAGTTACCTGAGCTTCGTCGTCGGAGCCACCCTGGTCCTGACGGGGCTCACGCTCCCGCAGGTCTTCGGCGTGATCCTCGTCGGAAACCTGCTGTGGATCTGTACCGGCATCGTCGCGGCCAGCGGTCCGGCGGCCGGCACGAGCGGGTCGGTCATCTCGCGCGCCATGTACGGCGTGGTGGGCAACAAGGTCGTGCTGGTCCTGACCGGGTGGCTCATCGCCGCGGCCTACCTGGCCCTGAACTGGTCCGCCGCGTCCGTCGCGGGCATCGGTCTGGCGGGCAGGGCCGGTCTGCCGGACAACCCGTCCGTCGACGCGGCCGTCATCTGCCTGATCGCCGGCGGCACCCTGCTGATCGCGATCTTCGGGTACGCGATGATCGTCCGTCTCTACACCGCGCTGAGCGTGGTGCTGACCGTCGTCTTCGTCGTCGTGACGGGGTACGTGCTCGCGCACGCCGACTGGTCCTACGCCCCGGCCGCCCCGCTCGGGGGCACCGCGCTCGCCGCCACCCTGGGCGCCGGTTTCACGATCATCGCCTCCACGCCGCTGTCGTACGGCAACAGCCCCGACCTCGCCCGCTACCTCCCCCGGGACAGCAGCCCGGCCGCCATCGCCGGATGGACCGCCTTCGGCGCGTACCTGCCGAGCGTCGCGTTCACCGGCGTCGGCGCGCTCGCCGCGACCAGCCTCGACATGAGCGACCCGGAAGGCGCACTGGAGAGCATCCTGCCGGGCTGGTTCATCCCCGTCTTCGTCATCGCGGTCGTCGTCAACACGATGACGAACAACGGCATGACCGCCTACAGCGCGAGCCTGTCCATCCAGTCGGTCGGCGTCCGCCTCGCCCGGATCCCCGCGGTCCTGATCATCGGCGTCCTCGGCACCGCCATGACGCTGTACGCGATCCTCGTCTTCGACTTCCTGACCAGTGTCAACACCATGCTGCAGCTGGTGGTCGTGGTGACGGGCCCGGCGATGGCGGTGGCCGTGACCGACCTCGTCATGCGCCGCAACCGCTACGACGGCGCCGCCCTGCTCGGGCAGGAGCGCGGCGGCCCGTTCTGGTACCGGCGCGGTGTCCACTGGGCGGGCGTCCTCGCGCTGGTCGTCGGCGGCCTGGTGTCCGCGATGTGGGTGAACACCACCTTCTGGACCGGTCCGATCGCCCACGTCACGGAGTCCGTGGACCTGTCGATCCCGTCCGGCATGATCACGGCCGCCGCCGTCTACTGGGGGACGGCCCGCGCCCTTGGGACCGTCCCGCGCGCCTGACCGGCGCCTCACCTCCTGGAGGACCCAGTGCACCCCGACGTCATCCTGCTCGCCCGGCACGTCGTGGCGGACCTGGCCGAGGAACCGGCGCAGGGCACGGCCGACGAATCGGTCGATGGACCGCCCGGCGGACCGGTCGGCGTGCCGATCGGCACCTCGGCCGGCGCATCGGCCGACGAGGCCTACCGCGCCGCCGTGCGCTTCTTCGCCGAGCGGGGCATCCCGACCGCCACGCACGCGATCGGCGACCGGGCCGTACGGCTCGCCCTCGACGTCATCGAGGAGGCCGGCCCGGTGGCCCGCGCCCCGCACCGTGTCGAGCACGTCGAGTCCATCCCCGACGACCTGCTGGACCGGTTCGCGCGGCTCGGCGTGGTGGCCGGTCTCCAGCCCGTGCACGGCACCCGGCACACGCGCGCGGACGGCACCGACAACTGGTCGCGGCGCATCGGCCCCGACCGCGTCGCGCACGGCTGGCGCACCCGCGACCTCCTGGACCACGGCGCCGTCGTCGCGCTCGGCTCGGACTGGCCCATCGGGCCCGGCGACCCGCGCGTCGGGCTCGCCGACTGCCGGTTGCGCCGCCCGGTGGAGGAACCGGACACGGCGCCCGTGCAGCCCGGCCAGGCCCTCTCCGCCCGCGAGGCCTACGCCGGCATGACCGCCGCGGCGGCGTACGCGGCCGGTGCCCGCGCCGAACTCGGGCGGATCGCACCGGGCTTCCTCGCCGACCTCACCGTCTTCGCCGCCGACCCGCTGGGCCTCCCCCCGGAGGCGCAGCCCGCCAACGCCGTCCTCGCGACGGTCGTCGGCGGCGCCGTGCAGCCGCACACGCCCGCCTCCCCCACGAAAGGACGCTCGTGACCACGACGTCGATCCCCCGCCCCGAACACCGCCGCCACGTGAAGGCCGTCGCCGCCGGCCCGCACGAGCGCGGCGCCGCCCGCGGCGAGCAGTTGCGCGGCACCCTTCCCGCCGCGATCGACGTGTACGACCGGCTCTTCGCCCTCGGGGGCATCACCCCGGCCGGCGTGCGAGCGGACGCCGAACGCGCCCTCGACACGATCGACGCCTTCCGGTCGGGAGCGCGTGCCGAGATCGAGGGCATCGCGCGGGGGGCCCACGTCGAGCCGTGGCGTGTCGCCGCCCTCAACGCGCGCACCGAGATCCTGGCCCGCAGCAGCACGGTGCCGCCCGGCGAGTGCACCACGGTCGTGCGCCGCGTCGCGGGCGGGGGCGGTCGGGAGCCGCGTACGTTCGGTGTGCAGACGTGGGACTGGCACGTGGAACTGAGCGCGCTGTGGCACACGGTGGAGGTGCGGGGCGGCAGGCACGACGTCGTCGGTCTCACCGAGGACGGCATCCTCGGCAAGATCGGTGTCAACAGCGCCGGTCTCGCCCTGCACTTCAACATCCTCGGGCACGTCCGCGACGGCGTCGGCGGGGTCCCCGTGCACGTGCTCGCGGCGGTCGTCCTGGAAGAGGCGGGCAGTGTCGCGGAGGCCGTCGAGATCGTGCGGGGAGCGCCGGTCGCCTCGTCCGGGTCGTTCGCGCTCTTCGACGGGACGGACGCCGTCCTGCTCGACCTGAGCCCCGTCGGTGTGTTCGCCGTGGAACCCGAGGACGGTACGTTCCTGCGCACGAACCACTTCCTCACCCCGGTGCCCGCGGCCGGCGAGAAGACGTGGCTCTACCAGCCCGACTCGGGTGAGCGCCGCGACTTCGTGCGCGCGCGCCTCGCCCGCCGGGGGGCGCCGGACACGCTCGACGACCTCACGGGCTTCCTCGTGACGGGGGACGGCGAGCCGCCGGTGACCTGCCTGCCGGACCTGGCCGCGCCGCTCGGCCGGCGCTGGGCGAGTCTGGCGACGGTCGCCCTGGAACCGGCGGCGCGCACCGCCCGGATCCTCGACGGCACCCCCGCCGACATCGGCTCCCGCGACTGGCGGGTGCTCGTCGCGGGCTGACCGCGCCCCCTGCGGGGCGGGGCTGCCACGACCTCGCGGCGGCGCACGCGCCACAAGTGCACGCCCAGCGGGTGTGCTACGGAAGTGCGCGACGGCCACACCGGGGCAGGCGCTTCCCCGCACGGCGTCCCCGCGATCGCGCCGACTGCGCCCACCGTGCGGGAGGCCCGGCCGGCCCTTTCGCGCGAACCGGCCGGGGGCGGCGCTGTGCAGCTGGATCAGGGGATGGTGGCGCCCTCCGCGGCCAGCGCCGCGGTCACCGGCTGGAAGAACGTCTCTCCGCCCAAGGTGCAGTCGCCGCTGCCGCCCGAGGTGAGTCCGATCGCCGCGTCACCGTCGAAGAGGGAGCCGCCGCTGTCACCGGGTTCGGCGCACACGTCGGTGTCGATGAGGCCCGAGACCGCCCCCTCCTGGTAGTTCACGGTGGCGTCCAGCCCGGTGACCGTCCCGCCGTAGACGCCCGTGGTACTGCCGCTGCGCTGGACCTGCTCGCCGACGTAGGCGTCGGCCGCCTGGGTGATCTGCTGGACGCCGCCGTCGTAGAGGTCGACGGCGCTGGGGTGGTCGGCGCCTCCGTCCCCGTACTGGACGAGCGCGTAGTCGGTGCCGGGGAAGTGCGAGTCGACGGTCTGGCCGATCTCCTGGCCGCCCTGGGTGTCGGACCAGTTCCAGGAGTCGTTGCCGCAGTGGCCGGCGGTCAGGAAGTAGGGGGGCGCCGCCCACCGACACGTTGAACCCGAGGGAACAGCGCAGACCGCTGCCCCAGATGGCGTCACCGCCCGCGGCGAGCGGTGTGAACGGTGCGGCCGCCCGCCGTACGACGACCGTGTCGCCGAGGGCGCGGGTCACGGTCTCGAGCCGGGCCCGCTCGGTGCCGGTGACCGTGGGATCGGCGGTGACCACCACCTTGTCCCGGCGCGGATCCAGGGCCCAGGCCGTGCCGGCGATGCGGGCCCGCCGGGTCAATGCGGCCATGGTGGCGCGGAGTTGGTCCGTGGAGTGCCGTACCGTCCTCGGCACCGCCCCGATCGCGCGGACCTGAGGGGCCGCGGACGGGTCGGTGACGTTGACGACGAGGCGGTGGGACGCCGCGTCGTAGTACGAGCCCGCGGCGCGGTCGCCGAGCCGGGTGACGAGGGCGGTCGCGGCCCGCGCGACCCGGTGGGCCGCCGGGAGCGCCGTGGGGTGGGGCCCGCGGCGGAGGCGGCGGTGGCCGCACCGGCGCCGGGCAGCAGCACACCGGTGGCGGTGAGGGCCGCCACGCTCAACGCCGTGAACGTGCGGCGGGTCAGCAGTGTGTGACGTCGCGTCATACGGAGCCTCCAGTGGGGGTTGCCCCGCCCGCCGGCCGGGCCGGGGCCGGAGGAAAGACACGGCCGCCCCGATCGAGAGGCGTGGCCATGCCGAGCGGCGACGAGTATGGCGAGGTGTCCGCGCACGGACAAGGAACCGTTCCGGCCGCGCGTGCGGCGCCGCGCCCGGCCCGCGGCACCCCGCGCAGGTGCTCCTCAGGCGTTCACGGGCCGCCGCCGCGCGACTCAGGGTGGCCACCGGCACCCGATCCGCCCACGGAGCGTGCACCCTTGACTGACCGTCGGACGACGACGGTGTCCGTTACGCGGACCTCCGGTCCCTGATTCGGGGCACTCTTGGTCCCGCGATGACCTGGTGCAGCCCTCCCCTTGGGCCGCGCCATGACCCGCGCACACACCGATGTGACCACCCTGTGACCGCCTCTATGGCGCGCGTCACAGCCTGCGGTGCTCCGGCCTGATCGACTTGGCGCATGCCCCGTACCTTCCTCGCCCTGCCCGCCGCGCTCACCGGTGCTCTGCTGCTCACGGCCTGCGGAGCGCAGAAAGCCGACGCGCCGGGCCCCGGCTCGGCGCCGCAGCGGGTGGCCGGCTCTCCGGGCGGGTCCCCGGCGCCGCCCTGCCGCGGGGCCGCTCCGTCCGGCGGTCCCGACTCGCCGCCGGGGCCCACCGGCCGGGGGACGGACGGGGTCAGGACGGTCGTCGCGGACGGCTGCCCGGCCTTCGAGGTCACCAACGACGCGGCGGAAGCCTTCACGTACACGATCACCTACCAGTGGCCGGCGAGTTCGGGAGAGGCACTCGCCAGTGCGCGGCAGACCGTGCTCTCCGTCGGCCCCGGCCGCACCGTGCGGCGCCCGGTCGACCCGGACGCGACGACCGGCTCGGCGCGGGGCGGGGCGCGCCTGGAGATCATCAAGGTCCGCAGCGTCCCCACCGCCCAGGCACCGGCCCCGAGCGGGCCCTGTCCGTCCTCCGGCGTGCGCGTCTACGCCGATGACGGTGATGCCGCCATGGGGCTGCGGGTCGTCGGACTGCACCTGGAGAACTGCGGCACGCGCGCCTACGGTCTCGACGGCTATCCGGCGGTGCGGCTCCTCGACGAGCGGCACGCACCGGTCGACGGGGTCAGGATCCTGCACGGCGGCGCGTCGATCGCCACCGGTACGGGCGCCGACGCCGCGCCCCGGCCCCTGGTGCTGGAGCCCGGCCGGAGCGCGCACGCCGAGCTGGTCTGGCGCAACACCACCGGGCTGGGGAGCGATCCCGTCGACGTGCCCTACGTGCGGGTGGTGGCGAAGCCCGGCGCCGCCGCGGTGACGGTCACCCCCGAGCTGGACCTGGGCACGACGGGGAAGCTCGGAGTCGGCGCCTGGCAGAAGGACGACGACTCGGCCCCCGGCGCGAGGTGAGGCGTCCGGTCGGCGGGGGTGTGGCACATCCCTCGGCGCGAAGGGAGTCACCCCACGCGTGAGCCGGCGCACGCGCCGAGACGGGGTGCCGACACGTATGCAGAGGCGGCAGCCGGTACGGATGGCGAGGCGGCGGCCGGTGTGCACGCAGAGCCGGCAGCCGGAGCGGATGAGGAGGCGGCAGCCGGTACGGATGGCGAGGCGGCGGCCGGTGTGCACGCAGAGCCGGCAGCCGGTGCGGATGAGGAGGCTGCGGCCGGTGCTCATGCGGAGCCGGGAGCCGGTGTGTATTCCGCAGCGCGGCACACGGGGCACGTGAGGCAGTGACCCGGCGTGCGAAGGCGTGATCGTGCGCCGCTCCGCCTCCACGGCGAGGTTTGCGCATCCCTGGCGCGAGCGCGCCCTCTTCACGCCGTACCGCAGGCCGCACGCGGCTGTTTGGCTGGGTCCTGCGCACGGCCGTCCCGTTGACCGTCCCGTTCACCACCGGTCGCCGCGCTCACCTCTCGTCACCTTACGGAGGGAATGTGTCAGTACCGGACAACGTCACCGGTCCCGCCCCCGAGGAACCCACCACCGAAGTCTCCGCGGACAGCGCCCTCACCAGCCTCGGCACGCGCGCCGCACGCCAACTGGCGACCACCACCAAGACCGAACCGCAGATGCAGGCCATCACCTCCCGGTGGCTGCTGAAAATGCTGCCCTGGGTGGACGTCAAGGGCGGCACCTACCGGGTCAACCGGCGCCTGCACCTGCGGGTCGGCCGCGGGCGGGTCCAGTTCGAGCACAACGGCGCCGACGACGTCCGGGTGATCCCCCGGACCCTGACGGAGCTCCCGGCCCTGCGCGGCTACGGCGACCTCGACGTCCTCGAGGAGATCGCCGGGCGCTTCCGGGTACGGGAGGTGCGGGCGGGGCAGGTGCTGGTGGAGGCCGGCCACCCCGTCACGGAGGCCTACCTCGTCGTGCACGGCCGCTTCACCCGGTTCGCCGTCGGCAAGTACGGCGAGGAGGAGATCATCGGCGTCGTCACCGACGGCGACCAGATGGGGGACGAGGCGATCGGCCGGACCGATCCGCGCTGGCTGTCCTCCGTACGGGCCGAGACGGCGGGCGTGCTGCTGGTCCTGCCCTGGGAGACGGTCCGGGAGTTCACGGACCGGGTGCCGTCCCTCGCCGAGCACCTGGCCGCCCACGCCGAGCGCCAGCGGCTGCCGATGAACCGCAAGGGCGAGGCGGACGTACCGGTCCAGGCCGGCCACACCGGAGAGCCCACCCTGTCCGGCGGGTTCGTCGACTACGACCTGGCGCCACGCGAGTACGAGCTGTCGCTGACCCAGACGGTGCTGCGGGTGCACACCCGGATCGCCGACCTCTACAACGACCCGATGGACCAGACCCAGCAGCAGCTCCGGCTCACCGTGGAGGAGATCCGTGAGCGCCAGGAGTGGGAGCTGGTCAACAACCGGGAGTTCGGGCTGCTGCACAACGCCGACCACGGGCAGCGCATCAGTACGTTCACCGGGCCGCCGACCCCCGACGACATGGACGAACTGCTGTCGATGCGCCGCAAGACACGGCTGTTCATCGCCCATCCCAAGGCGATCGCCGCGTTCTTCCGGCAGTGCAACAAGCGCGGTCTGGTGCCGGGTTCGGCGGACGTGGACGGCCACCAGGTCCCTGCCTGGCGCGGGGTGCCGATCTTCCCGTGCGGCAAGATCCCGATCAGCGCCACACACACCACGAGCATCCTCGCGCTGCGCACCGGCGAGGCCGACCAGGGGGTCGTGGGGCTCTACCAGACCGGCATCCCCGAGGAGTTCCAGCCCGGCCTGAACGTGCGGTTCATGGGCATCGACAAGGCCGCCATCATCAACTACCTCGTCACCGCCTACTACTCGCTGGCCGTCCTCGTGCCCGACGCGGCCGGAGTCCTGGAGAACGTCCAGATCGGCAGGACAGCCGACTGACCGGGTGGAGCACATCATCATGAGCACGTCCGCGCGCGCCGCCGCGTTCCCGCTGCCCGGCCCGCCGAACCCCGCCGGCAGCCTGCGGGCCCGGCGGGGCGGGGCCGTTCCCGGGCTGAGACACCGGCCCGCCGCACCCGCCGATCCGGAGAAGGCCGCTGAGATCGACCGCAGGCTGGAGGCCTGGGCCCGCGGCCTCGACCTGTTCCCGCCGCGGTGGACGGGCGACTTCGCCCAGTTCCAGTTCGGCCGGGCCGTGGCCCTGCAACATCCCGGCGCGGCCGACCTGGAGCGGCTCACCGCCGCCGGGAAGCTGCTGCTGGCCGAGAACATCGTCGACAGCTCCTACTGCGAGGAGGACGAGGGCAGGGGCGGGGCCCGGCGCGGCCTCGGCGGCCGGCTGATCACCGCCCAGTCGGCCCTCGACCCCTTCCACAGCACCCCCCGTATGGAGGAGGAGTGGCGCCACGGAGTGCAGGCCGACGGCCCGCTGCGCTCCTACCACTGGGCCATGAAGGACTACGCGGCCCTCGCCACCCCCAGCCAGGCGAACCGGCTCGTGCACGACCTCGCCCGGTTGCACCTGGGCTATCTCGCCGAGGCGTCCTGGGCCGAGACACACCACAGGCCGCGGATCTGGGAGTACCTGGTCATGCGGCAGTTCAACAACTTCCGCCCCTGCCTGTCCATCGTCGACGCCGTAGACGGCTACGAACTGCCCGAAGCCGTCTACGCCCGCCCCGAGATCCAGCGGATCACGGCCCTCGCCTGCAACGCCACGACCATCGTCAACGACCTGTACTCCTTCACCAAGGAACTGGCCAGCGATCCCGAGCACCTGAACCTCCCTCAGGTGGTCGCCGCCAACGACCGGTGCGGCCTGAAGGCCGCGTACCTCAGGAGCGTCGACATCCACAACGAGATCATGGACGCCTTCGAGCAGGAGTCCGCCGCGGTGTCCTCGCTCTCGCCCCTGGTCGAACGGTATGCCCGCGGTCTGTCCGACTGGGTGTCGGGCAACCACGAGTGGCACGCCACCAACAGCCACCGCTACCACCTGCCTGACTACTGGTGAGCCGCGCCACCCGGTCCGGCCGTCCACAGCACCGCAGCAAGGAGTCACGTTGACCATCGTCCAGCCCAGCACCACGTCCGCCCCGCTGCCGGCCCAGTCCCGGTACCAGAGCCGCGTCGCGGACTACTGGAACACCGAGGAGAACCCGGTCAACCTGGAACTCGGAAGGATCGACGACCTCTACCACCACCACTACGGCATCGGAGAGGCCGACCGGACGGTCCTGGACGAACCCGACCCGGACCTGCGCCGCGAGCGGATCACCGGGGAACTGCACCGCCTGGAGCACGCGCAGGCCGAACTCCTCGCCTCCCACCTCGGCGCGCTCTCCCCCGCCGACCGGGTCTTCGACGCCGGGTGCGGGCGCGGCGGCGGCAGCGTCGTGGCGCACCTGCGGTACGGCTGCCACGCCGACGGCGTCACGATCTCCGCCAAGCAGGCCGACTTCGCCAACGAGCAGGCACGCAAGCGCGGCATCGACGGCAAGGTCCGCTACCACCACCGCAACATGCTCGACACCGGCCTCGCCTCCGGCGCGTACGGGGCCTCCTGGAACAACGAGTCCACCATGTACGTGGAGCTGGACCTGCTGTTCGCCGAGCACGCCCGGCTGCTGCGCCGAGGCGGACGCTACGCCGTGATCACCGGCTGCTACAACGACGCCTACGGGCGCGCCTCGCGTGAGGTGTCCCTCATCAACGCGCACTACATCTGCGACATCCATCCCCGCTCCGCCTACTTCCGCGCCATGGCCCGCAACCGGCTGGTCCCCGTGCACGTCGAGGACCTCACCCAGGCGGCGCTTCCCTACTGGGAGCTGCGCGGTGAGGCCGACCACCTGGCCACCGGCATCGAGGAGACCTTCCTGACCGCCTACCGCAACGGCAGCTTCCAGTACCTGCTCATCGTGGCCGACCGGGTGTGAGGTGACCGCCGAGGGCCTTCGATCGCCGAGGGCCTTCAGCGGCGTGCCAGCGCCAGCAGGCTCAGCCCGAACATCAGGACGCCCAGCGGGAGATGGACCGCCGGTATGTGAGCGATGCCGAGCACGACCTGGACCGAGGCGAGGACGAGGAAGCCGGACGCGTGCCAGACGGGCCGGGGCGAGCCGCCGCCCGGCTTCCACGCCAGCACCGCCGCGAGCACGTACAGCATCGACGCCCCGTACATGACGCGGGCGCCGACGCTGTGCAGCGTCTCCCCGTAGGACGAGGTGAGCAGCAGTCCCGCGGAGACCGCTTGCAGGAAGATGGTCAGGGTCTGCAGGGTGATCGCCATGCGCAGGAACGGGAAGCGCTGCTGTGCCGTCGCCCGGGTCGCCATGCCATGTCCTCTTTTCCGCCCGTGGGCAGTGGATCGGTAGGGTCTCACCAGCCCGACGACGCGGGCCTGCGAAAGGTAAGGCGAGGGGGCGGTCGGCAGCATGGTGGCGGCGGGGGCGGGCGTCGACGGGACGGCCGGTGAGCGGCGGCAACTGATCAATGTCGCTTACCGGTTGCTCGGTTCACTGGCCGAGTCCGAGGACGCGGTGCAGGAGGCGTACGCGCGCTGGTACGCGCTGCCGCGCAGCCGGCGGGAGGAGATCGTGTCCCCCGGCGCCTGGCTGACGAAGGTGACCGGCCGGGTCTGCCTGGACGTGCTCGGCTCGGCGCGGGCCAGGCGGGAGCGCTATGTCGGCGCCTGGTTGCCCGAGCCGCTGCCGGACCGCGCGGAGTGGGGCCGCGGCCACGGCAGCGACCCGGCCGACCAGATGGTCCTGGACGAATCGGTGAGCATGGCGTTCCTCGTCGTCCTGGAGTCGATGACACCCGCAGAGCGGGTGGCGTTCGTCCTGCACGACGTCTTCCGCTACCCCTTCGCCGAGATCGCCGACGTCCTCGGCCGGACCCCCGCGGCCTGCAAGCAGCTCGCGGCCTCCGCCCGGCGGCGCGCGCGTCTCGCGCGGGACCCGGGGGCGGCGGCCGGGCAGGCCGGCACCGTACGGCACGTCAAGGAGGCATGGCAGGCGAAGGACATCGCGGCCCTCGTCGACCTCCTCGACCCGGCCGCCGTGATGACCGCCGACGGCGGCGGCACGGCCGGCGCCGCCCTGCGCCCGATCGAGGGCGGGGCGCGCATCGCCCAGTACATGGTCGCCATCGCCGACAGGGCTGCGGGACTCGAACTCCTGGAGCGCACGGTCAACGGCACGCCGGGTCTGGTGGCCCGGCGCGCCGGCACCGTCATGACGGTGGCCTCGTTCGAGGTGACCGACGGCCGCGTCACCCGGATCTGGGCGGTCCGCAACCCGGAGAAACTGCGCCCGTGGGGCCAGGCCGAGCAGACCCGAGTCCGGCGCTGAGCACGGCCCCTACACGACCCGGTGACCGTAGCGTGCGGCCAGTGACGTGACGTCAGGCTCGCCGAACTCCGCGCGCAGGGCGTCGAAGGCGTGGACCTTCTCCGTCCCGAAGCGGGCGACGTAGCGGGCGTAGGACGGCGCCGTCAGGAACTTCGGCGGGGTGCTCTTGCTGTGGAACTTGTCGGCGTACATGACCACTCTCTCCTCGGCACTCTCCGCGAGATAGTCCCCGGGCGGCAGCGGGAGCCGTTGGGAGCGGATGTCGTGCTCGGTGAGGCCGACGCCCGTGTGGTGGGAGCAGAAACGGCCGAGCCGCTCGGGAAGCCCTTCGCCGCGCAGGATCTCGTGCCCGAGCACGCCGTGGCGGATGTAGTTGCCGCCGTCGAGGTTCCCGTCGGCGTCGTAGAGGTGATAGACGCCGATGTCGTGGAGCAGGGCGCCGGCCCGGACCAGCTCGCCGTCCCATTCCAGCGGTGCCGCCGCGAGGAGTTGGGCGCTGAGGTGCCACACGATCTCGCAGTGCGTGTACACGAGGTCGAACGCTTCCTGGGTGGGCGCGTACTTCTCGTGGAGCGCACGGATCTCTTCGATGCCGGGAAGGGTCATGCCGCGAGCCTGGTCTCCTGAGTCGGGTATGCGCCGGTGGGCGCGCGCAAGTGTGGCACAGGGGGCGTCACCGGGCTCCGGCGGCGGGGGCTCCCCCGGCCACGGAACCCCCCACGCTTTGGTCGATTTTTCACCCTGAAAATCCCAAGGGCGTGCCAAGGCTTTGAATTCAAGATCAAGCTTTTCGTATCCTCGGAGGTCACGCCGACCTCGCTCATCAGCGGTGATGCCGTTGCGTGACCCGCTGGTCACATGAGGCTGGTGAGCCTTTCCGGCCAGGGCCAGGCGTAGCCTTCAACAAGTTGTTGATCACGCAGCATCTCGCCGTGCATCAGCGGTAGTCGGTGCCTTGAGGTGTTCCCGGACAAGGAGAAGGCATGCCTGCAGAAGGGCGGGTGGTACAGCCCAGCTGGGTTCCCGCCGATCTGGGACGTATACCGCTGCGCGGCATCGCACAGGTCGCCCTCAGCCCGAGCCCCTGGACCGGACTGCTGTTCGCCGTGGCCCTGTTCGCGGGGAGCTGGCGGGTCGGGGTCTACGGAGTGCTCGGCGCGGCGGCCTCCACCGGCGCCGCGGCCGTCCTCGGCGCCGACCGCGACGGTCTGACCAAAGGGCTCGAGGGGTACTGCGGCTGCCTGACCGCCATCGCCGTCGTCGTCCGGCTCGGCGCCTCGTGGCGGACCGCGGTGCTCGCGGTCCTGGCCGCCGCGGTGTGCGCGGTGGCGTCCGCGGCGGCCGTCCGCCTGCTGGGCCGCCTCCAACTCCCGGCGCTGACCGCCCCCTTCTGCCTGGTCGCCGGAGTGCTGGCCATCGCCCTGCCCACCGCTCCCGCGGCCCCCGCGCCGCCGATCGCCGCGGACGGGTTCACCACCCTGTCGGCCGCGGAACTCGGCCGGGCCTTCTGCAACGACTTCGCCCAGGTCTTCCTCCTGGACAAGTGGTACGCCGGCCTGATCCTCCTCGCCGGCCTGCTCGTCGCGTCCCGCGCCGCCGCGCTCGCGGCGGCCTGCGGCAGCGTCGTCGCGGTCCTGGCGGCCTGCGCCATGGGGCTGCCCGCCGACCGGATCAGCGACGGACTCTACGGCTACAACGCGGTGCTCGTCGCGATCGCGCTGGGTGCCACCTTCCTGGCCCCCACCGCCTGGACCGCCGGGTACGCCACGCTCGCCGCCGTGGCCTCGGTCCCGTTCACCGCCGCCTGGCAGGCCTTCGCCCAGCCGTCCGGCGGGCCCCCCTTCACCTGGCCGTTCGTCGTGACGACCTGGCTCTTCCTCGCGGCCGTTCCAGCCCTGGACCGGCCCGGCATCTCGTTCGAGAAAGCGAAGTGACGCCATGAACCTCGCACCGCGCGAAATCGACAAGCTCCACGTCTACGTGGTGGCGGACCTGGCCCGCCGCCGCAGGGCCCGGGGCACCAAGCTCAACTACAGCGAAGCGGCGGCGCTGATCACCGAGGCGGTCCTGGAGGCGGCCCGTGACGGGCACACCGTCGCCGAGTGCATGGAGCTGGGCCGCAAGGTCGTCACCGCCGACGACGTCATGCCCGGCGTGCGCGACATGCTCACGGTCCTCCAGGTCGAGACGGCCTTCGTGGACGGGACCAAGCTGGTCACCTGCCACGACCCCATCAGCGCCTGACGCCCGCCTGATTCACCGCCTGGAAAGAGGAGACAACGATGTCGGGTGGAGCCCACTACCTCTACGGGGACGATCCCGTGGAGATCAACGCCGGCCGGGCGACGGTCGCGCTGACCGTCGCCAACACCGGTGACCGTGCCGTCCAGATCGGCTCCCACTACCACTTCTTCGAGGTCAACCGCGCGCTGCTGTTCGACCGCGAGACGGCGTACGGCATGCACCTGGACATCCCGTCCGGCACCGCCGTGCGCTTCGAGCCCGGTGACACCCGCGAGGTGGAGCTGGTCGCCTTCGGCGGCACCCGCCGTCTCGTCGGCTTCGCCGGACTCGTCAACGGCGGTCTGAACACCGACGACACCCGGCGCTCCGCCGTGCGCCGCGCCGGAGAGCTGGGATTCGCCACCACCTCGGCCACCGCCGGGGCCACCACCGCCGCCGCCGGCGACGCCGACACCGAGAACGAGGGGGCCGACCGCTGATGGCGATCATCCCGCGCAAGCAGTACACGGACCTGTTCGGCCCCACCGTGGGCGACCGGTTCCACCTCGCCGACACCAACCTGGTGGTCGAGGTCGAGTACGACCACAACGCCGGTTCGTACGGCGACGAGGCCGTCTACGGCGGCGGCAAGGCCATCCGCGACGGCATGGCCCAGGACCCGGCCGCGCTCAACCGCGAGGGCGCACTCGACCTGGTGATCACCAACGTCGTGGTCCTCGACCCGGTGCTGGGTGTCGTCAAGGGCGACATCGGGGTCCGCGACGGTCTGATCGTCGGCGTCGGCAAGGCCGGCAACCCGCACGTGCAGAACGGCGTCGACCCCAAGCTGGTCATCGGCCCGGGCACCGAGGTGATCTCCGGTGAGCACCTGATCGCCACCGCCGGCGGCGTCGACACGCACATCCACTTCATCTCGCCGCAGCAGGCCCAGGAGGGCCTGTCCAACGGCATCACCACCTTCTTCGGCGGCGGCACCGGGCCCACCGACGGCAGCAACGGCACCACCTGCACCCCCGGCCCGTGGAACATCCACCGCATGCTGGAGGCCGTCGAGGACCTGCCGGTCAACGTAGGTCTGCTCGGCAAGGGCAACGGCAGCCTGCCCGAGGCGCTGCGCGAGCAGGTCGAGGCGGGCGTGGCCGGTCTGAAGGTGCACGAGGACTGGGGCGCCACCCCCGCCACCATCGACAACGCGCTGAGCGTCGCCGACGAGTACGACGTGCAGATGGCCATCCACACCGACACCCTCAACGAGGGCGGGTTCTTCGAGGACACCCTGTCCGCGATCGACGGCCGGACGATCCACACCTTCCACACCGAGGGCGCGGGCGGCGGTCACGCCCCCGACATCATGCGGGTCGCGGGCGAGCCGAACGTGCTGCCCTCCTCCACCAACCCCACCCTGCCGTACACCATCAACTCGGTGGACGAGCTGCTGGACATGGTGATGGTCTGCCACCACCTGTCCCGCGACATCCCCGAGGACGTCTCGTTCGCCGACAGCCGGGTGCGCGCGGAGACCATCGCGGCCGAGACGGTGATGCACGACCTGGGCGTCATCAGCATCTTCTCCTCCGACTCCCAGGCCATGGGCCGGGTCGGCGAGTCCTTCTCGCGTGCCTTCCAGACCGCGCACCACTGCAAGGAGGTGCGGGGCGCGCTGGCCGAGGACAGCTCCCGCAACGACAACGCGCGCGTGCTGCGGTACCTGGCCAAGCTCACCATCAACCCGGCGATCGCGGTGGGCGCCTCCGACGTGATCGGCTCGCTGGAGCCCGGCAAGCTCGCCGACATCGTGCTCTGGCCGATCAACTCCTTCGCCGCGAAGCCCAAGCTGATCATCAAGGGCGGCATGGTGAACTGGGCGCTGATGGGCGACCCCAACGCCTCCCTGCCGACGCCCCAGCCGGTCTACTACCGGCCGATGTTCGGCAGCATGGGCCGGGCCCGGCAGCGTACCTCGGTCACCTTCATGTCGCAGGCGTCCATCGCCGCCGGCGTCCCGGGCGAGCTGGGCCTCGGCCGGCGCATCGAGCCGGTGCAGCGCTGCCGGACCGTCGGCAAGCAGCACATGGTCCGCAACGACGCGCTGCCGCGCATCGAGGTGGACCCGGAGACCTACAAGGTCACCGTCGACGGCGAGCCCGCCACCATCGAGCCGGCCGAACGCCTGCCGCTCAACCAGCTCTTCTACATCGTCTGACCCACCCCCACGACGGGCCGCAGGGCACCCCGCGTGCCCTGCGGCCCCCACGGCCGGCCCGAGGGGCGGCCATCCGGCAGGAACGGAAACCCGGCGTGAACGACCCGATGCCGATCCCGGCGCTGCTGACCGGGCTCCAGCTCACCGACTCGGCCTTCCCCAGCGGCTACTACACCCTCTCCCACGGCCTGGAGGGCTTCCAGCAGGCCCGTGCCGTCACCCCGCGCACCCTCCCCGCCCTCCTGGACGACCTGCTCCGCCACAGCGCGGGACCGGCCGACGCCACCGCCCTCGCCCTCACCCACCGCGCGGTGAGCGCTGACGACTGGGACGAGGTGGTGGCCGTGGAACGGCGGCTGCACGCGACCAAGCTGGGCCGTGAGGCACGGCAGGCCGCCGTGCGCACCGGACGGCAGCTGCTCGACCTGGCCGACGAGGTCTACGGCACGAAGCCGATCGAGCGGTACCGGACGCTGTACCGGGACGGCGCGGTGCGCGGCTGCCAGCCGGTCGTCGCCGGCGTCGTCCACGCCGGCAACGGCCTCACCGCACGGCAGGCCGTCACCTGTGAGCTGTTCGCCTTCGCCGCCAGCTTCGTCGGCGCCGCCCTGCGACTGCGGCTCACCGACCACCGGCGGGCCCAGGTCGTCCTGCACGGCGCCGCCCCGGTGATCGAGGAGACCGTCGAGGCGGCGCTGCACAGGGACCTGGCCGACATCGGCGGATGCGTGCCCGTGGCCGACGTCATGGCAGGCCGCCACGAACGCGCCGAGGCCCGGCTGTTCGCCAGCTGAGCCACGGCACCCACCCCCCACCGAGAACCACCACGTCTGACAAGGAGCACGGATCACCATGCACGACCCCACACAGGTCAAGGGCTCCCACCACCACGACCACGACGAGTTCGTCCGGCGCCCCAAGGACGGCGTGCTGCGCGTGGGCGTCGCCGGGCCGGTCGGCTCGGGCAAGACCGCGCTGATCGAGGCGCTCGTCCCGGTGCTCATCGAGCGCGGCCGGACCCCCGCCGTGATCACCAACGACATCTACACCTCCGAGGACGCCGCGCACGTGCGGCGCACCCTGGACGGGATCCTCGCCGCCGACCGCATCGTCGGCGTGGAGACGGGGGCCTGCCCGCACACGGCGGTCCGGGACGACCCGACGATGAACCAGGCCGCGGCCGACGAGATCCTGGAGCGTTTCCCCGAGGTGGACACGCTGCTCTTCGAGAGCGGCGGCGACAACCTGACGCTCACCTTCAGCCCCGCACTCGTCGACCTGTTCCTGTTCGTCCTGGACACCGCCGAGGGCGACAAGATGCCCCGCAAGCGCGGCCCGGGCATCACCGAGTGCGAGCTGCTCGTCATCAACAAGGTCGACATCGCCCAGTACGTACGGTGCGACCTGGCGCAGATGGAGTCGGACGCCCACACCGTCCGGGAGGGCCGGCCGGTGGTACTCACCAACTCCCTCACCGGTCAGGGCCTGGACACCATCGCCGACTTCGTGCTGGCCCACGAGGCCGCCCAGCCGGCCGGTACTCCGGCGGCGTCCGCATGACGCAGGCGCCCGCGCGGCTGGACCCCGCACACTACGAACCCCGGCGGGTGCCGGCCCGGATGCTCGACCTGACCGGCATCCCGGACACCCTGGCCGCCGGGCGCCCCGGCAAGGTCGGCCTGCTCGAACTGCGCTACGCCCGTGTCGGCGAGCGCACCGAGCTCGTCGACCGCTACCAGAAGTCGCCGCTGCAGATCATGCGGCCGCTGTACGTGGACCCTCAGCGGCCGGACATGCCGTTCACCTACCTGATGTCCACCGGCGGCGGCATCGTCCAGGCCGACCGCAACCGCATCGACATCGACTGCGGTCCCGGCACTGCCGTGCACCTGACGACCCAGGCGGCCACGAAGCTGCACCGGGTGGAGTTCGACCACGCCACGCAGGTCGTCCACCTCACCGCCGGAGCCGACAGCTACGTCGAGTACCTGCCCGACCCGCTGATCCCCTACCGGGACGCCCGCTTCTACCAGCAGACCCGCGTGAGTGCCGACCCCACGGCCACCGTGCTGCTGGGCGAGACGATCGCCGCCGGCCGGCTGGCCCGCGGTGAACGGCACGCCTACCGCCTGCTGTTCAGCGATCTGGAGATCACGCGCCCCGACGGCGACCTGCTGGTGCTGGACACCGTACGCCTGGACCCGCACGAGTCCGGTTCGGTCACCGGCCCGGCGGTCTTCGGCGGCCACGACCTGATGGCGACGCTGTTCGCGCTCACGCCGCTCGCCCCCGCCGCCGCGGTCGCCGACACGCTGCACGAGGCGTTGCGCACGTCCGGCGTGGTCTTCGGCGTGAGTGTGCTGCCCGACGACTGCGGGGCGTGGGTGCGCATCATGGGCAGCGACTCGCCGAAGGTGGCCCGCGCCCTGCGCACCGCCTGGGACGCGGTGCGCCGCCTGCTCATCGGCGTCCCCGCCCCCGACCTGCGCAAGACCTGATGCGCAGGACCTGACGGGCAGGACCTGACGGGCCCGCTCCGCCTCCCCGCGGCGCGCCGCCCGGGTCTGCGGGAGTCCCGTCGCCGATGGTCGGTGCGGCCCGAAGAGGTCCGTCAGGGGCTGAGCGAGCGCGACGCGGGAGCGCGCGATCCGTTGCGGCCGCGCATCGCGGTGCACGGCGGCCTCGTCGGCCACGACGGTCGGCGGCGGCGCGGACGACGGGACGGACGGCGCGGCCGTGGACGGTCGCGGACAGCCCGCGCGGCAGGGGCCTTCCGGATGCGGGAGGGCCCCGGGCGGTGGAGCCTGGGGATCATGAGGCGCGAGGACCGGCGCGGCGGCACGGGGCACGAGGTGGACTCGGCCCTCGACGGCCTCTACACCGTGCCGCCGGCCGACTTCGTCGCCCGCCGTGAGGAGCTGGCGGGTGCGGCCAGGGCCGACGGACGCGCCGAGGACGCCCGACGGATCCATGCCGCGCGGCGCCCCACCCTGGCGGCCTGGGCGGCCAACCTGCTGCTGCGCTCCCGCCCGGCGGAGAGCGAGCAGTTCCTGGAGCTGGGGCAGGCGCTGCGCGAGGCCTACCGCAGCCTGGACGCCGACGGGCTGCGGGAGTTGTCCGCCCGGCGCCGACGCGTCGTCGCCGCCCTGTCCCGGCAGGGGGCGCGGCTCGCCCGGGACGCGGGGCACCCGCTGTCCGACGCGGTGCGCCAGGAGCTGGAGTCCACCCTGCGCGCCGTGCTCAGCGACACTGAGGCCGCCGGTCAGTGGGCCGCCGGCCGGCTGCACAGCGCGCTCACCCCGCCCTCGGTGTTCCCCGGCGACAGCGGTCCGGCGTCCGGGGCGGCCCCGACGGCGCGTCGGCCGGCCGCCACGGCCGCACCGGCCGGCCCTCAGGAGAAGGACGAGCCGGCCGAGCGGCGCCGGGAACGGGAGGCGCGGCTCGCGGCGGCCAGGAAGGCGGCCGAGGAGGCCGGACAGCGGCTGAACGCCCTGCGGGCAGAACACGCCGAGGCCGACGCACGGGCCCGGCGGGCGGGCGATTCGTGCGGCCAGGCCCGGAAGCGGTTGTCTGCGGCCGAGGAGGAGGTGCGCCGGGCCGGGGAAGGGCTGCGGCGGGCCGAGCGGGAGCGGGAGGAGGCCGAGCGGCGGCTGCGGGCAGCCGCCGACGCGGTCGGCGTGGCGGAGCGGGAGGCGCGCAGGGCCGAGCGGGAGGCGGACCGGTCGGCGGCGGGCGGCCGGTAGCGGCCCCCGTCGCGGTGTGCTGCGCCGTCCCGGCCGGCCGACGGGTTCGGTCAGTCCTGGTGGCCGTCCTGTCCGCCATCCTGTCCGTGGGCCTGGTTGCGGTGGCCCAGGGCCGCGCTGCGGCCGGTCGCCAGGTGTTTCAGGACGAGCGCTTCGACCCGCTGGACGTCGCGTTCCGCGATGGCCTGGTAGAGGGCCTCGTGTTCCAGTGCCACGCCCAGCAGGTCGTCGTGCTGGCCCCGGAACCACCGCATGCGGCTGCTGAGGACGCGGTCGAGTTCGTTGAGCAGTTCGTTGGCGGCCAGGGTGGTGACGGTCTGGTGGAAGTCGGCCGCGGCCCGGCGGGCCCGTACGGCGTCGCCGGCGCGGGCCGCTTCCAGTTCGGCGTCCAGGTCCGCGCGCAGTCGCTGGAGCCCGGCGCGTGTGTGCCGGTGCGCGGCGAGCCGGAAGGACAGGGTCTCCAGGGCCGAACGGACCTCGTCGAGATCGGCGACGTCGCTCGCGGTGAACTCGCGCACCACCGCCCAGGTCCTCGGCCGTGGTGTCACCAGCCCTTCGGACACCAGTGTCTTCAGCGCCTCGCGCACCGGGAGCCGGCTCACGCCCAGCGCCTCGGCCAGTTCGCGCTCGACCAGACGGCTGCCGGGTTTCCGTACGCCGTCGAGGATCTCGTCGCGCAGTTGCCGCGTCACGCGCTCGGACTCGGGCACGTAGTCCTCTGCCACCGCCATCGTCGTCCTTCGTCTCCCGTCCCGTTCCGGCACCGTCCGTGCCGGCTCCCCTCCCGTTCCGGCACCGTCCGCGTCCGTGCTGCTCAGCGGCCGGGCGGCCCGTCAGGATACCCCGTGGCCAGGACGGGTCCCCCGGCGGGCGGGGCGGGTCAGGCGGTTCGCGGGGGCCAGTTGGCGATGTGCTTGGGCCGCGGCGGCGCGTAGGTGCGCACCTTGGAGGTGGACAGGCCGAGGCGGACCAGGGACTCGGCGATCGTCACGGCGGCGCTCACTCCGTCGACGACCGGGACCCCGGTGCGTTCCGCGACCTGTCCGGCCAGGCCGGCCATGCCGCCGCAGCCCAGGCAGATGACCTCGGCACGGTCGTCGGCCACCGCGCGCACGGCTTGTTCGGCGATGGCGTCCGCGGCGGCCCGCTCGTCCTGTTCCAGGGCGAGTACGGGGAGCCCGGTGGCGCGGACGGAGGCGCATCTGGCACTCAGCCCGGCCACCTCCAGCCGCTCCTCGATCAAGGGGACCGTACGGTCGAGGGTCGTGACGACGGAGTAGCTGCGGCCCAGGAACCGGGCCGTGCTCGCCGCCGCCTCGGTGATGTCGACGACGGGGACGTCGAGCAGTTCCTGGAGTCCTTCGCGTCCGTGTTCGCCGTACCCGGCCTGGATCACGGCGTCGTACGGGCCGGGGTGGGCGCGGACCGTCTCCATGACGGCGACGGCGGCGAGGTAGCTCTCGTAGTTGCCCTCGACGGACTCCGCGCCGAAGGAGGGGGTCAGCGGGACGATCTCCGTACCCGGTGAGGCGGCGCCGGCCGCCTGCTTGCCGATCGCGTCGGTGATGGACCGGGTGGTGTTGACGTTGACGATGAGGATGCGCATGGGAGCGGGCCTTCTGCCTTCTGCTCGGGCGGGCTATTCCGCGGCGACGGCGATGGCCTCGCCGTCCAGGTCACGGACGGGCGTGGCACGGTCGGCGAGGGCCGTGTACAGCACGGCGCCGAGGGCGGCACCGACGAACCAGGAGAATCCGGCCGCGGAGTGGAAGAGCGGCACCAGGGCGACGGTGACGGCGACCGCGGCGCTCGGGACGAAGGCGGCGATGGCGCGCGGGTTGTAGCCGCGGCGGTAGTGGTAGTCGGCGTGCGGGTCCTCGGTGTACAGGGCGGGCACGTTCACGCGGGACTTCCGCAGCATCCAGTAGTCCGCCATGATCACGCCGAAGAGGGGGCCGAGCAGGGCACCGAGGCCGCCGAGGAAGTAGTTCACGGCGACCGGGTTGTTGTACAGGTTCCAGGGTGTGATGACCAGGCCCAGGCCCGCGCTCACCAGGCCGGCCCTGCGGAAGTCGAGCCGCCGGGGGAACAGGTTGACCAGGGCGTAGATCGGCGCCACGAAGTTGGCCAGCAGGTTCACGGCGACGGTCAGCGCGATCAGCGCCAGTGAGGCGACGGCCAGCAGGAACATGTTCGGGATGGTCCTGACGATGTCCGTGGGGCTGGTGATGACGCGTCCGTCGAGCTTGAACTGGGCTCCGCTGAGAACCGCCACGATGCAGGCGAAGAAGAGCATGTTCACCGGGATACCGACGACGTTGCCGCGGACGATCGAGCCGCGGCTGCGCGCGGAGCGGGTGAAGTCGCAGAAGTTGAGCACGAACGTCCCGTAGATCACCACCCACAGGGCGGCGGCCTGCAGCACCTGGAGCCACATCGCGCCGCCGGTGAGCGGCCGTCCGTCGTCGAGGGAGACGGAGCCGCCCGCGCGGACGAACATCCACACCGCCAGGGCGCACATGGTGAGCAGGGTGGTGGGCGCGGCGAAGGCCATGTAGCGGCGGATCATCTGCATGCCGTAGCTCACGATGAGCACTTGCAGGCCCCACAGCGCCAGGAACGTGATCCAGCCCAGACTCGACTGGCCCAGCAGGGAGTTGGTGTCCAGGCGGCTCAGTCCCGGGAACATGGCGACCAGGAGGGTACTCAGGACGGCCGAGGCGAGGTAGGTCTGGATACCAAACCAGGCGACGGCCACGAGGCCGCGGACGGCGGCCGGTATCTTCGCGCCCTTGACGCCGAAGGCGATCCGGCTCATGACGGGGAAGGGGACGCCCGTCTTGTGTCCCATGAAGCCGGAGAGGGTCAGCAGGAGGAAAAGCAGGACGGAGGCGAGCGCGAAGGCGGCCAGGATGCCCCACACGTTGAGCCCGAGGGCGAACAGGCCGATGGCGAAGGCGTAGTTGCCGAGACTGTGCACGTCGTTGGCCCAGAGCGTGAAGACGTTGTAGGCGCCCCAGCGGCGCCCTTCCCGTTTCGTCGGGGCGAGGTCGTAGGTGTAGAGGGCGGAGCTGGTGGCGGTGACGTCGATCTCCACGGACGACCGGTCTTCCAGGGCAGTCATGCAGGACTCCTGGGTTTCAGGGGGGAGGGAGTACGGGATTTCCACAAACCGGAAGAGCGCTTCCGTTGGCCCAGAACGTAATGAGCACGGAAGAGCACCGTCAAGAGTTGTGCGGCAAAATGGAATACCATTTTTCGGATCGCTCGGGACCTGCCGCCCTCCGGCCGGAACTCCTCGCCGACCGCAACTGCGCCCTGCACGTCGGCCGGCTGCTGACGGCACCGGCCCGCCTCCCCCGGTGAGGGGGAGACGGGCCGGTGCGGTGCCGTGTCCGTCCCCGCGGGCATGCGGGGTGCCGTCAGGGCGGACCGGTGAAGGGCCGTGTCCGGTGTGCGGTGGCCGGTGTCCTCACGCCCGCCCGGCCGCCGAGAGCAGGCCCGAGGTGTCGACGACCTGGCGCACCGCGCGGCCCGAGGCGAGTTCCTCCAGGGCCGTGTTGATGTCGTCGAGGGCGAGGGTGTGGGTGTGCAGTTCCTCCACCGGCATCAGGCCGGCGCGCCACAGGCCGAGGAAGCGCGGGATGTCGCGGCGTGGCACCGCGTCGCCCATGTAGGAGCCGACGATGCTCTTGCCCTCGCCGGCGAACGCCAGCGCGGGGACTTCGAGGGGCCGGCCGGGTGCCGGGAGGCCGACCGGGACGACCGTGCCGCCGCGGCCCACCGTGTCCAGCCACGCGGCCATCACCCGCGGGCTGCCGACCGCCTCGATCGCCACCTCCGCTCCCCCGCCGGTCAGGTCGCGCACGGCCTCCACCGCCTCGTCCGGGGCGAAGGCGTGGGTGGCACCGAGCCTCAGGGCCAGTTCGCGCTTGGCGGGCACCGGGTCGACGGCGACGATCGGGCTCGCGCCCGCGGCGCGGGCCCCGAGCACGGCGGACAGGCCGACCCCGCCGAGGCCGTACACGACGGCGGACCGGCCGGGCCCCAGGCGTGCGGTGTTGATGGCGGCGCCGGCGCCCGTGAGCACGGCGCAGCCGAACAGGGAGGCGACGGCGAACGGCACGTCGGAGGCGATCGGCACCACCGACTCCTGGGCCACGACGGCGTGTTCGGCGAAGGCCGAGATGCCCAGGTGGTGGTGGACCGGGCCGCCTGAGGCGTCCGTGAGCAGGGACGGGCCGTGCAGCAGGGCGCCGGAGCCGTTGGCGGCGGCGGCCCGGTCGCACAGCGCGGGCCGGCCCTCGTTGCAGCGCGGGCAGTAGCCGCAGCCCGGTACGAAGACGAGCGCGACGTGGTCGCCGGGGGCGAGGCGGTCGACGCCGGGGCCCGCCTCCTCGACCACCCCGACCGCCTCGTGGCCCAGCGCCATCGGCAGCGGCCGTACCCGGTCGCCGTTGACGACGGACAGGTCGGAATGGCAGAGCGAGGCGGCGGCCGTGCGCACCCTCACCTCGCCCTCGCGCGGGGTGCCGAGGCGCAGTTCCTCGATCTCCACGGGGCGCGTGCGGTCGTAGGGGCGGCTGCGGGAGATCTCGCGGAGGACGGCGGCGCGGGTCTTCACGCGGTCACCTCCGCGCGGGGTGCGCAGCGCAGGACGTCGCGGCTCTCCAGGAGCGGGACGACCTGGGCCAGGACGATGTCCTGGAAGTGGGCGGTGCGGCAGTGGGCGGCGAAGTCCGCCTCGGCGGCGTACTCCTCGTACAGGGCGAGGACGCGGGGGTTCCTCGCTGCCCTGGTGGACGCGGTAGCCGAGGCAGCCCGCTTCCTCGCGGGAGGCGGCGGCCACCTGGTCCAGGAGGCTCAGCACGGTGTCCTGGCGGCCGGGCAGGCAGCGGTAGCGGGCGATGACGGTGAAGCTCACGGTGGGACTACTCCGGGGGTTCGGGAGGGAGGTGGTCGCGGCGCAGGTGCCACAGGCGGGGGTCGGAGGTGGCGGCGGCGACCGAGCCGAGGGAGAGGGCCAGAGCCACGTCCTCGGCTGTCTCGACGAAGCCGTGGCGACGGACGGCGACAGCGCACGCCGGGCCTCCTGGCTCATCCGGCCGGTGATCGGCGCGGGCATGATCTCGACGAGGTAGGAGTAGGCGTCGAGGAAGAGTCCGCCGAAGACCAGGTACCAGATGACCCTCGCCCGACCGGAGATCCTTCCCAGCCCGTCGATGAGAGCCACGACGTCGGCGACGCCGTAGACGCCCGGACGTTGTGCCATGAGTCCGCCTTAGGGGAAGACCCGCCGGCAGCACGCGGCACACGAAAAGCAGGCACGACGACGCCACCGACAGGTGGTCTTTGTCTGTGCCTGCCCAAGCTCCGCGGAAAGTCCGGCGGAAGCAGAGATGACGTTAAGGACCAGCGGGGGCGGCGTCAAGGGTGCGCGACGTACGGGTCCTGCAGCTGAGGCACCGCATTTTGCATGCTCTGCACTTTTGCATAACATGCACATTGTGACGGAGGAAGAGACCGCTCGGGGCGGGCTGCGGGAACGGAAGAAGCGGGCGACGCGCGCCGCTCTCACCGAGGCCGCGGTGCGCCTGGCCGCCGAGCACGGGGTGGACAAGGTCACCGTGGAGGCCATCAGCGCCGCGGCGGGCGTCTCGGTGCGTACGTTCTTCAACTACTTCGAGTCCCGGGACGACGCCTTCCTGCTCCTCGACGCGGACGCCGCCGCCCGGGTCCGGCACGCCGTGCTCGCCGCGCCGGCCGGCCTCTCCCCGCTGGAGGCCGTCCGCGACGGCGTGGCGGCCGAACTGGTGGGGGTCGAGCAGCAGCACGAGCTGTGGACCCTGCAGGCCGACGTGCTGCACGCCGCACCGCACCTCCTCGTCCGCAGCCTCGGCGCCCACATGGCGGACGAGACCCGGCTGGCCGAGGCCATCGCCGAACGGCTGACCGCCGACCCCGGCTCCCCCGGCCGCCCCTCCCCGGACACCGGGGAGCCGCCCCGGACGGTCGGCCTCTATCCGCGTCTGGTGGCCGCCATCGCGAGCACCGCCGTGCGGGTCAGCGTCGAGCACTGGTGCTCACGCCAGGAGGAGGCCGCCTTCGCGGACGTCTTCCGCGAGGTCTTCGAACTGCTCGCCGCGGGACTGCCGACGCCACCCGGGCCCGGGACCCTGTCGTAGCCGACTCCGCGGCCCGGGTCCCGCTCCGCCCCCTCACCCCTGCCGCACTGCCGCCCCACCACCGCCTCACTCCCCCCACCACTTTCTCCGTGCCGCCGCGCGGATCACCCGTCCACCACGTTCACCTGTGTCGAAAGAGCTGTCGTGACCTCACTGCAGGCGCCTGAAGAGGCGTCTCCCACCGCCATGACCAACCGTCAGATACTCCAGGCCATGTCCGGCCTGATGGCCGGCATGTTCGTGGCGATCCTGGCGGGCACCGTGGTGTCCAACGCCCTGCCCACGATCATCGCCGACCTCGGCGCCAGCCAGTCCGCGTACACCTGGGTCGTCACCGCCGAGCTGCTGTCCATGACGGCGACGGTGCCGCTGTGGGGCAAGCTGTCGGACCTGTACAACAAGAAGCTGCTGCTCCAGCTGTCGCTGAGCATGTTCGTCGTGGGGTCGCTGCTGGCCGGCTTCTCCCACGGCGTGGGACTGCTGATCTTCAGCCGGGTGGTCCAGGGCATCGGCGCGGGCGGCCTGACCGCACTGGCCCAGGTCGTCATGGCCTCCGTCATCCCGCCGCGCAGGCTGGGCAAGTACGCCGGCATGTTCGGCGCCGTCTTCGCGGTCGGCACGGTGGCCGGACCGCTGGTCGGCGGTGTCCTGGTCGACACGTCCTGGCTGGGCTGGCGCTGGTGCTTCTTCATCGGGGTGCCGTTCGCGCTGCTGGCCATCGCGCTGCTCCAGCGCACACTGAGCCTGCCCACCGTCCGGCGCGAGGTGAAGATCGACTTCCTGGGCGCCTTCCTCATCGTGGGCGGCGTCTGCGCCCTGCTCATCTGGGTCTCCCTCGCGGGCAACCAGTTCGACTGGGCCTCCTGGCAGACGGCCGCGCTCACGGGCGGCGGACTGCTGCTGCTCGTCGCCGCCGTCCTCGTCGAGGCGCGCACCGCCGAGCCGGTGATCCCGCTGAGCATCTTCCGCAACAGGACGGTGACGCTCACGACGGTCGCGAGCCTCTTCGTCGGTGTCGCCATGTTCGGCGGTACGGTCTTCCTCTCGCAGTACTTCCAGGTGTCGCTCGGCAAGTCCCCGACCGTCGCCGGCCTGATGAGCCTGCCCATGATCCTCGGCCTGCTGGTCTCCTCGACCGTGGCGGGCCAGGTCATCAGCAAGACCGGCAAGTGGAAGCGGTACCTGGTGGCGGGCGCGGTCACGATGACCGTCGGCCTGGCCCTGCTGTCCACGATCGACGCCGACACCTCCTTCGCCCTGCTCAGCCTCTACATGGCGGTGCTGGGGGTCGGCGTCGGCATGCTGATGCAGAACCTGGTGCTGGCCGCGCAGAACGACGTGCCGGCCGCCGAGCTGGGCGCCGCCACCTCCGTGCTGTCCTTCTTCCGCAGCATGGGCGGCACGGTCGGTACCAGCGTCCTCGGCGCGATCCTCGCGCACCGGGTCACCACGGAGCTGGCCAAGGGCCTGAAGGCGGCCGGTGTCACGCCCGCCGCCGGCCGGCAGCAGGGCGGCACGAGCGGGGTGCCCGACATGAAGTCCCTGCCGGGCCCGATGCGGTCCATCGTCGAGCACGCCTACGGCGTCGCCACCGCCGACCTGTTCCTCGTCGCCGCGCCCTGCGCGCTGCTGGCGCTGATCACCGTCGTCTTCCTCAAGGAGAAGCCGCTGAAGACCACCAGCGGCATGGAGCGCCTCGCCGAGGAGTCCGACACCGCCGCCGCGCCGGTCGCCTGATCCGCAGACCGCGGCCACGCAGGGGGCAGTGCGCCTGGCACTGCCCCCTGCGTCATGCGGTCCCCGTCGTGCGGTCCGCGGCATGCGGTCCGCGGCATGCGGTCCGCGGCATGCGGTCCGCGGCGGGGGCCTGCGTCATCCGGTCCGCGTCATCCGGTCCGCGGCGGGGGCCTGCGTCATGCGGTCCTGGTGGTGCGAGCCGCACGCTCCGGAGCACGGGCCGCGGCCGCTCCTCAGCACGGGACGCGGAACCCGCGCCCCGCGTTCCCCGCGCGGGCGAGTTGCGCGGCCTCGGTGCGCGAGCCGGCCGCCGCCCCCTGGGCGCCGAGGGCCGCGCGAGGCGTGCTGATCTCACCGAGGCGGGCCGCGGGAGCGGCGGCGTTGCGGACCGTCACCCGGTCACGGGCGGCCGGAGCGATCACCTTGTGCCGCCGGACGAACGCCACGAAGCTCTCGAAGTCGCGCACGTGCCGGACCGGCTCCCGGAATCCCGCGAACGCGGTGAACCCGTCGGCGCCCAGCAGCGTGTACGCGGTCGCCGCCAGCCGGTAACGGCGGGAGAGGTCCAGGCGGCGGCCGTCGACGAGGACGTCGGCCGGGTCGACGCGGTCCCCGGCGGGGCCGGTGGCGTCGAAGGCGTAGCGGACGTTGCGCGACACGGCCAGCGGCGCGAACCGCAGGCTGCCGTCGGCCGCGTGGGTCCACTGCTGCTCCAGGGCGTCGTGGAGCTGGCGGCCGGTGACGGTCACCGTCAGGACCGGGTCGCCGTAGCCGAGGGCGTTCCAGGCCTGCCCGAAGGTGACGGTCCCGCCTGATGCGGTGTCGTGCGGGAGGTCGTGGTTGATGACGCTCTGGCCGACCTGCGGTGCCGTGACGATCAGGGCGAGTTCGGCGGGGGTGTTCGGTTGGTCGTTGCCGTCGTTCATCGGGCCGAGCGGTTGCCGGCCGGCCCACAGCGCCCAGTCGGCCGCCAGGTCGCCCATGGTGCTCTCGCCGCTGTCGTCGCGCACCCGGGTGAAGGAGGCGGTCTGCCTGCCGATGGGGGTGCGGGCGCGCCGGGCGGCGTAGCCCTCCCAGTAGTCGGCCACCTGCTGCAGCTCGCGGTCCGGGGCGATGTCGCGGGTGTTGGGGTGGTTGGTGGTGGTCGTCAGGGCGCGGACGACCTTGCCGGTGCGCGGGTCGAGGCGGAGGTTGATCTCGTTCACCAACTGGCCGTGGCAGCCCGCCTCGACGAACGGCCGGGGCACCCCTTCCGGGTCCGGGACCATCATCGCGAAACGGCAGTGCCAGTGGCCGGTGACGATGGCGTCGATGTCCGGGGAGACCTTGAGCGCCAGGTCGTAGGCGGGGCCCGAGGGGTTGCTGCCGGTGGTGAAGTCGCTGCCGGCGACCGCTCCGTCGTGCATGCTCAGCACGATCGCGTTGACGCCGCGCGCCTTGAGTTCGGCGGCACGGCGGTTGGCGGTGGTGATCTCGTCGAGCGAGGAGAGTGCGGGTTGGTAGGAGGTGGACCCGGTGTCGGTGCCCACGGCGGTCAGGTGGATGAAGCCGATCGGCAGTCTGCGCCCCTTCCCGGCGTCCACCCACTCGATGTTGTACGGCGGCAGTACGGTGCGGCCGGTGCGCGACCACACCATGTTGGCGCTGTAGTAGCGGAAGTCGGCGCCGCGGAACCTCCGGCCGGTGGAGTCGGGGAAGGCGTCGTCCTCGCCGACGCGCGGGAAGGGCACGCCGTTCTCCATGTGCGCGGTCAGGAAGGCCGGGGACTTGTCGAACTCGTGGTTGCCCGCGGTCGCGAAGTCCAGGCCGAGCCGGTTGAGTGCTTCGACGGTCGGCTCGTCGGCCAGGCTCTCGGCATCGAACTCCCAGCCGGAGAAGAGGTCTCCGGGCGCGAAGAAGAGGGAGTTGCGGCGGCCGTCCCGCAACCGCTTCAGGTGCGCGGCGAGGTAGCCGACCCCGCCCACGGTGTACGTCCTGCCACCGGCTCCGGTGATGACGGCGGTGCTGCCCGGCGCCGCCTGCAAGTAGCCGTGCAGATCGGTGATGTTGAGCAGTTGTACGTCCACCAGTTCGTGCGCGGTGCCCGCGTCCCGGGCGTCGTCACTGGCGTGGGCGGGCGTCCCGACCGCGGCGGCGGTGACGGCTCCGCCGGCCGCGGTGAGGAACGTGCGCCGTGCGAACTCTCGTGCCATCTCGCCCTCCGGTTCGTGTGAACGACCCAGGAGTCAAGCGGCCGTTCGGGGCGGCAGGGCCACGGCGGGACGGATCCCGCGTGAACAGTCGGGGGACGCCGCCGCTACGTCCGTGTCCTGGTCCCTGCCCACCTGCGCACCTGGACGCCCCAGACCACGGCCGCGGCGAGGGCGATCGCCACGACGGCGGTGGACATCCCGGCCTGGACGCCGACGCGGACGGTGAGCGTCCCGGCCACCAGCGCGCCGAGCGGGACGCCCAGGCCGGAGGAGAGCATCCGGCGGGTGGTGTTGACACGGCCCTGCAGTTCGGCCGGTGTCACTTCCTGGGAGTAGGTCATCGTGTTCACCAGGACCACGAGGTACGCCGATCCCCACGCGGCCAGCGCGAGGAGGGCGATCCGCCAGTCGGAGGTGCGGACGAGGACCAGGCCGAGCACGGCCCCGACCGGCAGGACCCCGAGCAGCAGGGGGAAGGCCGCGAAGCGGCGCCGCAGCCGGGGCAGCAGCACGGACCCGCCGATGCCTCCGGCGCTCCACGCCGTGTACAGCAGCCCGATCCGCCCGTCGGAACCGTGGACGCCCAGCACCCGGTCGGCGAAGACGGCGAGCTGTCCGACGATCGCCCCGCCGGAGAACGACTGGAGGGTGCCGACCAGGGCCATCACGCGCAGTGTGGGGTGCCGGAGCAGGAAGCGGAGCCCCTCGCGGACGGACTCACCGAACGCCGGGCGGTGCCCCGCCGGTGCGCCGGGGCGTTGGGCGGTGCGCGCGACGGCCTTGATGAGCAGCGCGGACACGGCGAAGGACAGGGCGTCCAGGGCCAGGGTGCGGGCGGGCTGGAAGAGCAGGATCAGGCCGCCCGCCAGCGCGTTGCCCGCGATCCGTACGACGGTCTCGGCGCCGTAGAGGGCGCTGTTGGCCCCGGCCAGGTTGTCCTTGCCTACGATGTCGGGGACGAATCCGTACACGCCCGCGTCGAAGAAGAGCCCGAGCGCCGCCGAGGCGAGGGCGACGGCGACGAGGTGCCCGCCCGTCAGCACGCCCAGGGCCGCGGCGAGCGGGACGGAGGCGAGGCAGGCCGCGTTGAGCCAGTCGGTGGCGATCATCAGGCGCCGCCGGTCGGTCCGGTCGGCGACGGCCCCGGCGATCAGCCCGAAGACCACGTAGGGCAGGGTGCCGGCCGCCGCGACCAGGGAGACCATCAGGGGCGAGCGGGTCTCCTGGAAGGTCAGGACGGGCAGCGCCACCGCGGTCACGGCGGAGCCGAGTCCGGACGCCGCGCGCGACATCCAGAACCAGCGGAAGCCGGGAAGGCGGCGCAACGGGATGGGCGGGTCCTTCGGTTCGCTGTCGCAGATCTCCTTGTCGGTGCCGGGGGCCGGAGTTCCGTCCGGGACGGGTGCTCCGGGTGGTCGCTGCGGTGAGGTGGACGTCATGCGGGCTCCCAACAGGGGTGGGCCGCGGCCAGGCGCGGCGCAGGGGTGGTCGGCCGGGGGCGCTGTGGAGGGCGGCACCGGCTGGAGAAACAGCGAAACCCCACCGGGCTGTCGCCGGTGGGGTGTTGTGCGGGTGTCCGATCGTGGCCGCCCGCCCGTGCGGGGGGGGGGCGGTCGCTGTCGCGGATGCCGGAGGGCCGAGGAACACGCTCAGGAGGGCGGTGGTTCGTCGGACGCGAGGGGCGGAGAAGTCCGCGGCGGCTCGGTCGGGCCGAGACCGGGGGCCGTCGAGTGCGGCCCCGGGAATCGGATGGACCATATCAGGGCGTGCCGGTGGCGGGTCAAGGGGCGGTGCGGGAAGGGGGCCGCGGGAGCGGTCAGGGGTGCC
This sequence comes from Streptomyces sp. NPDC021356, assembly GCF_040641015.1. Taxonomy (NCBI): domain Bacteria; kingdom Bacillati; phylum Actinomycetota; class Actinomycetes; order Kitasatosporales; family Streptomycetaceae; genus Streptomyces; species Streptomyces sp. NPDC021356. The sequence goes on along the minus strand of NZ_JBFACU010000019.1, from coordinate 93,386 downwards.
TGTAGTACTTGCAGGCCAGATCCTCGATGCCCTTGTGGTCGAGGCAGACCTTGACGCGGGTGGCGCCGCCGGAGGCGTCCGCCACGACGGAGAAGGCGAACTTCGCGGACGCGTTGCACACGGACGGGCGGTAGCCGTCGGCCGCGAGGGGCTTCGTGCCGCTGTACGTCGTCAGCCAGGTCGTCCGACAGGACGTCGGGCTCACGGACTTGTGTTCGCCGGAGATGCTGACCGACCGGTTGTGCCAGGTCAGCGTGCCTTTGGTGTAGGTGTTGCCGTAGGGGACGTCGAAATGGCTGGTGGGGTCCGCGGCGGTCTGGGCTCCGGCGGCTCCGGCCTGGCCGAGAAGCGTGGCGGCGGTGAGCACCAGCGTGCCGAGACCTGCCGCGAGCTGCTTGCGCATCATGTGCTCCACAGGGGTGTCGGAGGCCATCGCACCGGATCGGATGCGGCGCGGCCTTGGCCTCGTGGGGGCTGACGCGTCGAGTATGGCGGAGGGCCCGGGTGGTCCGTGGCGATATGCCGTATTACGTCAACTGGCCGGAGGAGCCTGCCGACCGGGAGGGAGCGCTGTTCGCCCTGGCGTCCGGACGGCAGTCCGGGACACCGCGCGCACGAAGGCGCGGCGGTGTCCCGGACGGTCCGGACAGCCGGTGGCCGCGCCCGGTCAGGTGGCGGCGCGCAGCCGTTGGTCCCTCCGGCGCGGCGTGAGCATCGGCCGGGGCAGGCCGACGAGGACGGGGCCGACGTGGTTGCCGGGCGGGGCCGCGAGGCAGTGGGCCGTGTACAGGCGTACGGCGTCGTGCAGGCGGTAGCGGGCCCGTCCCTTACCGTCGGTTCCGCTGACGTGGGTGACCTGCCGGTGCAGCAGTTCGTCGAGGAGGTCCGCCGCGTGTACTTCCGACGGCGTGACGCGGGCCGTCACCTCCTCGGTGCCGAAGTCGCCCCGCAGCGCCGCGAGTCGGTTCAGGGCGGTCGTGATCTGCGGCGGGAGCCCTTGGTGGTGGGCGGCGACGCTGTCCTGCAAGGACAGGTCGCCGACACGCAGGACGCGCAGGCGTTGTTCCTCGTCGGCCAGGCGGTGCGCCAGGTCGCGCAGGGACCGGTGGGGGCGGGTGGTGAGCCACAGCCCGGCGATGTGCAGGGCCAGCGGCAGCCGCGCGCAGGCTTCCACGACGTCGGTGGCCGCCGAGCGTTCCGCCCGGATGCGCGCGGCGCCGACGAGGTCGTCCAGCAGCCGGTGGGCGTCGGGCCGGTCGAGCGCGCCGATCCGGTAGGGCAACTGACCGGGCAGCGCGAGCAGTTCGCGCCGGGCGGCGACGAGCACCGCGCTGCGCACGTCGTCGACGAGCAGGGGACGCACCTGTGCTTCGGTGTCGGCGTTGTCGAGGACGACGAGGACACGTCGTCTGCTGAGCAGGTCGCGCAGCCGGGCACCGGCTTCTTCGGGCCCGTCCGGGTCGGGGGCGGCGCCGAGGGAGCGCAGGATGCGGCGGACCAGCCGGTCGGGGGTGAGCGGGGCTGAGGCCGTGGGGTGCAGGTCCACGAAGATCTGGCCGTCGGGGAAGCGTTCGCGCACGGTGTGGGCGGCACGCAGGATCAGCGAGGTCTTCCCGGCGCCGGGTGGGCCCACCACCACCGCGAGCCGTTGGTGGCCGGGGCGGTGTTCCTGCGCGCGGAGGTGGGCGCCCATCTGGTCCAGGAGCGTCTGACGGCCGGCGAGGCGGGGGCGGGGGGCCGCTGGGAGTTCGGCCGAGGCGGAGACGGAGACGGCGGCCGAGGCGGGAAGGGCCGTGGGCCGTGGGCCCGGGCGGTGCCCGCTGCGGGGGGTGCGCAACAGGCGCCCGATGTCGCCGGGTTGCAGGCCGAGGGCCTGGGCGAGCAGCCGCAGTGACTGGGTGCGGGGCCGGGCGGTGTGGCCGGTCTCCAGGTTGCGGATGGCCCGTACGCTCAGTCCGGACCGGCGGGCCAGGTCCTCCTGGGTGAGGCAGGCGGCTTCCCGTGCGTCGACCAGGGTCTGCGCGAGGGCCTCCAGTGCGGTGGTGTCGGTCACGTCATGCCCATCTCGTCGTGCTTGTCATGACATCCCTGGATCGATGTGGTGGGGCTGTGGGGCGGGGACGGTGGCGGGAGTGGGGGGACGTGGTTCCGGCGCGCCGGGTGGTTCACCGCCGGGGACGTGTCAGGGGCACCGTGAAGGTGTGGCGGGAGCCGGGGTGGACGGAGCGGGTCCACTCCAGCGGGAGTCCGTCGTCGTCGCGGGAGTGGCGGGTGAGCAGCAGCATGGGGAGCCCCACGTCGGTGGCGAGGAGTGCGGCCTCGCGCGGGGTGGCGACGGCGGTCTCGATGGTCTCCTCGGCCTCGGCGGGGCGCACGCCGTGGTCCTCGGCGAGCGCGGTGTACAGGGAGCCGTGGGCGGCCAGGGAGCGGTGCAGGTCCGGGAAGCGGTGGGCCGGCAGATGGGTCGTCTCGATCGCCGTGGGCACGCCGTCGGCCAGCCGCAGCCGTTCCAGGCGCAGCACGCGCTCGCCGGGGCCGAGCCCGAGCAGGCGGGTGAGCCGGGCGTCCGGGTCCCTTTCGCCGATGTCCAGGATCCGCGTGGCGGGTCTGAGGCCCTGGGCGCGCAACTCCTCGGTGTAGGAGGTGAGTCGGAGAGTACGTCGGAGTTTGGGGCGGGCCACGAACGTGCCTTTCCCGTGTACGCGGTCGAGCCGGCCCTCACTGGCGAGTTCCTGGAGGGCCAGCCGGACGGTGGTACGCGAGGTGTCGAACCGGAGGGCGAGTAATCGCTCGGCGGGCATGCGGGAGCCGGGCACCAGCGCCTCCGTCAGTTCCAGAACGTGCTGCTTGACGCGGTAGTACTTGGGCACCCGCGCGCCGCGGCCCGTGGCGGGCCGCTCGTGTCGGGCGCTGCTGACAACGATGGTCAAGGCCTGCCTTCCCGGCCGTCTCACCGGCCTCCCGTTATAGCCCTCAACTCGCCATTGGTCCAGTCCAGATGAGACGGCGGCGCTCCCGCGACGTGCCCGTGGCACACCCGCGCGGGGCTTCGGCCGCGAGGGCGCGCGCCGCGGCGCGGACTGCCGCGAGGGACAGCGCCGGAAGGCAGCCGGGGCGGACGGCCGCACCGGTCGCACCGGACGGTGCGGCCGCCTTGACGTCGGACAAAAGTCTAGGCCAAGCTCCCCGGTGAAGGTCTACACCAATCGGTGCCGGATCCCGGGTTCGCGGCGCGCGGCGAGCCGGCGGGCCGGCACCGGGGGGCGTATGCCGGCGCATCACCTGAAGGAGGGGGACTGCCGCGCGTCCGCGACGAAGCCGTGCGCGCACGGCCCCCGGTGGACACCGGGCGGCTGCCGACGCCCGGGCCGCGTCCCGTCCGGGGCTCTGTTCCCGGCCCTTCATCTCACCCCGCAAGGCAAGGCTGTGCGCGCGGTCCGAGCGACGGCGCCGCGAAAGGATGACGCCCCCGATGACCATGAGTGCCACCGGCAACGAGTCCCTCGCCCGCGACGCCCTCGCGGTGCTGCAGCCGGGATTCGCCGGCACCACCGCGCCCGAGTGGGTGCACCGCCGAATCGGCGAAGGGCTGGCCGCCGTCGCCCTGTTCGGCCGCAACGTCGCCTCTTTCGAGCAGGTCGCCGAGCTGACGGCCCGGTTGCGCGCGGAGCAGGACGACCTCCTGGTCGCGATCGACGAGGAGAGCGGGGACGTGACCCGGCTGGACGTCCGCACGGGTTCCGCCTTCCCCGGCAGCCACGCGCTCGGGGCCGTCGACGACCCGGACCTCACCCGGCGCGTCGCCCGCGAGCTGGGCCGCCGCCTCGCCGAGTGCGGCGTCAACCTCAACTGGGCGCCGTCCGCCGACGTCAACGCCGACCCCGGGAACCCGGTCATCGGCGTGCGGGCCTTCGGCGCGGACACCGACCTCGTGGCCCGGCACACGGCCGCCTACGTCGAGGGCATGCAGGCCGCCGGTGTCGCCGCCTGCACCAAGCACTTCCCCGGCCACGGCGACACCAACGTCGACTCGCACCACGCGATACCGCGCATCGACGTCGACGAGGACACGCTGTACAAGCGGGAACTGGTACCGTTCCGGGCGGCCATCGAGGCCGGTACGCGTGCTGTGATGAGCGCCCACATCCTGGTCCCCGCACTGGACCCGGAGCGGCCGGGAACCCTCTCGCGGCGCATCCTCACCGAGCTGCTGCGCGGCGAACTGGGCTACGACGGCCTGATCGTGACCGACGGCATCGAGATGCAGGCGATCTCGCGGACGTACGGTCTGGAGCACGGGGTCGTGCTGGCCATCGAGGCGGGCGCCGACGCCATCTGCGTCGGCGGCGGGCTGTGCGACGAGGGCACGGTGCTGAAGATGCGCGACGCCCTGGTGGCCGCCGTCCGCTCCGGCGAACTCCCCGAGGAGCGGCTGGCGGACGCCGCCGCCCGGGTGCGGAGCCTGGCCCGGTGGACGGCCCGGGCGCGCCGGGACGCGGACGTCCCGGCCGACCCGGAGGTGGGCCTCGTCGCCGCCCGCCGCGCCCTGGCCGTCATTGGCACGGGGGCGGCACGCCCCGTCGACGCGCCCGTCTACGTCGCCACGTTCAACCCGGCGCCGAACATCGCCGTCGGGCACGAGACGCCGTGGGGCGTCGGCGCCGCACTGGAGCGGCTGCTGCCGGGCACCACGACCGGCACCTTCACCGGCCCGGACGCGGGTAGCGCGGCCCTGGCGGCGGCGGACGGGCGCCGGATCGTCGCGGTGGTGCGCGACGAGCACCGCCACGCGTGGATGGGCGCGGGCCTGGACGTACTGCTCGCCGCCCGGCCGGACACGATCGTGGTCGAGATGGGCGTGCCCCAGTCCCCCGCCCGCGGCGCCGTGCACATCGCCACGCACGGAGCGGCCCGCGTGTGCGGGGTGGCCGCCGCGGAGCGCATCGTCGCGGGCTGACGACGGAGCCGGGCGCCACGGGCACGCGGGCCGCGGACGACGGCCCAGGGTCGGTCATCGGGCGCGCCGGGAGCCCGGCGCGAAGGGCGGTACGGACTTCCGTGCCGCCCTTCGCCATGCCCGCCGACTCGGACCGTACACACGCAACGACCGGCATTTCAGCGGCACTTGCGGGCAGCTTCGGCAGACTCGCGTTGACAGCACAAGTGGTCTAGTCCAACTTGAGAGGGCCTCAGTTCGATCACCGCGCAGAGCTGAGCCCCGGCCGCTCGGCCCCTGAAGAACCACACGCCCTGGAGAGATTCCATGCCGGCATCCACCCCCTATCTGCACCGCGCTCCCTCGGCCCGCCCCTACTTCAGCTCGGACGGCGAGACGTACCTCGCCTCCACGCCGCTTCGGGACATCGAGAAGTCCCGGCCGCTGCGGGTGCTCTCCGAGGAGGACTTCGCCTTCTGGCAGACCTACGGGTACGTCGTCGTGCGCGACGCCGTCTCACCGGGCGCGGCGAAGAGCCTGCTGGAGTTCGCCTGGGAGTTCCAGGGCCTGGACCCCGACCGTCCCGACACCTGGTACCAGGAGCGCGAGTTCCGTTCGGACCTGGACCGCGACCTGCACGTGTACGGCTTCGTCGAGGCGTACCACCACCAGCTCCTGTGGGACAACCGGCAGACGCAGCGCGTCTACGACGCCTTCGTCGACGTCTGGGACTGCGAGGAGCTGTGGGTCACCCTCGACCGGCTCAACCTCAACCCGCCCAACCGGGGCAACCGTTCGCGTTCCCTGATCGCGCCCACCGACGAGGGCTTCGACATCGAGCTGCACTGGGACGTCGACACCACGCTCGGTGTGCTGCCGCAGCGGGTGCAGGGCATCCTCGCGCTCAACGACACCGACCCCGCCCTCGGCGGCTTCCAGTGCGCGCCCGAACTGTTCAAGCGGTTCGAGGAGTGGCGGATCGGCCAGCCGCGCGACCGGGACCCGATCCGGCCGGCGGTCGACCGCACCGAGTTCCCGGTGGTGCGGCCCGACCTCCGCGCCGGTGACCTGCTCATCTTCAACGGTCTGCTCGCCCATGGCGTGGCGCCCAACGTCTCCGAGCAGGGGGTGCGTGCCGCGCAGTACCTGTCCATGATGCCCGCGCTGGAGGAGCACGAGGAACTGCGGCGCTCGCGCGTGGAGTCGTGGCGCACCCTGAGCACGCCCGACTGGAACCCGACGCTGCTGGGCGACGCCGATCGGCCCGAGGCCGACCGGTACGGGCCCGCCACCCTCGACACGCTGGGCCGCAAGCTGCTCGGACTGGACTCCTGGAGCGGACGCGAGGGCGCCGCGTGACCCGGGCGACCGCACCCGAGCGCATCTGCCTGGCCCTGCCCACGAACCGGGCGTGCCAGGCCACCCTGAGGGCCGTCGCCGACGAGGCCGCCTACGCGGTGCGCCGCTTCGGGGTCGAGGTCCACCTGCTCGTCCTGGACTCCAGCGACGCGCGGACCCGCGCCGAGCACGCCCGGGTCATGGCCGCGCTCCCCGCCGTGCCGGGCGTGGTCGCGCACCACCTCGACGAGGAGCGGCAGCGCGCCTTCCTGCGGCGCGCGATCGGACGGGCCGCCCTCGCCGAGCCCGACCGGCTGCTGTCCCTGATGCTGCCGGCCGAGGTCTCCTACGGGGCCTGCACCAACCGCGCCTTCCTGATCGCCGCCGCCCTCGGCTGCCGCTCGGTGCACCGCAGGGACTCCGACAGCGCCTACCAGATGCTGGACGGTGCTCCCGTCTTCCCCGTCCACCACGAGGTGTCCGCGCTCGGCCGGCCCGCCGCGCAGGTGTCGGACGACGTGACCGAGACCCTCCTGGATCCGGCTCACGCCGGGCGTCCCGTGTCGATGGCCGGTGCCTCCTTCGTCGGTGAACTGTCCGTGGACATCGGGGAGATGGCCGAGCTGGACGAGGCCGTGTACCACGAGGTCGTGAGCCTGTGGGCGCCCGGGCACTGGTCCGCAGAACGCAAGCGGGAGCTGGTCGAGGAGTCCTTCCGCGGGGCCGGGACCGCCCCGTTCACCGCGGACCGCTCGACGCTGACCCTCGTCGACCCCATGCGGGTGGACATGTGCAACATCAGCTTCAGCCGCGAGGTGTACGAGCGGGTGCCGCTGCCCCCGGCGACCAGCACCATCGGCAGCGACTACTTCCTCATCCACCTGGTGCACGACGCGACCCTGCCGGGTGTGCTGCACAACCGGCACATCGAGAACTTCTACACGCCGGAACGGCGCACGGACGAGGGCTTCCACGACTACCAGAGACGGTTCGTGAAGTTCCTCCTGTCCATGCTCTACTTCCACGACGTCTACGACCGGATGGCCGCTGCGGGCCCGTCCCTCCTGGACGCCGACCAGCACGTCCGGGCGGACGTCGTCGCCGCTCACCTGCGCGCGAGCACCGGCCTGGACCGGGCCGAGAACCGGTGGCGCCTGGACCGTGTCGACACCGCCTACCGCAAACTCGGCGGCCGCTACGAGACGTTCGCCCAGTCACTGGAGGCGGACCGCGAGCGGCTGCTGGACGAGGCCGAGCGCGACATCGAGGAGTTCGCCCTGCTGACCGACTCGTGGGCGGCGCTGGTGCGCGCGGCCCGCGGCGACACGATCGGGAGTACGAGCGGGTGAGTACGGACGTACCGGCGCGGCTGGCCCGCGCACTGGCCGCCGCGGACACGGACCGCCTCGTCTACGATCTCGCCGGCATCAGTGGCCAGTACCGCGCCCTGCTGGACGAACTGCCCGGCATCCGCGTCCGGTTCGCGATGAAGGCATGCCCGGTCGACGAGGTGCTGCGGTGCCTGGTGGGCGAGGGCGCCGGCTTCGACGCGGCGAGCCCCGCCGAGATCACGCAGGCCCTGGCCGCGGGCGCCCCGGCGGAGCGGATCCACTACGGCAACACCGTGAAGTCCGACGCGGGCATCGCCGAGGCCCACCGCCTGGGCGTACGCACCTTCGCCACCGACAGCGAGCAGGACGTGGCGGCCGTCGCCGCGCACGCGCCCGGCTCACGCGTCTTCTGCCGCCTCGCCACCAGCGGGGAGGGCGCGTTGTGGGGGCTGAGCCGGAAGTTCGGCTGCTCCGGCGAGGACGCCGTCCGGGTGCTGGAGGCGGCGCGCGCCGCCGGGCTGGTCCCCGCGGGCCTGTCCGTGCACGTCGGTTCGCAGCAGATGACCTCCGAGGCCTGGCAGGACGCGTTCGACTCGCTCGCCGAGGTGATCGCGGCGCTCGCCGGGCGGGGCATCGCGCCGGACCACGTCAACCTCGGGGGCGGCCTGCCCGCCCAGGGCTATCTGGACCGGCACGGCCGCGAACTCGTTCCCCCGCTGGACAAGATGTTCGCCGTCATCCGGGAGGGGATGGACCAGTTGCGGCAGGTCGGCTCCCGGCCCCTCGATTTCGTCATGGAACCCGGCCGCCACCTGGTGGCCGACCACGGCGCAGTCCGCGCGCACGTGTACCGCCTGACCACGCGGCGGCAGCCCGGCGGCGACCTGGCGCGCTGGCTGTACCTCAGCTGCGGCAAGTTCAACGGGCTCTACGAGATGGACCAGCTCTGCCACCGGCTGGTCTTCCCCGGCCACGACGGCCCCCGGGTGCCGGCCGTCGTGGCGGGTCCGACCTGCGACAGCGACGACGCCTACGGCGCGCAGGGCCACCGCACGCCGGTGCCCGAGGACCTGGCCTCGGGCGATCCGGTCTGGATCCTGTCCGCCGGCGCCTACGCCACCAGTTACATGACCCAGGGGTTCAACGGGTTCAGCCCGCTGCCCTGCGCCTGGACGCGGCCGGCGCCGGACGCCGCGGCCGACTCCGTGAAAGGGGCGTGCTGACGTGGGGCACCCGCCGCGCATACGCGCCGTCGCCGACACCGACTGGCCCGCCGTCGCCGCCCTGGAGGCGGCCGCGTACGCCGGGACGGCCCTCACCGAGGGGCAGGCCGCGCTGGAGTCCCGGGGCCGGGCCTCCCCCGAGACGTGTTTCGTCCTCGACCTGGGCGACCGGATCGCGGGCTACGTCCTCGCCCTGCCCTATCCGGACTCCGCCTTCCCGGACCTGAGCACGCCGGAGCAGGCCCCCCACCGCACCCGCAACCTCCATCTGCACGACCTGGTCGTCGGCGAACGCGTCCGCGGCCGGGGCCTCGGCCGCCGGCTCGTGGACCACCTCACGGCCGTCGCGGCGCAGCGGGGCTACGAGCGGATGTCGCTGGTCGCGGTCGCGGGCCTGGAGGGCTTCTGGCGCCGGCAGGGCTACCGGCCCCGCCATGACGTCGAGGTCCCGCCCGGCTACGGCCCCGATGCACTGTACATGTCAATAAGGCTGCCCGCGGGCAGACCCTCGAACAGGAAGATGGCGGGCCGATGACGGCGCACCCCGTCCGTGACGAGTCGAACCGCGCCAAGTGGGCCGTCGCGGCACTGTTCTGCTTCCTCGGCTTCCAGTACGCCACCTGGACCTCCCGGCTCCCGGCCCTCAAGAGCAGGCTGGACCTGTCCGAACAGGAGCTGGGGCTGCTGCTGATGGCCTGCGGGGTGGGGGCCGCGGTCTCCTTCCCGCTCGTCTCCCACCTCATGCGGAGGCTGGGCTCACGGCGGCTGTCCCTGGTCTCGGGCCTGTGCCTGGCGCTCCTCCTCGTGGCCCTGTCGAAGGCGCCCGACTACCCGGTGGCCCTGCTGATCATCTGCTGCGACGGTGTGGCCGTCGGCGCGCTGAATGTGGCCATGAACGCCCAGGGAGCCGCGCTGGAGAAGCGCTACCGGCGCACCGTGATGTCCCAGCTGCACGCGACGTTCAGCGCGGGTCTGCTCGGCGCCGCGCTGCTGGCCTCCGGGGTCAGCCTCGTGACCGGCGCCGTCACGGCGCACTTCGCCGTGGCCGTCGTCCTGCTACTGCTGTTGCTCGCCTACGCCCGCCGGGGCCTGCTCGACGAGGCCGGGCAGAGCCCGCCGGGCGAGCCGAAGACGCCGTCCGGGGACAAGTCCGGGGACAAGGACGCCCGCCGCCGCAGGGGTCTGACCCTGCCCGGGCGCGCGACCCTGTGGATGGGCTGCGCCATGGTGTTCGGCACCATCACCGAGGGCGCCATGAACGACTGGTCCGCCCTCTACATGAAGGAGATCGCCAAGGCGTCGGCGAGCGTCGCGCCCATGGGCATCGCCGTCGTCTCGGTCATGATGCTGCTGGCCCGCGTCTTCGCCGACCGCTGGCGCAGCCGCTGGGGCGACGGACGTGTCGTCCGCGTCGGCAGCGCCGTGGCGGGCATCGGACTGGCGCTGGCCCTGGTGGCCGGGGGCGTCGTGCCGACACTGCTCGGGTTCGCCTGTGTGGGCCTGGGTGCCGCCGCCGTCACCCCGTGCGTCTACGTGGCCGCCGCGGCCCGCGGTTCCGACGCGCTGGCGCTGGTGGCCGCCATGGGAACCACCGGTCTCCTGATCGGGCCCGCCCTGATCGGCTTCATCGCGGGCTGGACCGGTCTCGTGCCGGGCATGGCCGCGGTGGCGGTCTCGGCCCTGATCGTCTCCCTGGCCGCCACCCGCATCCGGTGGAGCACCCTCGCGGGGACGGCCGAGGAGCCGCCGGGCGCCGCGCCGCACCCGGCGGCCACGGACCGCCCCGCCGACGCGCAGGACCCGGCGGCCCGGGAGGAGCCGGCCGGCGCGGAACACCCGGCAGCCGCGGAGTAGCGGCTGCCGTCCGTCCCGGCCGCGCGGCGTGTCACTCCTCGAACGTCCCCGCGGTCGGGCGGCGGGTGGCCGCGGTCGCCCCCCGCACGGCGGTGAGCGGACGCAGCCGGTAGGTGTAGCTGTAGTCGCGGTCGGCGAGGAGTTTGTACTCGTCGTGGGTGTGCGCACCCCAGCTGTTGTCCCCGCCCACGCCCATCTGGCGGTGGTTCAGCCGCAGGACGACCTCCTCGCGGGCGGTGAGCTGGTAGTCGTGGCGCGCGCCGACCGACAGGTCCTCCGGGGTGAAGTGCGAGGCGTTGAACTCCAGCAGCGGCTCCCCCGAGGCGAGCAGGCCGTGGCCGTCGCCGTCGGTGAGCGCGACCCAGCGGACGTCGGTCTTGTTGCCGTTCTCCTGCGGCCGGATGTAGGAGGTCCACTGGCCCGAGACGGTGCCGGAGTACAGGCCGACGTCGGTGCCGTCGTTGCGGTCCCAGTGGTTCTCCTCCGGGCCCCGTCCGTAGTAGTGCAGGTGCTCCAGGCGGCCCGGCAGGAACAGCAGCGTGCCGACCTCGGGGATGTAGGGCAGGCTCGCCGCGCCCGGGCGCAGGGTGTTGTCCACTTTGATCTCGGCGTTGCCGAACACCGTGTAGGTGGTGGTGTACGCCGACTCGACGGTGGTGGGCAGGGTGCCGCTGACCCTGATCTCGACGGCCCGGTCGCGCAGGGCCCGTACGCCGACGTCCTGCACCGTGCGGCGGCTGCCGGCGTCGCGCCAGGTCTGGTTGCGGGTGTGCTGGCCGTTGCCCCGGTCGTTGTCGGTGGGGGCGCGCCAGAAGTTGGGCGCCGGCCCCGAGGTGATCAGCCGGCGGCCCGCGGCCTCGTACGACGTGATGACCCCGCTGCGCTTGTCGACGGTGACGGAGAAGCCCCTGCCGGTGACGGTGACGGTCGTGTCGCCCTCGTGGTGGCGCAGGGCCGGGACGCTCTCCAGCGGTGCCGGGGTGAGGGCGGGGCCGCTCACGTCGAGCGGGAGCTGTTGCCTGGCCACCTCGAAGCCGGCCTCGGCCCACGGTGTGGACTCCTTGGTGGTGAAGGAGAGTTCGAGGAAGTACTCGGTGCCCGGTGCCGGGCGGGCGGGCAGCCGCAGGGGCACGGTGATGTCCTTCCGGGAGAGCGGCGCCACGTCCGTCTGGTCCCGGGTGAGCCTGCCGCGGCGCACCACCTCACCGTCCGCCACCAGCGACCAACTCGCGTCGAACTCGGAGATGTCGGTGAACAGGTACTCGTTGGTGAGCGTGATCGCCCCGGCGGCGGAGACCGCTGCTCCGCCCGAGGCCGGTGCCGCGTTGATCGCCTGGTAGACGCGCTTGATCTCGGCGGCCTTGCCGGTGTGGCCGCGGTCGGCGGTCACGATGCCGTCGGCCTGGAAGTTGCCGTCGTTGGGGTTGTCGCCCCAGTCGCCGCCGTAGGCGAGGAACGTCCGCTCCTGGGGCCGCTCGCGCCCCACGGCGGCGGTGGCGGCGTCGAACCACAGCCGCACACCCTCGTCGCCCGGGCCGCGGCCGTCGGAGGCGAGTTCGGCGGCGGTCAGCGCGCGGGCGTGCACACGTGCCCGGCGGATGGTGCCGCTGAACTGCCGGGTCGAGTTGTCGACGTCACCGCCGAGGGCCAGCGGCGCGGTGTTGCTGCTGGGCCGCACCGTCGTGGTCCGGGTCGCCTTGACCGCACCGTCGACGTGGAGCGTGAGGGTGCCCGCCTCGGCGTCGAAGACACCCGCGACGTGGTGCTCGGTGCCGGTCCAGCCGGCGGGCAGCGCCCAACCGGCGGTGACCCACTGCCCGGCCCCGTAGATGAAGAACTCCAGGTTGCCGTTGGTCTGCTTCAGGGCGTACTGGGTGTCGCCCTTGGCCACGAGGGGCTGGTGGTAGCCGGTCACGCGCGGGGTGATCCACGCCTCCAGGGTGAGGGATCCCGTGAGGTCGAGGCTGTCGTCGCGGGGGAAGACGGTGGTGCCGGAAACACCCTTGGCGCGCTCGAAGCCGGCGCTGGGGTCGATCACTTCGCCGGTGAGCGCGCGGGGGCCGGTCTCGGTGAGCGAAATACGGGCGGGGGTCGGCCAGTTCAGCGACTGGTCGACGAAGTCCCAGATCCAGCCGCCTTGCAGGACGTCGTGGCGGCGGACGATGTCCCAGTACTTCTTGAAGTTGCCGTTCGAGTTCCCCATCGCGTGGCAGTACTCGATCATGACGTACGGCCGGGTGTCGCCGGTGTCCTTCGCGCGGGCCTCGACCCGGGTGGGGCTCTCGTACATCGCGGAGCGGATGTCGCTGATGCCGGGGCGGTCGTCGCCCTCGTACTGGATGACCCGGGTGGTGTCGTAGGAGCGGATCCAGTCGTGCATGGCGACGAAGGTGCTGCCGCCGCCCGCCTCGTTGCCGAGCGACCAGATGACGACACTGGCGTGGTTCTTGTCCCGGTGGACCATGTTCTGGGCGCGGGCCACGCAGGCCCGGGTCCAGTCGGCGTGGTCGCCCGGGTACTGGCCGCGGATGCCGTGCGTCTCCAGGTTGGTCTCGCCCACCAGGTACAGGCCGTACTCGTCGGCCAGCTCCAGCCACTGCGGGTTGTTGGGGTAGTGGGAGGTGCGGACGCTGTTCATGTTCATCCGCTTGATGATCTTGATGTCCTCGATCATGTCCGCGCGGGTGAGCGCCGTGCCGCGGGCGGGGTGCATCTCGTGCCGGTTGGTGCCGCGGAAGGAGACGGGCTTGCCGTTGATCCGCATCAGCCCGTCCTTGAGCGCGAACTCGCGCAGACCCACCCGGTGCGAGAGGGTCTCGATCACCTTTCCGGCCGGGTCGCGCAGGCGCAGTACGGCGGTGTAGAGCTCGGGGTGCTCGGCCGACCACAGCCGGGGGTCGGGGACGGCCCTGGCGGCCCGTACCGTCACGTCCTGGCCCTCGGGGACGGAGCCGAGGTCCGCGCTCTGCTCCAGGGGACGCGGCCAGACGGCGTGTCCGCGCCGGTCGTAGAGCTGCGTCTCGACGGTGTACCGGCCGGCGCCCGCGCCGCCGTAGGCCCGCACGCTCGCGGTCACCGACAGGTCGGCCGCCGTGCAGTCGTCGCGCAGCGGCGTCTCCAGCTTGAAGTCGCGCAGGTGGACTTCGGGGGTGGAGTAGAGGTAGACCGAGCGGAAGATCCCGCTCAGCCGGATCATGTCCTGGTCCTCCATCCAGTCCCCGTCGGAGTAGCGGTAGACCTCCACCGCGATCTGGTTGCGGCCCGGCTGGAGGTACGGCGTGATGTCGTACTCGGCGGGCGTGTACGAGTCCTCGTGGTAGCCCGCCAGTTTTCCGTTGATCCACACGTAGTGGGCCGACTTGACCCCCTCGAAGTGCAGGAACGTCCGACGTCCCGTCCAGGTGCGCGGCACGGTGAAGGTACGGCGGTACTGGCCCACGGGGTTGTAGCGGGTGGGGGCGGCCGGCGGCTGCGGTTCCTCGCCGAGGCCGTTGGGACCCCAGTACGGGTAGGTGATGTTGACGTAGACCGGGAAGTCGTGGCCGTGCATCTGCCACACGGACGGGACGGGGATGGTGTCCCAGGAGGAGTCGTCCAGGTCGGTGCGGTAGAAGGTGTCGTCCCGTGTGCCGGGTCGGTCGGACCAGGAGAACCGCCACCTGCCGTCGAGACTCAGCCGGTACGGGGAGCGGGTGCGGTCGGCCGCCAGGGCCTGGGCGGTGTCCGCGTACGGCATGAGCGTGGTGTGCGGCGGTTCGGTCCCCAACTGGAAGACGTCGATGTGACCGTTCCACTCGGTGCCCGTGGCCGTGACGCCCGGTGCGGGGGTCGCGCCGGGGGCGGGGGCCGTCGCGTAGGCGGGCGACGGCAGCGACGCCGAGGAGACGGCGAGCGCGCCGAGGACGGCCGCTCCCGACTCGAGGAGACGGCGGCGGCTGACGACCGCCCGGGCGGGGCGGTCCGTGCCGGGCACGTGCGGGTGCTGCATGACCATGGCCTTCCTCGAGACGGACAGGGGGCCACCGCGGAAATGGCGGGGCGCCAGCCGCTGTCCGATGCTGTTGGTAAACCGAACACGAGCTTTCGTTGGCCGTCGCGTCGACGACAGGAGCAATGTCGGTATGTCGAACGGAAGTTGATGCCGGAACAGATCACTACTGCTGGTGACAGAGGTGGCGGTGGAACCAGGCACACCCTAGGACCCGCGCGCAACCGAGGCAATGATCCTGTCGGACTGTGTTTGTTCTTGATGAACGGGCGGCGCGACCCCGGGCCGGACCCGCGCGGCGTCAACGTCACGCAAGGGCAATTCACCCGCAGAGGTGAGGGATGCGCGCGACCGAGACGGGTCTTCCGGCCTGTTCCGGGCCCGCGCCCCGGCCGCCCCGGAGCCACCCCCGTCGCGGGCGTCACCCGAAGGACACCGGCCCCCCGGTGCGGGCGGCGGCGGGTCCGGTACGAGCCGCGGTTCCCTCGCACGTGCCGGTGAAACCGGCGGCGCCACATTGACCGAGACGGACACGCCGCCGCTGTTCACCCTCGGGGGGTTGGGGTTTCCTTCCCGTGGCCCGCCATTCCCCGGAATGTCCCGCCCGCGCGAACCACCCAAGGACAGGGAACGATCACCATGCGCATCCGCAAGAACCTGGCCCTCGTGGCCGGCCCGGCGATGCTGGGCAGCAGCCTGCTCCTCCTCTCCCCGGCGGGCAGCGCCGCCGCGGCCCCGGCGACCACCGCCCTCACCCCGGCCGAGCACACCTCGGCCCGGCCCGCGACCGGACTGGAGTGCGGACGCAACTGGCCGCACCACCAGTACCGCAGGGGCGGCGTGACCGGGGCGTACACCGCCTTCCACCTGTGCTGGGACAACCGGCACAACGCCCGGATCGACTACTCCTCCTCCTACGTCAAGGACACCCGCACCGACCGTCACAAGGCCTACGTCTACGTGCACTACCAGAAGGTCATCGAGCGGCACTGGTCCTGGAAGTGGTCGGGCCCCGAAGCCGGGGCCGGCCCCCAGCGGGGCAAGGTCAAGCACTTCCAGTGGGGCAACTCCTCCGTGCGCAACGTGGCGGTGGCGGTCTGCGCCGGGACCAGGGCCCCCTGGCAGTCCGGCCACCACTGCAAGCTGGTCTGAACCCGGCGGCGGCCGAGCGACAGCCGCCGGAACCCGGCGACAGCCGAGCGGCGGGTGGCGCGGACGATGGTCCGCGCCACCCGCTCACGTGCGCACGCGCGCGGCCGTCACGGCCGTCACGGAGACGTCGCCGGTGTCCGCATGCCGAGACAGCTTTGCCACATAGCGATACATGGCATTTACATGCATCTTATGCGCAGCTCAGAGACCCCGACCGCAGCCACCGGCACCGCCGCGAGCGCGGCCGGCCCCACCCCCGCGGACCGCGCCGCCCGCCGGGCCGTCACCGTCTTCCCGGTCCTCGTCATCGCCGCCGGCGTCGCCGGGCTCCTGCTCCCCGGCACCTTCGCCGGATACGGCCCCGACGTGCCCTACCTCCTCGGCGTGATCATGTTCTGCATGGGTCTGACCATGTCCCTGGAGGACTTCAAGGGCGTGGCGCGCAGGCCGTGGGTGGTCCTGCTGGGCCTCGTCGCCCACTACGTGATCATGCCGGGACTCGGCTGGCTCATCGCGCACGTGCTGCACCTGTCCCCCGCGCTCGCGGCGGGCGTCATCCTCGTGGGCTGCGCGCCCAGCGGCACGTCCTCCAACGTGGTCACCTACCTCGCCCGCGGCGACGTGGCCCTGTCGGTCTCCGTGGCGACCGTCTCGACCGTCCTCGCACCGCTGCTGACCCCGCCGCTGACGCTCCTGCTCGCGGGCCAGTACCTGCCCGTCGACGCCGGGTCGATGGTCACGGACATCCTCAAGACCGTACTGCTGCCCGTCATCGCCGGGGTCGTCGTGCGCCTGGTCGCGGGGCGGTACACAGGCCGGGTGCTCGGCGCGATGCCGTGGCTGTCCTCGCTCGCCATCGCCGCGATCGTCGCCGTGGTCGTCGCGGGCAGCGCGGACGCCCTGAAGTCCGCGGCCCTCACCGTCTTCCTCGCGGTCGTGCTCCACAACGGCTGCGGACTGGCCCTCGGCTACGGCTGCGGACGGCTCACCCGGCTCGGCCGCCCCGCCTCCTGGGCGATGGCCTTCGAGGTCGGCATGCAGAACTCCGGACTCGCCGCCTCCCTCGCCACCGCGCACTTCAGCCCGCTGGCCGCGCTGCCCGCCGCGGTCTTCTCCGTGTGGCACAACATCTCCGGCGCGCTCGTCGCCGCGTGGATGGCACGGCGCACGACCCGGCAGACGCGGGAGGCGCACGCCGCCGGCGCATGACCCTCCCGCCGCCTCGCGCGCCTCGGGGCGCCGCGTGACGGTGTCCGGATCCGGTCGTTGGACCGGCCGGACACCAGAACAGAGCAGCAGCCGGTGGCCGGGCCGCCCGCGCGAGTGAGCGGGCGCGGGACACGGGGCCCGTCCGGCCGACCGCGCTGCCGAGAGGACCTCCGTTGACGTCACGTGACCCCTCCCCCACGCCCGGGCCCCGCCGCCGTTCCCGGCTGATCGGCCTGGCCGTTCACGCGGCCGCCTGTCTGCTCGCCTGCACGGTCACCGCACCGGCCCAGGCGGCCACCGCACCGGCCGGCCGCCGCCTGCAGAACTGCGGCTGGAACGAGGCGGCCCAGGGCGAGCACGCCTACTACGAGCACTGCGCCACCGACACCGACGTGTGGATCCAGGTCACGCGCCTGTTCCGGGGCAAGTACCACCGGTGTGTCGGTCCCGGCCGCACCAACCTGGACGCCGACGCGACGGGCGCCTGGTACGACAGCACCTACCGGGGCGGGCTGTGCTCCCACCCCGGGGACACCGGCCCCTGACCCGCGGCTCGCCGCCACGCCCGGCACGGCCCGCCACGCTCGACGCGCGCGGCGGGCGTCCCGGTACCACCGTGGAGCACG
Organism: Streptomyces sp. NPDC021356; assembly: GCF_040641015.1. Lineage (NCBI taxonomy): Bacteria > Bacillati > Actinomycetota > Actinomycetes > Kitasatosporales > Streptomycetaceae > Streptomyces > Streptomyces sp. NPDC021356. The sequence goes on along the minus strand of NZ_JBFACU010000019.1, from coordinate 75,729 downwards.
AGCGGGGCCGCGCGGGACGCGCCCGGCGGTGCGGTGGCAGGCGCGGGACGGGAGTGCGGCATGGCTCGGGCGATCTGGACAGGCGTGATCACGTTCGGGCTGGTCACGGTGCCGGTCGGGCTGTTCACCGCGACCGAGGACCACACCGTCCACTTCCACCAGTTGCAGCGCGGCACCTCCGACCGGATCCGCAACCGGCGCGTCAACGAACGCACCGGCGAGGAGGTCGGCAGCGACGACATCGTCAAGGGCTTCGAAGCCGGTGAGGGAGAGTACGTCGTCGTCGAGCCGGACGAGCTGGACGACATCGCGCCGGGCCGCTCCCGGACCATCGACATCAGTGACTTCGTCGGCCTCGACGAGATCGAGCCGGTGTACTTCGCCCGCACCTACTACCTCGCCCCGCGCGGCAAGGAGTACCTGAAGGTCTACGAGCTGCTGCGGACCGCGCTGGAAAAGGCGGACAAGGCCGGCATCGCCACCTTCGTCATGCGCAGCAAGCAGTACCTGACCGCCGTGCGCGCGGAGGACAAGGTCCTGGTGCTGCAGACCCTGCACTGGGCCGACGAGGTCCGCGACCCGGAGAAGGAACTGCCGGAACTGCCCTCCGGCCGGGCCGGGCGGGGCAGGGAACTCGACATGGCGGTCCAGCTGGTGGGCGCGCTGACGAGCCCCTGGGACCCGGCCCGCTACCGCGACACCTACCAGGAGAAGGTCCGCGAGCTGGTCCGGGCGAAGGCGGAGGGCCAGGAGATCACTCCGGCCGCGGAGCCACCGCGGGCGACCAACGTGGTCGACCTGATGGACGTCCTGCGGGGCAGTGTGGAGCGGGCCCGCTCCGGATCCCGGTCAGGGTCCAGGTCCTCGCCGGAGACCGGGGACAGGCCCGCGCCGGGGACTCGAGGCAAGTCCTCGCCGGAGACCGGGGACAAGTCGGCGTCGCGGGCCGGAAGCAAGCCCGCGTCGCGGGGGCCTGCGCCGCGGACGGGGAACAGGTCCGCCTCGGGCTCCGCGTCCAGGTCGGCGCCCGGCTCAGGATCCAGGCCCCGGGGCAAGAGCGAACTGCACCGGCTGAGCAAGGCCGAGCTGTACCGGCGGGCCGCCGACGAGGGCCTTCCCGGCCGGTCGAAGATGAGCCGCGACCAGCTCGTCGACGCTCTGTCCGGCGGCGGGCGGCGGCGTAAGAAGAAGGCTGCCGCCTGATCCCAGGGCCGCCCCCGCCCTCCCTCTCCCGCCCCCTGCGGGCCGACGCCGGACCTTCCCTCTCAGGAATCGGCCAGTAGGGAGTCGTAGGCACGCGATCGCCTGCGGCCCGCCATGAAGGAGAGGAAGTCCTGCACGAACGCACCGCGCGAGTACGTCGCCTCGCCGTCGGGCACCTCGCGCCGGAAGGCGGTGCGGAACAGCGCCCGGTACTCGTCCGCGTCGATGCTCTGGTCGCCGTCGGCGTCGGTGACGTCGAAGAGGACCTCGGCGACCCGGATGAGCGCGGGGCCGGCGAGGGTGGGCACGGCGGCGGCGTACTCCTCCTTGCTGACGCGCCCGTCGCCGTCGGTGTCCAGGGCGGACTGCAACTCCCGCCACCAGGCGGCGTACGCGTCGTAGAGCCTGGTCTCCTGCGGTTCGTCCAGGTCGAGGCGGCCGGCCACCTCACGGGCCATGGCGGCGAGGTCGGGCCAGTCGAGGTAGCCGTCCCCCGTCTGGTCGAGTACGGCGTCGAAGAACTCCTCGGCACCGCGCCGGGAGCCGGTGGGCGGGGGCGGACCGGGCTGCGCGGGCACCGGGGTGACCAGCCGGATCAGGGCACCGGCCCGCTTGACCCCGTCGCGCACCGCCGCGACCGTCCGGGCCCGGGGGTCGTCGCTGTCCGGGGTGAGGGAGAGCAGTTCCGCCAGCCCGTCCGCGCGGAGCCAGCCGTCGGGCAGGAAACGTGCCAGGCCGACGGCCAGATAGGCGCCCTGGGTGAGGGTCTGGGCGCCCGGGATCTCGGGCAGGCCCGCCCGGCGGCGGAACGCTTCGGGCAGGGAGGCCACGGTGATGGTGCCGATGACCGGCCCGGCGAGGGCCCGGCCGGCCGCCCAGACGGTGGGCAGACCGTCCAGGAGCGGTGGTGCGGGCAGGTGGTCGAAGAGCTTGTACAGGATGATGCGCAGCGCTTCCGTGTTCTCCAGTTCCTCCTCCACCACGCGGTCGTAGTACTGCCAGAACTCGTGCAGCGTGGGCGGCAGTTCGCCGGCCTCGTCACCGAGGGCCGCCAGGAAGCCCTGGTACTCGGCGTACAGGCGCTCCATGGTGGTCTGTTCCAGCGGCTGGCCGCTGAGCCTGCACATGGTGACGGTGCTCTCGAACAGGGTCGCCGCCACCCACGCGCGGACATGGGGGTCCATGGCGTCGTAGGGCCGGTCGCGGGCGTCGGTGCCGCTGAGCCGCGCATGCATCCGGTTCAGCCGGGCCGCCTCCCGTAGCCGCACCTGCTCGTCGGCGCCGAACATGCGCTGCAGGCTGCGGAAGGTGTTCCACAGGCGCCGCCAGGGATGGGCCACGAACACGGAGTTGTCGATCAGGGCGGCGCCGATCTGCGGGTGGGCGGCCTCCAGCACGGTCGCCCGGATCATGGCAAGGGCCCAGCGCGGGTCGTCGAAGAACTGGTGGAACTGCGAGCCGGGACCGAAGAGCGGCGGTGTGCCGGCGTCCTGGCCCTGCCGCACGGGACCGTCCTCGCCGACAGGCGTCCTGGGGCCGGGGCTGTCCGGGGGGCGGGGGGTGGCATCGGTCACGGTCGGGGTTCTCCGTTCGCGTTCGGGGTGATGCCGCCGAAGCGGCGGTCGCGCTGCTGGTAGCTGCGCAGGCACTCCAGGAAGTGCGTCGCGCGGAAGTCCGGCCAGAGCACCTGCGGGAAGATCCACTCGGCGTAGGCGACCTGCCAGAGCATGAAGTTGGAGATGCGCTGCTCACCGGAGGTGCGGATGACGAGATCGACGTCGGGGGTGTCGGGGAAGGGCAGGTGCGCGGCGAACTCCCGCTCGTCCACGGCCTCGGCCGCCACCCCGCTGCGGATGAGTGACCGCGCCGCCGCGACGATGTCGCCGCGCCCGCCGTGGTCGAACGCCACGGTCAGCGTCATGCCCCGGTTGGCACCGGTCAGCGTCGTCAGGTCGTCGAAGTCCCGGGCCAGGGGGGACGGGATCCGGGAGTCGGCCGCGCCGAGGAACCGGCAGCGGATGCCGCGCGCGAGCAGCAGCGGCGCGTGCTTGCGCACGACGCGCCGTACGAGGTGCATGAGGAAGTCGACCTCGGTGTCCGGGCGCCGCCAGTTCTCCGTGGAGAAGGCGTACAGGCTGAGCCACTCCACCCCGGCGGACCGGGCCGCCTCGATGACCTCGATCACCGTCGTCTCGGCCGCGCGGTGCCCCGACGTGCGCGGCAGCGACCTCCGCGCCGCCCAGCGGCCGTTGCCGTCCATCACGCAGGCGACGTGCCGCGGCACGCCTCTCGTCGTCACGCGCGCACCCTCCCCCGCACGGCTTCCCCCCTGTCGTGGGGCGCCGGCGGTCCGGCCGGCCCCTCGTCCGACAGGCAGCAGGGTGGCCGACGGCGGGCACGGACACGCAGAACTCCGCGCGCATTCACCCGTTCGGGGGGCGCCGAGGCTGCGGGGCGCGCTCCGCGAACACCGCCCCGACGCCCTGTCGCCCCACCGCCGCAGGATGTTTGCTTCACCGTACACATAGATGCATAATGCGCCTATGCATAAGCGGGTTATGGAATCTTCCGGGGGCATGGAGCCTTCCCGGGATGCGGCCTCCTCCTTTGCGGAGGTGTCCGCCGAGGACCTGAACATCGCCGTGGAGCAGATGGTCCGGTACGTGCGCCAGAGCGCCACGGCCGGAGGCCTGAGCACCGCGGCCTCCTCCGCGCTCGGCCGGCTGGGCCGCGAGGGACCGCAGCGGCTGACCGAACTGGCCCGCGCCGAGAACGTCTCCCAGCCCAACATGACCCAGCTCGTCACCCGCATGGAACGCGCGGGCCTGGTCCGGCGCACCGCCGACCGTACCGACGGGCGAGGCGTCCTCGTGGAGGCCACCGACACCGGACTCGAGGTGTTCCGGCGGCGGCGGGCCGAGCGCACCGGCGCCCTGGAGCAGCTCGTCGAGGAGCTGACCGAGGCGGAACGGCACGCCGTGCGGATCGCCCTGCCCGCCCTGGCGCGCGCGATCGCCGAGACCCGCCCGACCGCCAGGACACAGAAGAGTGGAGAGATGCGGAAATGAGTGCGCCGCACGGAAAGACAGCCAGTCCGTTCCGGCAGCCGAAGGCCGTCTGGGCCGTGGCGTTCGCCTGCGTGATCTCGTTCATGGGCATCGGTCTGGTCGACCCGATCCTGCCCGCCCTGGCCGAGAGCCTGCACGCCACCCCGAGCCAGGTCTCCCTGCTGTTCAGCAGCTACCTGATCGTCACCGCGGTCGCGATGCTGTTCGTCGGCTGGTTCTCCAGCCGCTTCGGCGCCAAGCGCACCCTGCTCACCGGCCTGGCCGTCATCGTCGTCTTCGCCGCCCTGGCCGGCTGCACCGGCTCCATCGACGGCATCGTCGGCTTCCGCGCCGGCTGGGGCCTGGGCAACGCCCTGTTCATCGCCACCTCGCTGGCCGTCATCGTCGCCTCCGCCAGCGGCGGCTTCGGCGGCGCGATCATCCTCTACGAGACCGCGCTCGGCCTCGGTATCGCCGTCGGCCCGCTGCTCGGCGGCGAACTGGGCGCCGTCAGCTGGCGCGGCCCCTTCTTCGGCGTCGCCGTCCTCATGGCGATCGCCCTGGTCGCGACCCTCGCGTTCGTGCCCTCGCTGCCCAAGCCCGAGCGGCCCACCTCCCCCGTCGCCCCGCTCAAGGCGCTGCGCCACCGCGGTCTGCTGACCATGGGCATCATGGCCCTGCTCTACAACTGGGGCTTCTTCACCATGCTCGGCTACGCGCCGTACCCGATGAAGCTGAGCGCCCATCAGCTCGGGCTGGTCTTCACCGGCTGGGGCCTGCTGGTGGCCGCCTTCAGCGTCTTCTTCGCCCCGCGCCTGCAAGCCCGCTTCGGCACCGCACCGGTCCTGTACGCCAACCTGCTCGGCCTCGGCATCGTGATGGCCGTCATCGCCGCCGGCGTCAGCACGCCCACCGTCGTCATCGTCGCCGTCATCGTCAGCGGCGCGTTCATCGGCATCAACAACACCCTCACCACCCAGGCCGTCATGCTCGTCTCGCCCGTCGAGCGCCCGGTGGCCTCCTCCGCCTACGGTTTTCTCCGCTTCATCGGCGGCGGGCTGGCCCCCTTCGTCGCGGGCAAGCTCGCCGACGCCACCGACCTCAGCGTTCCCTTCTATCTCGGTGCCGCGACCTTCCTGGTCGCCATCCCCGTCCTCGCCGGCGGACACCGCCTGCTGCGCCAGGCCGAGTCGCAGACCGGTGAGGGAGAGCCGGTGACGCCGGCGCTCACCCCGGTGGGCGGCCCGGCCCCGCGCGGCACCCGGCCGGTCATCGTCGCCGTCGGCGCCCACGGGCGGGCCGCCGCCATAGTCGACGCCGCCGCCCGCATCGCCCGCGAGAGCGGCAGCCCCCTGGAGGTCGTGCACGTGGAGGAGACGGCCGTCGTCGAGGAGCAGGCCGTCGACACCGAGCCCCACGAGCAGGCCCGGGCCGCCGTCACCGCCCACCTCGACCGGCTCGCGGCCACCGGGGTGAGCGCCGCCGGGCAGATCCTCGGCAGCGTCGGTGACCACGCCGCCGCCGGTCGCGCCCTGGCCCGGCACGCCTCGGAGGTCCACGCCCGGGTGGTGGCCGTGGGGCGCTCGCCGCGCGGCCCCGTCGCCCAGTTCACCGACGGCAGCTTCACCACCGCCCTCACGCACGCCGCCGACTGCGCCGTCGTCCTCGTCGACACCGATAGCGCACCCCGCGAGCTGACCACCGCCACCCTGGCGGAGCTGCGCGACAGCGTGGTCTGACACCGCCTGCCCACTCTTCGCGGGCCGCGGTGCACGAGGGTGCGCAGCGGCCCGCGATCCGTGCCGTTCAGGCGCCCCGCCCGTACGCGGCCCGCCATCCGCGCACCGGCCCTCCGGCCGTACGCGGCCCTTTATCCGTACGCGGCCCTCCGACCCGTACGCTGCCCTCCGCCCGTACGCGGCCTGCCGACCGTGGAACGGGCGCCCCGCCCGTCCGTCAGCCCGCGCGCCGCCGTCCCTCGGTGAGTGACTCGGCCAGCGTGTCGGCGAACGCCGTCAGACGGTCGCGTGCCGGTCCGCCGCGGGCGACCCGGAAGCCGTGGCGGCGGCCCCCGAACGCGGCCTGGACGGCGTGGAACCGGGCCCGCCGCCGGACGCGTTCGCGATCGAGCCCGGCGGCCTCGGCGAAGACGCGTCCAGGACGCGGTCCGCGGCCCTGCCGAGGTCGTCGGCCTCGACGAGGACGAGCCCCCGGGACTTCAGGAGGGTCCCGCTGTCGTGGGCGGGGCCGCCCGCGTATCCCTTGGGGTCGACGGCCGGCCACGGCTCGCGCTCCCCGGACAGGATGTTCCTGGCGTGCAGGTCGCCGTGGACGAGCGTGTCGGGCTGCACGGGCCCCAGTTCGCGCAGGTTCGCGACCGCGGCGTCCGGTGCCCTCGGCGGCAGGGCGCGTGCCCACCGCACCGCGTCCTCGCGCAGGTCCGTCTCCCACTGGCCGGCGCGGTCGCGCAGCCGGGGCAGGCCGGGCGGTGCCGGGACAGGCGGCCGGCGGCTGAGCCGGCCCGCGACCGCCACCAGTTCGTCGCCGTCCGCGCGTTGCGCCGACGCGTGCCGGCCCGTTCCAGCAGCATCGCGAAGCGCTCGCCGTCGCGCTCGTGCAGCAGGACGGCACCGCGTCCGCCCCACGCGGTGAACGCGTCCGGTTCATGGACGTTGCCGGGATGCGGAAACGACACCTTGAGCACGGCGGGCTGCCCGCCGGGCCGCCGCACGGGCACGAGCACCCCGACTCCCCTGTGCAAGGCCGTGCCGTCCGGCCGGCACCCCAGCGCCGCAGCAACCCGTCGACGATCTCGGGCGGTTCCGCGATCCAGGCCGCTCCGCGCGACCCCTCGCGCTCGACGGCCCCCCGTGCGAACGCCTCCGGAACAGCGATCACCCCGGCGCCCTACCGGCCTCCTCCGCCGGTGCCGGAAACCGGCAACCGACGTGCGGGGCACCGCCCTTGCGCCGGGTCGGTCCGCACCCTGGTCAGCGGGACGACCGTGCGCTATACCTTCTTCGCGTGATTGTTTCTGCTTGTTTGAGCACGCTATCAAGCACGTTCAATCATCGTTTCCAGGCATCCGCCGACGTGTGCGAAGGGATCGACATGACCGCTCCACCCCGCAGACGCAAGGCCCACCGTTCCCCGGGGACAGCCCTGGCGGCCGCGGCCGTGCTCGCGGTGCTCGCGACCACGGCCGGACCGGCGCTGCCGGCCCGGGCCGCCGCGTCCGCGTCGACCGGGACACCGACCGTCATCGGCGCGGTCACCGGCTTCTCCCACTCCGGTGCCACGTACACCTTCACGGCGGGCACCGCCAAGGCCCGGGTCGCGTTCGTCTCCGCCGACACCTTCCGCATCGAGGTGGCCCCCGACGGCACGTTCACCGACCCCGTCGGCACCGACATCGTGCTGCCGCAGGGCAAGGCTCCGGCCACCCGCTGGCGCGACCGCGGCGACCGCTACGAGCTGTCCACGGACAAGGTGACCCTGCGCGCGTACAAGTCGCCGCTCCGGTTCGCCCTGTACCGCGCCGACGGCACCCGCCTGTGGGAGGAGAGCCGCGGCATCAGCTGGGACGGGACCGCCACCACCCAGACGCTGGCCCGCGGCGCGGACGAGCAGTTCTACGGCACGGGCGAGCAGAACGGCAGCGGCAACACCTCGCACCGCGGCAAGACGCTCAAGGTCGGCGTCGACTACAACTGGAACGAGGGCGGCCACCCCAACTCGGTGCCCTTCTACCTGTCCTCGGCGGGCTACGGCGTCTACCGCAACACCTACGCGCCCGGCACCTACGCCTTCACCGACCCGGTCACCACGACCGAGCAGGAGAACCGGTTCGACGCCTACTACTTCGCCGGTGACTCCGCGAAAGACGTCATCGGCCAGTACACCCAGCTGACCGGCCGCCCGATGCTCCCGCCGGTCTACGGCCTGGAGGTCGGCGACTCCGACTGCTACCTGCACAACGCCAACCGCGGCGAGCGCCACACCCTGGACGCCCTGAAGGTCGCCGACGGCTACGTCAAGAACGACATGCCGCTGGGCTGGATGCTCGTCAACGACGGCTACGGCTGCGGCTACGAGGACCTGGCCGAGACCGCCAAGGGCCTCAACTCCCGCAAGGTGCAGATGGGCCTGTGGACCGAGAACGGCCTGGACAAACTGGCCGACCAGGTCAAGGCGGGCCAGCGGGTGGCCAAGCTGGACGTGGCCTGGGTGGGCGACGGCTACAAGTTCGCCCTGGACGGCTGCAAGGCGGCGTACCAGGGCATCGAGGACAACAGCGACGCGCGCGGCTTCACCTGGGCACCCGAGAGCTGGTCGGGCGCGCAGCGCTGCGGTGTGCAGTGGAGCGGCGACCAGTCGGGCAGCTGGGACTACATCCGCTGGCAGATACCGACGTACGCCGGCGCCACCATGTCCGGGCTCGCCTACACCTCCGGTGACATCGACGGCATCTTCGGCGGCAGCGCCAAGACCTACACCCGTGACCTGGAGTGGAAGTCGTTCCTGCCGGCCGTGATGACCATGGACGGCTGGGCCGCCAAGGACAAGCAGCCGTACCAGTACGGGGAGCCGTACACCAGCATCAACCGCAAGTACCTCAAGCTCAAGGAGTCCCTGCTGCCGTACATGTACACGTACGCGGCCGAGGCCAACCGCACCGGTGTCGGCGCCGTCCGGCCGCTGGCCCTCGAGTACCCGGGCGACGCGAAGGCGGCGAGCGATGCCGCCAAGTACGAGTTCCTGACCGGCGAGGACTTCCTGGTCGCGCCGGTCTACAGCGACACCACGGTCCGTGACGGCATCTACCTGCCCAAGGGCGACTGGGTGGACTACTGGACGGGCCGGACCTACCACGGGCCGACCACGGTCGACGGCTACCAGGCACCGCTGGACACCCTGCCGCTGTTCGTGAAGGCGGGCGCGTCGATCCCGATGTGGCCGGGCGTCAACTCCTACCAGGACCGCACGGCCGACTCGCCGCTCGCCTGGGACGTCTACCCGCAGGGCCGCAGCACCTTCACCCTGTACGAGGACGACGGGGTGACCCGGCAGCACCGCGACGGCAAGTACGCCGAACAGCCGGTGACCGTGACCGCGCCGCGCAGCGGTGCCGGAGCGGTGCGCATCGCGGTCGGCGCGGAGAACGGTGACTTCGCCGGCAAGCAGAAGAACCGCCCGTACGCGTTCACCGTGCACACCGGTTCGTCCCCGCACCACGTCCGCCTGGACGGCCGCACCCTGCCCGGGTTCACCTCGAAGGCCGCCTTCGACGCCGCCGGCCAGGGCTGGTGGTACGACCCGTCCGACCGGGCGGGGGTCGTCCACGTAAAGACCCGCTCGCTGAGCACCGCCCACGGCTTCCGGATCGACCTGGACGGGGCGAGCGCGGTCGGCGGCAAGGTGCCCGCGGCCACGGGCACCGTCTCGGTCACCGCGCCCGGCGAGATCGGCGCCGGTGTGCCCGGCAAGGTCACGGTGGACTTCACCGCGGGCCGCACCGGCAGCTCGGCGACCCAGCTGTCCCTGAGCGCGCCCGAGGGCTGGACCGTCTCGCCCGCCCGCAGCGCAGGCCGGGCCGAGCCCGGTGAGCGGGTGAGCGCGGAGTTCACCGTGACCGCCCCCGCGAACACCGGCGCGGGCGAGGCCGTGCTGACCGGCAGCGCACGCTACCGGGCGACAGGGGAGGAACACGTCGCCACGCAGCGCACCGCGCTGCGCACCATGCCCGCCCCGCCCGAGGGCGACAGCTGGGCCGGTGACCTGCCCTGGCTGAACTCCACCAACGGCTACGGGCCGGCCGAACGCAACCTCAGCAACGGGGAGTCGGCGGCCGGTGACGGGCATCCGCTCACGCTGGACGGGACCACCTACGCCAAGGGCATCGGGGTGCACGCGGACTCCGACATCGAGTTCTGGCTCGGCGGCCAGTGCTCGTCGCTCACCGCGACCGCGGGCATCGACGACGAGATCAACGGCTACGGCGGCGTCTCCTTCTCGGTCGTCGCCGACGGCAAGAAGCTCTGGTCCTCGCCCACGGTCAGCGGCAAGTCCGACCCGCTGCCGGTGGACGTGCCCCTGACCGGAGCGCGCCACGTCCACCTGGTCGTCACCGACACGGACGGCACGAAGTCCGGCGACCACGGCGACTGGGCCGACGCGAAGTTCCACTGCGCCGGCTGACCGGCCGCGCCTCTACGGTGCCCCGGCCCCACCGGCCGGGGCACCGTGCTGTGCGGTGCTGGCCCGGATGATCAACTGCGGTTCCACCGAGGCGGGTTCCGGCACCGCCCCGGGATCGGCGATGTGCCGCAGCAGGTGGGCCACCGCGAGCGTGCCCATCTGGCTGAACGGCTGCGCGACGGTGGTCAGGGACGGCGAGCAGTACTCGGCCAGTTCGATGTCGTCGACGCCGACCACCGAGATGTCCTCGGGCACCCGGCGGCCCAGCTCGTGCAGCGCCCTGATCGCGCCGAAGGCCATCTCGTCGCTGGCGACGAACACAGCCGTGGCGTCCGGGATGCGGCCCAGGATCAGCCCGCCCCGGTAGCCGGAGGCCGGCGACCAGTCGCCCTCCAGGGGCGGCGGCACCGGCCGGCCGGCCTCCTGGAGCGTGCTGCGCCAGCCCTCGCGCCGGGCCGCGGCCTCCAGCCACTCCTCGGGTCCTGCGATGTGCCAGACGGTGTCGTGGCCGAGGTCCAGCAGGTGGCGGGTGGCCAGCCGGGCGGCGAGGCCCTGGTCGATGGCGACGACCTCGGTGGCGTCGGTGCGCGATCCGTCGATGGTGATGGTGGGCGTGGCCCGGGTGAGCTGCTCGATCCGGGGGCTGCTGTGGTTCAGCGGCACCGACAGGATGACGCCCTCGACGCCCTGGTCGGCCAGCCGGGACAGGGCGGCCTCGATGGCGGAGGTGTCCAGCGAGGTGGTGGTGGCGGTGCTCACCGCGTACCCGGCGGCCTGGGCGGCGTGCTCGATGCCCGAGGTGACGGCGGCCCGTGAGTAGAAGTTCGTCTGCAGGGTGACCACACCGATGGTGCGGCTGCGTCCCGAGGAGAGCATCCGGGCGGCGTTGTTGCGCCGGTAGCCGAGTTGTTCCACCGCGGACAGGACCTTGGCGCGGGTCTTCTCCTGCACGTTGGGGTGGCCGGACAGCACCCGGGAGACGGTCTGCGCCGACACCCCGGCGACCCGGGCCACATCCGCCATGCCCGGCGGCCGCTCCCCGCCGTCACTGTGCTTCGCCATGGGTTCCTTCCTCGTGCCGGGAGTCGATGATATCGCCCACACGCGCCGCCATCTGCCCTTTTGGCTGTCCGGCGGCCCGCCGGGGACCGCCTATTGGCATCGATAACATTCTCTGCCATAGTTTCCGCCATCAGCGCGCCGGCCCGCCATCGGGTCCGTGGCCCGTGCCGTGCGCGCGGCCTCGCGGAGGCATCTCCTCCGCCGCACCCAGCCCTTCAGGAGGAGCCGTGAAGCGATCCATTGTCCGCATTGCCGGAGTAGCGGGGGCCCTGGGGCTCGCCCTCACGGCCACGGGATGCGGCGGCTCCGGCTCCGGGTCCTCCTCCGCCGCAGGCAAGGGATCGATCACATTCTGGGGCTGGGCGCCCGGCTACGCCGACGCCGTCGCCGCGTTCAACAAGAGCCACCCGGACCTGAAGGTCACCTACCAGGCCGTCCAGCCGGGCGCCAAGGGCGGCTACCAGAAGATGCTCAACGCGGTGAAGGCGGGCAACGCGCCCTGTCTGGCCCAGGTCGGCTACGAGACCCTGCCGAGCTTCGCGGCGCAGGGCGCCCTCAAGGACGTGAGCAAGTACGCCTCCGCCGACGAGGGCGACTACCAGCCGGCGGCCTGGAAGTCGGTGACCCTGGGCGGCGCCGTCTACGGCGCGCCCGTGGACACCGGCCCGATGGCCCTCTTCTACAACAAGAAGGTCTTCGACTCGCTCGGCCTGAAGCCCCCGGCCACCTGGGACGAGTACCGGGCCGACGCCGAGAAGATCCACGCCTCCGACCCGCACCGCCACATCTCCTCGCCCTACCTGGACTACGACTACGCGGGCCTGGCCTGGCAGACCGGCGCCGGCTGGTTCGGCGTCAAGGGCGACGCCTGGCAGGTGACCATGGCCTCCGCGGCGAACAAGAAGGTCGCCGACTACTGGCAGGGCCTCGCCGACGACGGCCTGATCAGCGGCGCCCCGATGTACGACCAGGCCTGGTACACCGGCATCGGCAACGGGGACATCGCCACCGTCGTCGGCGCTGTGTGGCAGGCCGGGGTCATCAAGGGCGGCGCGAAGAGCGGCTCCGGTCAGTGGGCGGTGGCACCGCTGCCGCAGTGGACCGCGGGCGCCGCCCAGGCGGGCAACGCGGGCGGCTCCGCGACGGCCGTCCTCAAGGGCTGCGACAACACCGAGGGCGCCTGGGAGTTCGCGCACTGGCTCGGCACCGACCGCGCCGCCTTCGGCACGCTCGTCGAGAAGGCCGCGCTGTACCCGGCCGCGAAGAAGCTGCTCGACCTGCCCCAGCTCAAGGGCGGCGACCCGTACTTCGGCGGCCAGAAGATCTACGACGTGTTCGCCGCCGCCGCTCCCCAGGTCAACTCCTCCTGGACGTGGGGGCCGTTGATGACCAAGACCGCCGCCGACCTCGACGACGGCCTCGGCAAGGCCTGGGCGGGCAAGGGCACCATCGCCGGCGCACTGCGCACCTCCCAGGAGCAGACCGCGGGCGAGATGAAGAAGCAGGGCCTGAAGGTCGCCGAGTGAACGAGTCCGTGATCGATGCGGCCGGCACCGTTGCGGCCGCCCGCCCCGGCCGGCCCGCCGCGGACGCCCGCCGGTCCGGCCCCGCGCCCGCCTCCGTCCCGGCGTCCATACCCGCCCCCGCCCCGGCGTACCGCGCGCGCCGCCTGCGGCCCCTGCTGTTCTGCGCACCCTTCCTCGTCCTGTTCGCGGCGATGTACGTCGCGCCCATCGGCTACGCGGCGGTCAGCAGCCTCTTCACCGTCCACCGCTCCGGCCTCGGCCTCACCGCGCCGACCAGGGTCTTCGACCCGCTGGGCAACTACAGCCGGGCGTTCGGCGACCACGCGTTCCTGTCCTCGCTCGGCCGGGTCGCGCTGTTCGGCCTGGTCCAGGTCCCGGTGATGCTCGGGGTGGCCCTGGCACTGGCTCTGCTGATCGACTCCCGCTCCGCGCGCGGCAAGAGCTTCTTCCGGCTCGCCGGCTTCCTGCCGTACGCCATCCCCGGCGTGAGCGCCGCGCTGGTCTGGTCGTTCATGTACTCCTCGCAGTCCAGCCCGATCAACCGGCTGCTGCACCCGGTCGGTGTCTCGATCCCGTTCTTCCACAGCGAGGTGGTGCTGTGGTCGGTGGCCAACATCGTCACCTGGAGCTGGGCCGGGTACAACATGATCATCATCTACGCGGCGCTCCAGTCGATCCCGGCCGAGGTGCTGGAGGCGGCCCGGATGGACGGGGCCTCGGCCCTGCGGATCGCCTGGAGCATCAAGATCCCGGCGGTGCGCGGCGCGCTGGTGCTCACCGCGGTGTTCTCCGTCATCGGCTCCGCGCAGCTCTACAACGAGCCGACCGTGCTCCAGCCGGTCTCCGACGGCTCGGTGTCCTCGACGTTCACTCCGATCATGTCCGCGCAGAGCGCGGTCGCGGCGGGCAACTACCCGTACGCCGCCGCGCAGTCCGTCCTCCTGGCCCTCCTGGTGGGTGTCGTGTCCTTCGTGTTCTTCAAGCTGACCCACCGCGGGGAGGAGCAGGCATGAGCGCGCTGAGCACACGGCCCGCGCTGGTCCGCTCGCGCCGTGAGAGCCGTCCGGCGAGCCGGGCCACGGTCGTCGCGCTGCTGGGCCTGTCGGCCTTCTACTTCCTCTTCCCGCTGTGGTGGCTGCTGGTGTCGGCGACCAAGCCGTTCGGCGAGCAGTTCTCCGGTAGCGGCCTGTGGTTCCAGGGCTTCGGCCTGTTCGGCAACATCGCCCGGCTCAGCGGCCAGGACGGCGGGATCTTCTGGCGCTGGATGCTCAACAGCGTGCTGTACTGCGGCGTCGGCGCCGTCCTCGGCACCGCCTTCTCGGCGCTGGCCGGCTACGCGCTCGCCAAGTACGACTTCCCCGGTCGCGGCGCGGTGTTCGGCGCGGTGCTGGCGGCCGTGCTGGTGCCGAAGGTGCTGTTCACGCTGCCGCTGTACCTGATGTTCTCCGGGGTGCGCCTGATCGACAACCCGCTGGCGGTGCTGCTGCCGAGCGTGGTCAGTCCGTTCGGGGTCTACCTCTCGCGGGTGTTCGCCGCGCAGACCGTGCCCGACGAGGTCCTGGAGGCCGGACGGCTGGACGGCGCGGGCGAGTTCCGCATCTTCCGTACGATCGGGGTGCGGATGATGCTGCCCGCGCTGGTGACGATCTTCCTGTTCCAGTTCGTGGAGATCTGGAACAACTACCTGCTGCCCGCGATGGTGCTCGGCGACGACCGGCTGCAGCCCGTCACGGTCGGCCTGGTCGGCTGGAACGCGAGCCATGTCGCCGTTCCTCCCCCGCTGGTCGTCATCGGCTCCCTGGTGTCCGTCGTCCCGCTTCTGATCGCCTTCCTCGCGCTCCAGCGCTTCTGGCGCGCGGGCATGACCGCCGGAGCCGTCAAGTGACCCCTTCCGCACCGCAGACCGCCACCGCCCCCGGCACGGCGGCCGCCGCCCGCCCGGCCGTCCTGGCCTTCGCCGACGGCACCCTGCTGCGCGCGGGCCGCCCGCACCGCGTCCTGGCCGGTTCCCTGCACTACTTCCGGGTCCGTCCCGAGCAGTGGGCCGACCGGCTCGGGAGGCTGGCGGCACTCGGTCTGAACACCGTGGACACCTACGTGCCGTGGAACTTCCACGAGCGCACCGCGGGCGACGTCCGCTTCGACGGCGAGCGGGACCTGCCGCGCTTCGTGGCGCTGGCACAGGACGCGGGACTGGACGTCATCGTGCGCCCGGGGCCGTACATCTGCGCCGAATGGGACAACGGCGGGCTGCCCGCCTGGCTGACCGGCACGCCCGGCATGCGCCTGCGTACCTCCTACGGTCCGTTCCTGGACGCGGTCGGACGCTGGTTCGACGAGCTGGTCCCGCGCATCGCCGCGCTCCAGGCGGGCCGGGGCGGGCCGGTCGTGGCGGTGCAGATCGAGAACGAGTACGGCAGTTACGGCGACGACCGGGGCTACGTCCGCTGGGTGCGCGACGCGCTGGTGGAGCGAGGTGTCTGCGAGCTGTTGTACACGGCGGACGGGCCGACCGCGCTGATGCAGGACGGCGGCAGCCTGCCCGGGCACCTCGCGGCGGCCACGTTCGGTTCCCGTCCGGCCGAGGCGGCGGCGCTGCTGCGCGCCCGCCGGCCGAACGAGCCGTTCCTGTGCGCCGAGTTCTGGAACGGCTGGTTCGACCACTGGGGCGAGCCGCACCACGTGCGGTCCGCCGACAGCGCGGCCGAGGACGTGGGCGGGATCCTCGAAGCGGGCGGTTCGGTCAGCCTGTACATGGCGCACGGCGGCACCAACTTCGGGCTGTGGGCCGGTGCCAACCACGACGGTGAACGCCTTCAGCCGACCGTCACCAGCTACGACTCGGACGCGCCGATCGCCGAACACGGCGCGCTCACGCCGAAGTTCCACGCGCTGCGCAAGCGGCTGACGGCGTTCACCGGGCCCGGCCGCGAGGTCCCCGAGCCGCCCGCCGATCCGCCGCTGCTCGCGCCCCGCACGCTGGAGGTCACCCGGGGGTCGGCCCTGCTGCCCGCGCTGCGGTCGGTGGGCGAGCCGGTCCAGGCTCCGCTGCCGCTGAGCTTCGAGGAGCTGGGGCAGTCCTTTGGCCTGGTGCTGTACACCGCCGAGCCGCTGCTGCCGCCGGGCCGCCAGGAGCTGACCGTCACGGGGCTGCACGACCGCGCCCAGGTGTTCGTCGACGGCGTCCCCGTGGCCGTACTGGACCGCGAGACCGCCTCGTTCACCGTGCCGGGCGCCGGGGCGCGGGTGCGCCTGGAACTGCTGGTGGAGAACCAGGGCCGGATCAACTACGGCCCGCTGCTCGGGCAGGGCAAGGGCATCCTGGGCGGCGTCCGCGTCGACCGGCGGCTGGTCCACGGCTGGACCATGCGCCGGCTGCCGCTGGACACCTGGACGCGGCAGGACGTCGAGCGTGCCGCGGCGGCGGCGCCGCGCGAGGACCGGGCGGGTTTCGCCACCGCCCGGCTGACGGTGACCGAGCCCGCCGACACCTTCCTCGCCCTGCCCGGCTTCGGCAAGGGCTTCGTCTGGGTGGGCGACACGCTGCTGGGCCGCTACTGGGAGAGCGGACCGCAGACCACGCTCTACCTGCCCGGGCCGCTGCTGCGTGCGGGCGGGAACACCCTCACCGTCCTGGAGCTGGAACGGTTCGGCGACCACCTCGCCCTCACCGACCGCCCGGCCCTCGGACCGGCGGAGGAGTACGTCGAGACGTTCGACTGACCGCCGTGGCGCCACGGCCGCGCAGCGGGCCGGGCGTACGGGCACGGGGGCCGAGGACCGGACCGGTCCTGACACCGGTCCGCCGTCACGCACAGGAACCACACCCAGGGGGCCGCGCAGCCGGCGCGGCCCCGCCCCGAGCAAGGAGGACCTGTGTCACCTCACCGCAAGAGACTGGCCGCAGGGCTCGTCGCCGCGCTCGTCGCCACGGCGACGGCCCTGACCGGCGGCAGCGCCCTGGCCGCCCCCGCGGCACCGGCGCCCGGCGCCACCGGCCCCGCCTACACCGTCACCGTCGGCGCGAAGGGTTCCTGGACCCACCCGGACGACACTCCGGCCGCCCCCTACATCGACAAGGACGGCACCTTCCACTTCCAGCAGGCCCACTCGCTGTACGGCGCGAACGACAGCCGCGCGTGGACCTTCTTCACCGGCAAGGACTTCGATTCCGCCACCCGCGACGGCGCGCTGAGCGACGCGGTGAACCCGGCCGACTCCCGCGACCGCAACGGCGACACCACCTGGCGCTGCAACACGAGCCCCACCGGCGTGGAGTCGAGCTACGCCCCCGCCGGGTCGCACTACGCCCAGAAGAACTACTGCGACCTGGCGGGTGTGTGGGTCGACCCGGACACGGGCGACTGGTACGGCCTGGTCCACAACGAGTTCACCCCGCAACCCTTCGGGGACGGCCTGCACTACGACGCGATCGACTACGCCGTCTCCAGGGACCGGGGCAGGACGTGGACGATCGAGGACCACGTCCTCACCTCCCCGTACAGCACGAAGCGCGGCGACACGGCGGCCTTCCCGCAGCAGACGTTCGACTACGGCGACGGTGACCCGCGCCTGTTCGTGGACACCGCCTCCGGCTACTTCTACGTCTTCTACGGTTCCCGGATCGTGGACAAGGGCGGCAGCTGGAAGGCCTTCCACGCGCACGTGGCCCGGGCCCCCATCGCCGCCAAGATGGCGCCGGGCTCCTGGCGGAAGTGGTACGACGGCGCCTGGTCGCAGCCCGGGGCCGGCGGCCGGGAGAGCAACATGGTGCCTGCCGACACCGCGCACCCCACGGGCTACACCCCCGCCGCCGAGGAGTACGACCCGGCGAACAGCGGGACGACGAGCCAGCAGGTGGCGGCGGGCACCATGCCCCCGACCTCGCCCCTGTTCGTCATGGACATCACCTACGACGCCTACCTGGGGCTGTACATCGGCGAACCCCAGGGCGTGGACCAGAGCGGCAAGGCACCGCAGCAGTTCTACGCCACCGACGACCTGGCCACGCAGAAGTGGCGGCTGATCGGCGACACCGGCACGCACACCAACGCGTCCTGGTACCGCTGGTTCCTGGACACGGCGAACAAGACCAGTTCGGGCATCGTCGGCAGGTCGTTCCGCTCCTACTGCTCGTTCGGCTGCTCGGACGACTCCTCCGGCGAGTACGTCGACCTCACCATCGGCGCCTCGGCGCCCGCCCGGCCTCTCGACCCCAGCCGCACCTACCGCGTCTCCAGCGGCGGCAACCGGGTCCTCGCCCAGGTCCGCGGCGCTTCTGCCACGACCTCCCAGGCGCACCCGGACGGCTCGGCCCTGCAGTCGTGGATCTTCACCGGCAACGGTGACGGGTCCTACCGCGTCGCCAACGCGGCCACCGGCGGCCTGCTCGGCGTGGACTCCTCCGCCACCGCCCAGCGCGCCTGGGGCACCCGGCCCACCGTCACCGCGGCGGGTCCCGGCGGCGCCACCGTGGGCCAGCAGTGGTGGGTGATCCCGGGCACCTCGGCGGGGGGCGCGCCCGACGGCACGTACCGGCTGGTCAACCGCTACAGCGGCCTGGTGATCGGCCTGTCCGGCGACTCCGCTCGGGCCGCCGAGACCACACCGGCCCGGTTCTGGAACGCCACCGGCGCCGGGCCGGTCGGCGGCACGCGCACCGCGGCCGAGCAGACGCTGACGCTCACGCCCACCGGCGCGGCGCCCGTGCTCGACGGCACCCACGCCCTCACCAACGCGGGCCGGGCGCTGGAGGTCCCCGGTCGCGGCAGCGCCGCCGGGGCGCGGCTCACCGCCGGGACGGCGAACGGCGGCGCCCACCAGAAGTGGCGGTTCGCGCGGCAGGACGACGGCTCGTACGAGATCGTCAACACCGCCTCGGGGCTGTGCGCGGACGTCGACGGCGGTTCCGCCGCGGCCGGCGCCCAGGTGATCCAGTGGCCGTGCACCGGCGGCGAGAACCAGCACTGGACGCTCAGGCGCCTGACGAACGGGGCCTTCACCGTGACCTCGGTGCACAGCGGACTGCTCCTGACCGCCGCGTCGGCGGACCGGGGCGCCGCGGTGACCCAGCGCCCCGGCACCGGCTCGCCGCCCCAGCGGTGGCGGATCGGCTGACACCGCAGGCCGGGGTGTCCCCCGCCCCGGCCACCGGCGTGTTTACTCCCCCGGCGCCCGGGTCACTCATCCGTACTACGGCAAGGGAGCGGCGGGAAAGCGGCAGGGAGCAGACATGATTCGTTCGGCGGACCTCCGTGAGTGGCGCAACCGCGACGTGGTCGACCAGGAGGGCCACAAGATCGGCGCGCTGGAGGCGGTCTACGTGGACACCGGCACCGACGAGCCGTCCATGGTGACCGTCCGCGCGGGGCTGCCCACCCGGCAGCGCCTGCTGTTCGTACCGGTCGACGGCGCGGTCGTGGGGCCCGACTACCTCAAGGTCGCCCAGCCCAAGGGCCTGGTCAAGAAGGCGCCCTCCATCGGCACGGACGACGTCCTGCCCGCCGAGCAGGAGGCCGCGGTCTTCCAGCACTACGACCTGCCCTACGTTCCCGGCGCCGGCGGGGAGCGGCGTCTCGCACGCCGCTGACCGTCCGGACCTGCGCCCGGCGTCCGAGGAGGAGCAGATGGCCATCGACACCGTCGAGCGGTTCCTGGCCGCCCTCGACCCGCACCACCGCGAACACGTCCAGGGCCTGCCGCGCGCGGAGCAGGAGAAGCTGGCCGCCACCTGGGAGGACGAGCTGCGGCAGGACACCGACCTCGACACCCTCAGCGAACTCTCGCCCGCCGCGGCCGAGAGCGAGGCGGCGGCACGGGTCGCCCGCAGGGTCCTCGACCGGCCGTACCGGTGAGGGCGGCCGCATGCCGGCCGCCCGGCGGGGGTGGGCCTGAGGTGCCCCCATGCCCAAATCCCGCAAGGTACGTGAAGAGGACGCCTGGGAGGGTGTCGTGGTGGACAAGACCCGGCGGGCGACCGACGGCCTGGGCCTCTACCACTACGTCGAGGTCCGCCTGTCGGCGGGCGGCACCGGGAAGTTCCGTGTCGACAAGGCGCTGTGGAAGTCGGTCGGCCCCGGCGACCGCCTGGTGAAGGCGGCGGGCGCCGCCGCCCCGGTCAAGGCCTGAGCGGGACGGCGGCGGCCCGGAGCCCGTGGCGCTCAGGCCAGGTCGAACCGGTCGAGGTCCATGACCTTGGTCCAGGCCGCGACGAAGTCCGTCACGAACTTCTCCTTGGCGTCGTCGCCGGCGTAGACCTCGGCGACGGCGCGCAGCTCGGAGTTGGAGCCGAAGACCAGGTCGGCCCGGCTCCCCGCCCACTTGACCTCGTCGGTGGCCGGGTCGAAGCCCTCGAAGGTGGTCGCGTCGGCGGAGGTCGCCCGCCACTGTGTGCCGAGGTCGAGCAGGTTGACGAAGAAGTCGTTGGTGAGCACGCCGGGCGTCGTGGTGAACACGCCGAGCTGCGACTGCTGGTAGTTGGCCCCCAGCACGCGCAGGCCGCCCACCAGGACGGTCATCTCGGGCGCGCTGAGCGTCAGCAGGTTGGCCCGGTCCAGCAGCAGGAACTCGGCCGGGAGCCGGTTGCCCTTGCCCAGGTAGTTGCGGAAGCCGTCGGCGGCCGGTTCCAGCGCGGAGAACGACTCGACGTCCGTCTGCTCCTGCGAGGCGTCCACGCGGCCCGGCGTGAAGGGGACCTCGATCTCGAACCCGGCCTCCTTGGCGGCCCGCTCGACGCCCACCCCGCCCGCGAGGACGATCAGGTCGGCGAGGGAGACGCCCTTGCCGCCGCTGCGCCCGGCGTTGAAGGACTCCCGGACACCCTCCAGGGTGCGCAGGACGGTCGCGAGCCGGTCGGGGTCGTTGACCTCCCAGCCGCGCTGGGGCTCCAGGCGGATACGGGCGCCGTCGGCGCCGCCGCGCTTGTCGCTGCCGCGGAAGGAGGAGGCCGACGCCCATGCGGTGGAGACCAGTTCGGCCACCGAGAGGTCGGTGGCGAGGATCTTCGCCTTGAGGACGGCGACGTCCTCCGCGTCCAGGAGGTCGTACGTCCGCTCCGGCAGCGGGTCCTGCCACAGCAGGGTCTCGGTGGGGACCTCGGGGCCGAGGTAGCGGGAGACCGGGCCCATGTCGCGGTGGGTCAGCTTGAACCACGCCCGCGCGAACGCGTCCGCGAACTCGGCGGGGTTCTCCAGGAAGCGCCGCGAGATCGGCTCGTAGACCGGGTCGAAGCGGAGCGAGAGGTCGGTGGTGAGCATCGTCGGCTGGTGCCGCTTGGACGGGTCGTGCGCGTCGGGGACCGTACCGGCGCCCGCGCCGTCCTTGGGCCGCCACTGGTTCGCGCCGGCGGGGGACTTGAACAGTTCCCACTCGTAGCCGAAGAGGATCTCGAAGAAGGAGTTGTCCCACTGGGTGGGGGTCGACGTCCAGGTCACCTCCAGACCGCTGGTGATGGTGTCGCCGCCCTTGCCGGTGCCGAAGGTGTTCTTCCAGCCCAGGCCCATCTCCTCCAGGCCGGCGGCCTCGGGGTCGGCCCCGACGTTGTCCGCCGGGCCCGCGCCGTGGGTCTTGCCGAAGGTGTGGCCGCCCGCGATGAGGGCGACGGTCTCCTCGTCGTTCATCGCCATCCGGCGGAACGTCTCACGGATGTCGCGGGCCGCGGCGATCGGGTCCGGGTTGCCGTTGGGGCCCTCGGGGTTGACGTAGATGAGGCCCATCTGGACCGCGCCGAGCGGGTTCTCCAGCTCGCGGTCGCCGGTGTAGCGCTCGTCGCCGAGCCAGTTGGTCTCGGGACCCCAGTAGACGTCCTCCTCGGCCTCCCAGACGTCCTCGCGCCCGCCCGCGTAGCCGAAGGTCGTGAAGCCCATGGACTCCAGGGCGACGTTCCCGGCGAGGATCAGCAGGTCGGCCCAGGACAGGTTGCGGCCGTACTTCTTCTTGACCGGCCACAGCAGGCGGCGGGCCTTGTCGAGGTTGGCGTTGTCCGGCCAGCTGTTGAGCGGGGCGAAGCGCTGCTGTCCGGCGCCTGCGCCGCCGCGGCCGTCACTGATGCGGTACGTGCCCGCGCTGTGCCAGGCCATCCGGACGACGAGCGGGCCGTAGTGCCCGAAGTCGGCGGGCCACCAGTCCTGGGAGGTGGTCAGCACCTCGGCGATGTCCCGCTTCACGGCCGGCAGGTCGAGGCTCCGGAACGCCTCGGCGTAGTCGAAGTCCGCGCCGAAGGGGTTGGCCACCGCGGGGTTCTTGGCGAGGATCTTGAGGTTCAGCCGCTCCGGCCACCACTGGCGGTTGCCGCCGCCCTGCGTGGGATGCGGTGCGCGGCCGTGCGCGACCGGGCAGCCGCCGCCCGCCTCCTCAGTCTTCGGATCGGTGACGATGGCCTCGTGGTTCTCGGACATGGGAATCCTTCCGGACTGGGCGGATCACGGTGCTCACGTGCTGCGGACGGTGGAACAGCCGGGGCACAGGCCCCAGTAGGTGACCTCGGCCTCCTCGATGGAGAAACCGTGGTCGGCGGACGCGGTCAGGCAGGGTGCCTCGCCGGTCGCGCAGTCCACGTCGGCGACGGCACCGCACGACCGGCACACGACGTGGTGGTGGTTGTCCCCGACGCGACCCTCGAACCGGGCGGGGCTGCCCGCCGGTTCGATCCGCCGCAGGAGGCCCGCGGCGGTGAGTGCGTGCAGGGCCTCGTACACGGCCTGGAGGGAGATGTGGCCCAGCCGGGCGCGCACCTGCGCCGCGATGGCCTCCACGCCGAGGTGGTCGCCGGCGCGGACGGTCTCCAGGAGGGCTACGCGGGCGGCCGTCACCCGCAGGCCCGCACCACGCAGCTCCTCGGCGGTCGTCGGGGGCCGGGCTGCCGTCATGGCGCCGAACCTACCGCCGCAAACACGAATCGTTCAAGAAAACGAACGGTCAAAGTCTGGTACGGATGGGGTGGGAGGCGCGGGAGGGGTGCGACGGCCGCCACCGGCGGGCGGCGCGGCGGCCGGAGTGAGGCCCTGTTCCAGGTCGTCCAGGGCGTGGCGGACCGCCCTGATCCGTTCGAGCAGGTCCCGGCGGTCCTCGTCCGGCGGTGGCGTGACCGGCCCGGCGGGCGCGGCCCGCTCCGTCTCGCGGGCTTCGTCGAGGGAGGTGAGGACCACCCCGATGAGGACGTTGACCAGCACGAACGAGGCCAGCAGGACGTAGGAGGAGTAGTAGAGCAGGCTCCAGCGGGACACTTCGAGGCCGCTGTGCACCGCCTCGCCGATGCCGTCCAGGGTCATCAGCAGGAAGAGGGTCAGCACGGCGCGGCCGATGGAGCCGTAGTGCTGGGGGTCGGCGTGGCCGAAGAACACCCAGCCGACCATCGCGTACACGTACAGCAGGAGCGCGCCGACGAGCAGGAAGCTCAGGGTGCCGGGCAGGCTGCGGGCCACCGCGACCAGCACGATGCGCAGCTGGGGCAGGAAGCGGGCCGTGCGCAGCACGCGCGCCAGGCGCAGCAGCCGCAGCACGGTGGCGTTCTCCCGGACGAGCGGCAGATAGGCGCACAGCACCACGGCGAGGTCGAAGAGGTTCCACGGGTCCCTGAGGAAGCCCCGCGGGCGGTCGGCGTGCGCGGCCAGGCGCAGCACGATCTCGACGGTGAACACGGCCAGGCAGGCGTGTTCGGCCGGCCGTAACCAGTCGTGCCACCGGTCGACGAGTCCGGGATAGGTCTCCACGCCCAGCAGTGCGGCGTTGACGAGGATGACGGCGAAGACCGCGAGGGCGAACCAGCGGGCCTCGGTGACGGCGCGGCAGCGGTGCGCCAGTACCGCGCGGGTGGCGGTCGCGCCTGGTGGACTGCCGGTCTCCCGGGGGTGCTGCTGCGGCATGTGGCGCCCCTGCCCCTTCACGCGTGGGTCGCCCGCGGGACCCGTGCTGATCTTCTACAGCACTGTAGATTGCCACAGCGGGTCACCGGCCGCGGCCGGCGCCCCGGCCGGCGGGGGGGCCCGGCCGGCGGGGGGGCGCCGGCCGGGACCGGGCACGGCGGAGCGAAGCCGCTCGGGGCGGGGAGCCCGGCGGGGCGGCGGTACGGTTCAGCCGCCGAGCGCCGCCAGGACCACCTGCTTGGCCTCGTCCTGCACCTGGCGGAGGTGGTCGGGGCCGCGGAAGGACTCCGCGTAGATCTTGTAGACGTCCTCGGTGCCGGAGGGGCGGGCCGCGAACCAGGCGTTCTCGGTGGCCACCTTGATGCCGCCGATGGAGGCGCCGTTGCCGGGCGCCTCGGTGAGCACGGCGGTGACCTGCTCCCCGGCGAGGGTGTCCGCGGTGACCTGGGCCGGGGACAGCTTGGCGAGGCGGGCCTTCTCGTCGCGGGAGGCGGGCGCGTCGATGCGGGCGTAGGCGGGCTCACCGAAGCGCTCGGTGAGGGCCGCGTAGTGCTGGGAGGGCGTCTTCCCGGTGACGGCCGTGATCTCGGAGGCGAGCAGGGCCAGGATGATGCCGTCCTTGTCGGTGGTCCACACCGAGCCGTCCCGGCGCAGGAACGACGCTCCGGCGGACTCCTCGCCGCCGAAGCCGAGCGAGCCGTCGACCAGTCCGTCCACGAACCACTTGAAGCCGACCGGTACTTCGACCAGCCGCCGGCCCAGGTCGGCGGCGACCCGGTCGATCATGCCGGAGGACACCAGGGTCTTGCCCACCGCCGCCGCGGCGGGCCATTCGGAGCGGTGGGCGTACAGGTAGGAGATGGCCGTGGCGAGGTAGTGGTTGGGGTTCATCAGCCCGGCGTCCGGGGTGACGATGCCGTGCCGGTCGGCGTCGGCGTCGTTGCCCGTGGCGATCTGGAACCGGTCGCGCTGCTCGACGAGCGAGGCCATGGCGTACGGCGAGGAGCAGTCCATGCGGATCTTGCCGTCCCAGTCCAGCGTCATGAAGCGCCAGGTGGGGTCGGTGAGCGGGTTGACCACGGTCAGGTCGAGCCGGTGCTGTTCGGCGATGCGCCCCCAGTAGGCGACCGACGCGCCGCCCAGCGGGTCGGCGCCGATGCGCACGCCCGCGCCGCGGATCGCGTCCAGGTCCAGCACGCCGGGCAGATCGCAGACGTAGGCGCCGAGGAAGTCGTGGCGTGCGGTGGTGTCGGCGGCGAGCGCCCGGGTGTACGGGATGCGCCGTACGTCCTTCAGGCCGGCGGCGATGATCTCGTTGGCGCGGTCCTGGATCCAGGAGGTGGCGTCCGAGCCGGCCGGGCCGCCGCTCGGCGGGTTGTACTTGAAGCCGCCGTCGGCGGGCGGGTTGTGCGAGGGGGTGACGACGACGCCGTCGGCGAGGCCGGAGGTCCGCCCGCGGTTGTGGGTGAGGACGGCGTGCGAGACCGCGGGGGTGGGCGTGTAGCCGTCGGCCGCGTCGATGAGGACGGTGACGCCGTTGGCCGCGAACACCTCCAGCGCGGTGACCCGGGCGGGCTCGGACAGGGCGTGGGTGTCCGCGCCGAGGAAGAGCGGGCCGTCGGTGCCCTGTCCGGCGCGGTACTCGCAGATGGCCTGGCTGGTCGCGGCGATGTGGTCCTCGTTGAAGGCCGCCGCCAGGGACGAGCCGCGGTGCCCGGAGGTCCCGAAGGCGACGCGCTGTCCGGGTTCGGCCGGATCGGGGTGCAGGGCGTAGTACGCGGTCACCAGCCGGGCCACGTCGATCAGCTCCTCCGGCCGGGCCGGCTTGCCCGCTCGTTCCTGCTGCATGACACCCACTCCTCGTCTTCGGTCCTGTGTCCGCTCGCGATCTCCATCTTCCCCCGCGCGTGAACGCGAGGCGTACCGGCATCCGGGGCCGGGGGCGCGAAGCTCGCCACAGGCCGGCGCGGGAGGCCGGGCCGCGGACGCCGTCACCCCGTCACCCGGCCGCCCCGCCTCCCGCCTCACCCGGCCGCCCCGGTCGCCCGGCCCGCCCGTCACCCCCGCCGCATCGGCTGCCCGCCCCGGTTCACCGTCCGGGCACGCTGTCCGACAGTGCGGCGCCGCCCAGTTGCTCGAAGCGCTGCTGGACATTGGCGGCGAAGGCCTGCGACTCGGCTCCGCCGTAGCCCTGCCCGGTGGTGTTCATCGCCACCGTGAGGACGCCCTTGAAGGGTGCGCTGGGGGAGGTTCGGATCGGCGTGCACAGGAAGTCGAAGTCCTGCGGGGCGGCGGAGTCGTAGGTGCGCAGCGACGCCCGGGGCACCGTGGTGGGCCGGCCGGTGCGCAGGGCCTCGTCCATCGCGGCGAAGACGCCGATCCGGTCCAGGCCGGGCAGCACGTCCCGGCCCAGGCTGAACTGGGGGACCATGCCGAAGGCCTGCCCCTGCTTGCCGTTGGCGTAGCGCAGCAGGTGGTCGGGGCCCTCGGTGAGCATGATCGGGAAGGGCGCGCCGTCGAAGACCGCGAACAGCTCCTGCTGCTGGGCGAGGAGGCTGTCGCGCAGCTTGAACTCGGACAGCAGGGTCTCGGACAGCTCCTGCATGCCCTGCTTGAGCTGGCGGTCCCAGGCGCGCGGCTTGAAGTCCGCCACGCACACGGTGCCGAGGACGACGCCCGTGTTGTCGCGCAGCGGCGTGCCCAGGTAGGAGCGCACGCCGAGGTCGTTGACGAGGGGATTGCCCTTGAAACGCGGGTAGTCGAAGACGTCGTCGAGGGCGAGCTGGGAGCGCTGGGCGACCACGTGCGGGCAGAAGCCGTAGTCGCCGGGCGCCTCGCGGGCGAGGTTGCTGAGGTCGAACGGGATGCCGCCGCCCGAGACGTCCACGGGGTCCTCCGGGGTCCCCCCGGGCACGTACATGCCGCGGAACATCTGGCGCTCGTCGTTGATGAAGTTGACCATGGCGAGCGGGGCCTGGGTGAACGTGGCCGCGAGCCGCGCGATGCGGTCGAACGTGGCCTCCGCCTCGA
Organism: Streptomyces sp. NPDC021356; assembly: GCF_040641015.1. Lineage (NCBI taxonomy): Bacteria > Bacillati > Actinomycetota > Actinomycetes > Kitasatosporales > Streptomycetaceae > Streptomyces > Streptomyces sp. NPDC021356. Next base: position 48,801 of record NZ_JBFACU010000019.1, on the reverse strand, counting down.
CCGTGTTGAGGCCGAGAATCCTCAGCCGGTTCGTCCGCTGCTCGCCTGCGGCACGGTGCTGTTCGGGTGACAGGGATTCCATGGGGTCAGATCAAAGCAGAGATCCGGCCGCCGTGGATCACCCCTCCAGGTCATTCCGGCCTCAGCCGTCCCACCGTCAACGGCTGTCCGGAGCAACGGACTTGTCCGGCCCTCGGCTGCCCCGCCACGGAACGGGGAGCGGGAGCCGGGCCCGGCGGCGGGCGTCAGGTGGCCATCCGGGGAGTCTGTCCAAATTTTTCAATGTTTCAACATCAAGCGATCACTTCCCGTCATTCTTGGACCACCCGTCGTTCCGAAACGATTTCACGCCTGACAATCGTGCGATGGACCCGCCGTCGAGACTGGCGCATTCGGTCCGGCACGACATCAGACACAAATATTCGAATCTTCGTTCGGAATTGGGAAGGTGAGGCGGGTGCGCGGTCCCCGGTCCGTACCCGAGGCTCGGGAAGGTCGAGACCGCCGATCCCTCTCCCTGCGGCGGGTCTTACCCCACGACCCGCGCCGTCTGCGGTGACCGAACGGTCCCAGCGAGGCGGTCGCCCGCCTGACTGAACACAGCGCCGCCCCCCCCACACGGCAAGTGCCGGCGGGCCCGCACGCGCCGGGAGCCCCACGCCCAGCCGTCCCCGGCCGCTCCGCGCCGTCCACACCCCCGGACGGTGCGCGGGGCGCCGCCGGGCACGTGTCATGCGCGTGGGAGAAGTGGCGATGGGGCAAGTTGCGATGGGGCAAGGTCTACTGCGCCGCGGCGCAGGGACCGTGCGACGTATGAACGGAGTTCTCTCATGAACAGGTCCGACGTGGACCCTCGGTCGGTCGCGGTGATCGGCATGGCCTGCCGGCTGCCCGGTGCGTCCGCGCCCGACGAGCTGTGGGCCCTGCTGCGGGACGCAGTGGACGCCACGAGCGAGACACCCCCGGATCGCTACGACGTGGACGCCCTGTACTCCCCCGAGCCCGGACGGGGACGAATAGCCGCCCGGCGCGGCGGCTACGTCGACGGGGTCGCCGAGTTCGACGCCGGGTTCTTCGGCATGTCGGCCACCGAGGCCACCGAACTCGACCCGCAGCAGCGGCTGCTGCTGATGACGGCCTGGGAGGCGCTGGAGGACGCCGGCCAGAACCCCGACCGGCTGGCGGGAAGCCGCTCCGGCGTCTTCGTCGGCAACACCCGCGCCGACCACCTTGAACTCGCCCTGCGCCGCGGCCCCGATTCGGTGACGGCCGCTCAGCTCCACAACTTCCGGTCCCTGCTGCCGGCCCGGCTGTCCCACTTCTTCGACCTCCGCGGCCCCAGCGTCGTGGTGGACACCGCCTGCTCCTCCTCGCTCGTGGCCGTCCACCAGGCCGTGCAGAGCCTGCGCTCCGGGGAGACCCCGCTGGCCCTGGCGGCCGGCGTGAACGTGCCGCTCCGCCCGGACGAGGGCCTCGTCCTCTCCCACGCGGGCGCGATGGCCCGGGACGGGCGCTGCAAGTTCGGCGACGCGGGCGCGGACGGCTACTCGCCCAGCGACGCCGTGGCCGTCGTCGTCCTCAAGCGGCTCACCGACGCGCTGGCCGACGGCGACCGGGTCCGCGCCGTCATCCGGGGAAGCGCCGTCGGCAACGACGGCCGCACCAGCGACTCGGTGCTCAATCCCTCCCTCCAGGGCCAGTTGGACGTGCTGCGCTGGGCGTACGAGGACGCGGGCGTCGATCCCGCCGACGTCGACTACGTCGAGGCCCACGGCGCGGGCTCCCCCGCCCTGGACCCGCTGGAACTGCGGGCGCTGGGCGAGGTGCTCGGCGCCGGGCGGCCCGCCGACCGGCCGCTGCTGGTCGGCTCCGTCAAGACCAACATCGGTCACGCGGAGGCCGCCGGAGGACTGGCCGGCCTCATCAAGACGGTCCTGTGCCTGGAACACGGCCAGATACCGGCAACCCTCCACCTCGACACCCCGCATCCGGGCGTCGACTGGGACGCGCTGCCGCTGACCCTGCCCGACAAACTGCAGGACCTTCCCGTCCTCGGCCGGCCCGCCGTCGCCGGAGTCGGCGGCCAGGGCTCCTCGGCCCTCAACGCCCACGTCGTCCTCGCCCAGGCCGGCCCTCGAGATCTGCCGCCCGCCGCCCCCGAGCCGGACGGGACCCCTCACCTCCTCGCCCTGTCCGCCCACAGCGCCGACGCGCTCAGGGCGCTGACCGCCGCGTACGCGCGCTACCTGCGACCGGGCGGCGCCGGCGCCTCGTACGCGCTGCGCGACATCTGCCACAGCGCGGCCGTCCGGCGCCGCCACCACGCGCACCGCCTCGCCGTCACCGGCCGCACCCACGAGGAACTGGCCGCGGCACTCACCGGCACCCCGGCGGCGGCACCGGCCGCGGACCACCCGCTGACGGCCGCCGCCGACCGCTACGCCGCGGGCGGCGACCTGGACACGGCAACGATGTCCGGCGCACCGGGCCGCTGCGTACCGCTGCCCGCCTACCCCTGGCAGACCCGGCGGTACCGGGCGGGCGAGGCGCGCCACGAGGACCGCACCCCGCAGGACGGGCCCGGCGCCGGGGACCTCGCGGACCGGGTGCTGCGCGAGCACGCCCGCACCGGTTTCGACGACACATCCACCCTCACCGACATCGGCATCGACTCGCTGGCCAAGCTGCGGATCGTCGTGGAACTGGCCCAGCGGTGCGGGCGTGAGATCGAGCCCGAGGAACTCGGTGGGCTGCGCACGGTCGGTGAGCTGCGGCAGTGGACGCTGACGCTCGAGGCGGCCGGCCGGTGACCCCCGCGCCCAACCTCTACGACTGGTTCGCCCGCACGGCCGCCGCGCATCCCGACGCGCCCGCCCTGGAGGTCGCCGGGGCCCGCCTGACCTACCGGGAGCTGCGCGAGGCCGCCGAACGCCTCGCCGCCCGGCTGGTCACGGCGGCCGGCGGCACCCCGCCACGGCGCGTCGGCCTGCTCGCGACCCGCTCGGTGACCGCCTACGCCGGGTACCTGGCCATTCTGCGGACCGGCGCCGCCGTCGTACCGCTCAACCCCGAGCACCCGGCCGCCCGCACCGCCGCCGTCGCCGCCGCGGCCGGCCTGGACCTGGTCCTGACCGGGCCGGACGACGCACCCGCCGCCGGCCTCGGCGCGCCGGTCCACGTCGCCGACCCGGGCGACACGCAGCCCGCGGACCCGGCCGACACGGACCCGGCCGTCGCGGCCCCGACCAGCCCGGCCCCGACCAGCCCGGACCCGACCGGCCCGGACCCGGCCCGCTTCGGCGCGCCCTTCCGGCAGGCGGGCCCCGACGACCTCGCGTACGTCATCTTCACCTCCGGCTCCACCGGCGCGCCCAAGGGTGTGCCCGTGCGGCACCGCAACATCTGCGCCTATCTGGAGCGGGTGGCCGGCCGGTACGGCATCGGCCCGGGCAGCCGGCTCTCGCAGAGCTTCGAGCTGACCTTCGACGGCTCCGTGCACGACCTGTTCGTCGCCTGGACGGGCGGCGGCACCCTCGTCGTACCGTCGCGCGGCCAGCTCCTGAACCCGGTGAAGACCGTCAACAGCCTGCGTCTGACCCACTGGTTCTCGGTGCCGTCGCTGATCACCTTCGCCGCCCGCCTGGGCGCCCTGGCCCCGGGCAGCATGCCGACCCTGCGGTGGAGCGTCTTCGGCGGCGAGCCGCTGCCGCTGCGGGCCGCCCGCGAGTGGCGCGCCGCCGCCCCGGCCGGCCGCCTCGAAGTCCTCTACGGGCCCACCGAGCTGACCATCTCGTGCACCGCCTACCGGTTCCCCGACGAGACGGCCGACTGGCCGGACACCCCCAACGGCACCGCCCCGATCGGGACCGGACACCCCGACGTGGACCTCCTGCTGCTCGACGAGGACGGCAGGCCCGGCCGGACCGGTGAGCTGTGCGTGCGCGGCCCGCTCCGCTTCGCCGGCTACCTGGACCCGCGCCACGACGCGGGCCGCTTCCTCACCGAGGACCTGCGGCCGGCCGGGGGATCGCCGCCCGGCCCCGGGCACTGGTACCGCACGGGCGACCGCGTCGCCCTGCGGGACGGCCTGCTCGTCCACCTCGGACGGACCGACCACCAGGTCAAGATCCGCGGGCACCGCATCGAACTCGGCGAGATCGAGGCGGCGCTGCGCGCCCAGCCCGCGGTGCGCGACGCGATCGTCGTCACCCTGCCCGCCGCCGACGGCGAACCGGAACTGCGGGCGGCGGTCAGCGGCCCCGGCTGCGTCCCCGACCGGTTGTACGCGGCGCTGGGCGAGCGCCTGCCGCCGTACATGATGCCCAGCCGGATCACCGTCCTCGACCAGCTGCCGCTCAATCCGAACGGCAAGATCGACCGCCGCGCCGTGCGCGGCGAACTCGACCGCTCCCGCTGACCGGGGGCTCCCCCCTCCCCCTTGATTCCCCGTCCCCGACGCCCGTTGTGAGGCATCCGCATGTACGACGCCATCGTGGTGGGAGCGCGCTGCGCCGGCGCCCCCGCCGCCCTGCTGCTGGCCCGCGCGGGCTACCGCGTCCTCCTGCTCGACAAGGCGGCGTACGGCACCGACACCCTGTCCACGCACCTCGTCCACCAGCCCGGCGTGGCCGCCCTCGCCCGCTGGGGCGTACTCGACCGGGTCCGTGCCTCGGGCTGCCCGCCGCTGGACCGCACGGTCTACGAAGTCGCCGACGTCCACATCGAGGGCCGGGCCCGGGGAGTGGACGGGCAGCGCGCCGGGTTCGCCCCGCGCCGCCATGTGCTCGACGCGATCCTGGTCGACGCGGCCGGCGCGGCCGGCGCCGAGTTCCGCGACCGCTGCCGGGTGACGGGTCTGCTGCGCGACGGTCTGGGCCGGGTCGTCGGTGTCGAGGGCAGCCGTGGCGGCCGTGACTTCACCGAGCGGGCCCGCCTGGTGATCGGCGCGGACGGGATGCGCTCCACCGTGGCCCGGCTGACGGCGGCCCCGTACACCGTGCGGGACACCCGGCTGTCCTGCGCCTACTACACCTACTGGCCGGACGTCCCCGCCGACCTGGAGCTGTTCGAGCGGCCGGGCGGCTGGGTGGCCGCGGTGCCCACCCACGACGCGGCGACCCTCGTCCTCGCCTACTTCCCGCAGTCCCGGTTCGAGGAGGTCCGCGCGGACGCGTACCGCGCCTACCGGGAGCAGATCCGCGCCACCGCGCCCGCGCTGCACGAACGGCTGGCCGGCCGGGAGCCGGTGGAGCGGCTGCACGGCAGCGGCGACCAGCAGAACTTCTTCCGGCGGGCGGCCGGACCCGGCTGGGTCCTCGTCGGAGACGCCGCCCACCACAAGGACTCCATCACGGCCCGCGGTATCAGTGACGCCTTCTGGCAGGTCGAGCGGCTCGTGGAGGCGGTGTCGGGCACGCTGGAGGGCGATCCGCTCCGGCTCGACGCCGCGCTGGACCGCTACGCCGAGGACTGCGCGGCGCAGCTGGCCCCCGGGTACGAGGCCACGCTCGGCGTCGCCCGGCTCGACCCGCACGAGCAGCGGCTCTCCCTGCTGCGGGCCGTGCAGTCGGACCCCGAACTGACCGCGATCTACCTCGACATGGTCGCCGGCATCACCTCGGCCGGGGCGCTGTACACACCGCGGCTGCTGGCGCTCCTGTGACCCCTGTGCGGCCGCGCCCGCACCGCCGCCCGCGACCGGCCCCGGGGCCGTCCGGACGGCGTTCCAACTGGTCTGACGCCGCTGGCCAGTTGCCGTGGACCACACATGACGCTGCGCGATGATCCTGATACGGTGCAGCTCGCGCGACTTCGATCACGGTGAGCCACCAGGCCACAGCGCGGGGGCGTCGGACGTCGCGTTCCCCTGCCCGCACCGCTGAACCGTTGCAGTACGAGGAATCAGATGCCAGGCACCCGCGACCGGCGGACACGTCACCGCGCCGGTACCCCGAGATCACTGCGATCCTCGTTCGTCCTCCCCTTCGTCATCCCCGCTGTCTGCGTCAGCGGCCTGTGGGGATACACGGCGGCCGGACTGGTGGACGACCAGGTCGGGTTGCACACCGACGCCGACCGCGTCTCCTCCGTCGCCCGGCCCGCGCAGGAACTGCTCGCGCGGCTGCAGGACGAGCGCCGGCTCACCGCCATGTGGCAGGCGAGCCGCACGGACGCCGCACGCGCCCGGCTCGACACGGCCCGTGCCAGGACCGACACCGCCCTCGCCGAGTACGGGCGGCACGCCTCGGCCGCGGACACGGCCGCGCTGCGGCGCCGGGCGGGGGCCTACGAGGGCGCGCTGAAGTCGCTGCCGGAGCGCCGGGCGGCGATCGACGCGCGCAAGCTGTCCTCTGCCGACGCCTTCGCGTACTTCACCGACGCCGCCACGCAGGGACTGGCCCTGCTCAGCGCCGCCGTGCGCGGCGACGACGCGGGGTCGGCGCGCGCCGGCTCCGCGACGGTGGCGGTGGCCCGGATCACCGAACTGCTCTCGCGTGAGGACGCCTTGCTCTCCGGGGCCCTGCCCGGGCACCGCATACCGGCCGCCGACCGTGCCGGCTTCGGTCGGTACGCCGCCGTCCAGGAGGCCGCCCGGGAGGGGCTGACCGCCACGGACCTGCCCGGTGGCTCGGCCGCCGCCTACGACCGGATCACCTCCGGGACCCAGTGGCGCACGGTGGGTTCGGTCGAACGGGCCGTCAGTGGCGGTCAGGGCACCGCGCTGCCCCAGGGCGCCACCGCGTGGCCGGCCGCCGCCGAAGGCGTCGTCGGCCAGTTCCAGTCCCTGTCCACCGCGTCCCTGGGCGCGCTGTCCTCGCATGCCACCGACCGGGCCGAGGAGTTGCTGCTGGTCACGCTGCTCGGCAGTGCGGCCACCCTGGCCGCCGTGGCCGCCGCGGCCGTCCTGGCCCTGCGCACCCGGCGTTCGGCGCTCGGGCGGCTCGCCGAGTTCGAGCGGCTGTCCGAGGAGCTGGCCGCGCTGCGGTCGGGCACCGAGCAGCTGGCGGCGTTCCGGCTTCCCGAACTGCTGGCCCGGCTGGAGAAGGGCGAACGCGTCGATCCGGCCGCCCTCGCACCGCAGCGGCAGCAGGCGGGCGACGAGGTCGGCCGGCTGTCCTCGGCGGTCGACCAGCTGGCGCGGGTCGCCGCGGACTCCGTGCTGCGCCAGTCGCAGGGCCGGGAGGGCTCGGACAAGGTCGTCGGCCAGCTCATCCGGCGCGCCCAGGTGCTGATCCACCGGCTGATCGCGCTCCTCGACGACCTGGAGCGCAAGCACGAGGACTCGGACCTGCTCAAGGACATCTTCCGCGTCGACCACCTGGCCACCCGGGTGCGGCGGCACGCGGAGAACCTGATGATCCTCAGCGGCGCCCCGCCGAGCCGCCGCATGACCCGGCCGGTGGCGATCACCGACGTGATGCGCGGCGCGGTGGCGGAGACGGAGCACTACACCCGGGTCAGGGTGCGCAACACACCGGCGGACCGGCGGGTGGCGCTGGCCGGGCGGGCGGTCGCCGACGTCACGCACCTGCTGGCCGAACTCATCGAGAACGGCACCAGTTTCTCCCCGCCGGACACCGAGGTGACGGTCGGCACGACCCGGGTGGCCAAGGGTCTGGCCGTGCACGTCGAGGACCATGGGCTCGGCATGCCCGCACAGCTGCTGGAGCGCGCCAACGAACTGCTCGCCCAGCCGCCCCGGGTCGACATGACGGTGTTCGGCGAGGATCCCCGCCTGGGACACTTCGTGGTGGCCCGGCTGGCCGAGCGGCACGGCATCAAGGTGGTGCTGCGCGAGTCCGACTACGGCGGCACGCTCGCCCTGGTGATGCTGCCCGCCGCGCTGCTGGAGGACGTGGCCTCCCCGGTCGTCGACCAGTTGCAGTCGGCGGCCGTCGCCGCTGGGCGGGCCGTGGAGAGCCCGGCCGACGCCCGGTTGACGAGCGGCGGCCAGGAGGCCGGCACCGGCCGGGAGATCCTGACCGGGGCGGGCCGGCTGGGCCCGGCCGGGGCCGACGAGGTGCTCGTCCACGCGCCGCTCCCCGACCACAACGGCTTTCCCGAGTACGGAGGTGCAGGCCTGTTGCCCCCAGCCGCAGCGGAACACCCCGCGCCGTCGCCGGACTTCGGCCCTCCCGCAGGTACGCCCGCGGACCCGCCCGGCGCGATGCCGGGCCACGTCCCGGCCGGGCAGCCTGCTCCGCCCGTCCCGCCGGCTCCCTCCGTGCCGCCCGCCTCGTACCTGCCCGCGGACCCGTACACGGTCGTGGACCCGTACACGCCCCAGCCCCCCTCCGCGCCGCCGGCCGCCGGTGCACCCGTACGGCGCGGCGCGGTGCCGCGCCAGGAGCGGCCCGTGGCCGCCGCGGATCCCTCGGGGCCGGCCGGGGCGCCGACGGCGCCGACCCCTCCCGCCGTCGCGGACGGCGTGCCGGACGCCTCCCGTCCCCTGACGACCCCCTCGGTACTGCCGCACCGCGTCAGGGGGGCCAGCCTGGCGCAGCAGTTGCGCAGGGAGGCCTCGCAGGCCGAGGACGAACCCGGAGGCGGGGGCGAGGACGACGTGATCTCGCCGGACGCGTCGGCCCGCGCGATGAGCGCCATCCACCAGGGGCTCAAGCGGGCCTGGATGTCCGAGGACGACGACACGCCGCACGGCGCGCACGGGCGGCAGAGCGATGCGGCAGGCCCCCCTGCCCATGAACTGTGAGGACAGGCAATGACTGAGCAGGTACAGACCGGACGTCAGCTGGACTGGCTCCTGGACGGCCTGGTGGACCGGATTCCGGAGATCCGCTGCGCCATCGTGCTCTCCGGGGACGGCCTTCTCATCGGCAAGTCCAAGGACATGCTCCGTGACGACGCCGAGCACCTCTCGGCGGTGGCCTCGGGCGTGCACAGTCTCGCGCGGGGCGCCGCCCGCCACTTCCACAGCGGACGGGTGCAGCAGACGGTCATTCAGATGGACAAGGCGTTCCTTTTCGTGACGGCCGCGGGCAAGGGGGCGCGGCTGGCCGCGCTGGCCTCGGAGGAAGTGGATGTCGGCATGATGGCGTACGAGATGGGCACGCTCGTCAAGCAGGTGGGCCAGTACCTCACGGCCGCCCCGCGCGTGCAGTCCCCGGCCGGCGGCTCCGTCCGGAATGCCTGAACCGCGCCGGCACGACGAAGGGGAGGCCGGGCGCTACTTACGGCCGTACGCCATCACCGGTGGCCGTACCCAGCACAGCCAGCACGCGTTCACCCTCATCACGCTGGTCGTCGCGCGGTCCGCGCGGGAGTCGGGCGCCGCCCATCTGGAGCCGGAGGCGGCCCACATCCTGGATGTGTGCCGCGACCGTGCGCTGGCGGTGGCCGAGATCGCCGCCCTGCTGGACCTGCCGGTGAGCGTGGTCAAGGTGCTGTGCGGCGATCTGCTCGACGCCTCGCTGATCCTGGTGCAGTCGCCACCGGGGCGGGAGAGCCGGCCGAGCGTGGAACTCATCGAAAGGGTGATGGATGGTATCCGTCAGCTCTGACCCCGTCATGCCCACCGCGCTGAAGATACTCATCGCGGGCGGTTTCGGCGTGGGCAAGACCACGATGGTGGCCGCGGTGAGCGAGGTCCCTCCGCTGGAGACGGAGGAGCGGATGACCGAGGTGAGCCTCGGCGTCGACGACCTGTCCGGGGTGGAGGGCAAGGCCTCGACGACGGTGGCGATGGACTTCGGCCGCATCACGATCGGTCCCGAACTGGTGCTGTACCTGTTCGGCACGCCCGGCCAGGACCGGTTCTGGTTCATGTGGGACGACCTGGCCACGGGCGCGCTGGGTGCGGTCGTCCTCGCCGACACGCGCCGGCTGGAGGCCTCGTTCGCCTCGATCGACTTCTTCGAGGAGCGCGGGATCCCGTTCGCCGTGGGCATCAACTGCTTCCACGGACAGCGCGACTGCACGGCCGAGCAGGTCCGGGCGGCCCTCGACCTCGATCCGGCGACGCCCGTCGTCCTGTGCGACGTGCGCGACCGTGCCTCCAGCAAGCAGGTCCTCCTCGGCGTGCTGGAGGCGGCCCGCGCCGCCGCGGCCGCCCGCCTCCACCACCCCTCGGACCGGACGCTGACCGTATGAGGGCGCCGGGCCGGGGGTGACCACGGCGCCCGGGAGCACGGCGCCGGGCCACGCTCAGTGCCGCGCGGCCACGAGGTCCGCGAGGGCGATGTTGAGCCGCAGCACGTTCACCCGGGGCTCGCCCATGAAGCCCAGGGTGCGGCCCTCGGTGTGGTCCGCGACCAGCCGCTCGACCGGGGCGAGGGGCAGTGCGTTGCGTACGGCGACCCGGTGGGCCTGGAGCCGCGCGTACTGCGGGGAGATGTCGGGGTCCAGGCCGGAGCCGGAGGAGGTCACCGCGTCGGCCGGGACGTCGGAGGGATCGACCGTGTAGCCGGGCACCGAGTTGTCCCTGACGACGGCCGCCCGCGCGTCCCGGACCTGCGCGGCCAGCGCCTTGTTGTCGGCGGCCAGGTTGGTGGCACCGGAGACGAGCAGGTGGTACCGGGTGTTGACGCTGTTGGCGGCCAGGCCGTTCGCGGGGCGCCCCTGGAACCACTTCAGGTCGGCCTGCGGGGTCTGCTGCCCCTTCCTCGGGGGAAGGTCGTAGGACTGCCCGATGAGCGCGGAGCCGACGACCCTGCCGTCCGACCTGACCTCGGAGCCGTCGGCCTTGCCGGGGAACAGGCCCTGGGCGATGCCGGTGACGACGAGCGGGTAGACGACGCCGGTCAGCAGGGTCAGGACGAGCAGGGCGCGCAGGCCTGCCCCGAGCAACCGGGCGGTGTTCGTGAAGGAGTTGTTCATGGCGGTCAGCCGATTCCGGGTATGAGGGACAGGAGCAGGTCGATCAGCTTGATGCCGGCGAAGGGGGCGATCAGGCCGCCGATGCCGTAGATGCCGAGGTTGCGGCGGAGCATCCGGTCCGCGCTCATGGGCCGGTAGCGCACGCCCTTCAGGGCGAGCGGCACCAGCGCGACGATGATCAGCGCGTTGAAGACGACGGCGGACAGGATCGCCGAGCTGGGCGAGGACAGGTGCATGATGTTGAGCTTGTCCAGGCCCGGGTAGACCGCGGCGAACAGCGCCGGGATGATCGCGAAGTACTTGGCGACGTCGTTGGCGATGGAGAACGTGGTGAGCGCGCCCCGGGTGATGAGGAGCTGCTTGCCGATCTCGACGATCTCGATGAGCTTGGTCGGGTTGGAGTCGAGGTCGACCATGTTGCCGGCCTCCTTGGCGGCCGACGTGCCCGTGTTCATCGCCACGCCGACGTCCGCCTGGGCGAGGGCGGGTGCGTCGTTGGTGCCGTCGCCGGTCATCGCGACCAGCTTGCCGCCGGCCTGCTCCCGCTTGATGAGGGCCATCTTGTCCTCGGGGGTGGCCTCGGCGAGGAAGTCGTCGACGCCTGCCTCCTCGGCGATCGCCTTGGCCGTGAGCGGGTTGTCGCCGGTGATCATGACGGTCCTGATGCCCATGCGGCGCAGTTCGGCGAACCGTTCGCGCATGCCGTCCTTGACGACGTCCTTGAGGTGGATGACGCCGAGCACGCGGGCGCCGTGCCCGTCCTCGACGGCGACCAGCAGCGGGGTGCCCCCGGCCGCGGAGATGCCGTCCACGAGGGCCCCGGCGTCCGCTCCGACCGTGCCGCCGCGCTCCTCGACCCAGGCGACGACCGAGCCGGCCGCTCCCTTGCGGATCCGGCGGCCGTCGACGTCCACGCCGGACATCCGGGTCTGGGCGGTGAACGTGATCCACTCGGCGCCGGCCAGTTCCCCCTGGTGCCGTTCCCTGAGCCCGTACGCCTCCTTCGCCAGGACGACGACCGAGCGGCCCTCGGGTGTCTCGTCGGCCAGCGACGAGAGCTGGGCCGCGTCGGCGAGTTCGGCCGCGGTGGTGTCGCGCACGGGCACGAACTCGCCGGCCTGCCGGTTGCCCAGGGTGATGGTGCCGGTCTTGTCCAGCAGCAGCGTGGAGACGTCCCCGGCGGCCTCCACGGCCCGTCCGGACATGGCGAGCACGTTGCGCTGCACCAGCCGGTCCATGCCCGCGATGCCGATGGCCGACAGGAGCGCGCCGATCGTGGTCGGGATGAGGCAGACGAGGAGCGCCACCAGCACGACCAGCGTCAGGTGTGTGCCGGCGTGACCGGCGAAGGCCGGCAGGGTGGCGCAGGCCAGCAGGAACACGATGGTCAGGGAGGCCAGCAGGATGTTCAGCGCGATCTCGTTGGGCGTCTTCTGCCGTGCGGCGCCCTCCACCAGGTTGATCATCCGGTCGATGAAGGTCTCGCCCGGCCTGGTGGTGATCTTGACGACGACGCGGTCGGAGAGGACCTTGGTCCCGCCGGTCACCGCGCAGCGGTCGCCGCCGGACTCCCGGATGACCGGTGCGGACTCGCCGGTGATCGCCGACTCGTCGACGCTCGCCACGCCCTCGACGACGTCGCCGTCCCCGGGGATGACCTCCCCGGCCTCGCAGACCACCAGGTCACCGATCCGCAGTTCGGTCCCGGGGACCCGCTCCTCTCCCCCGGCGGCCAGCCGGCGGGCCACGGTGCCCGTCTTGGCCTGGCGCAGCGTGTCGGCCTGGGCCTTGCCCCGCCCCTCGGCGACGGCCTCGGCCAGGCCCGCGAAGAGGACCGTCAGCCACAGCCAGGCGCTGATCGTCCAGCCGAACCAGTCACCGGGGTCCGTGCAGGAGAAGACGGTGGTCAGCACCGAGCCGATCCAGACCACGAACATGACCGGCGACTTGGCCTGCACCCGCGGGTCGAGTTTGCGCAGGGCGTCCGGCAGCGACCTGAGCAGTTGCGCGGGGTCGAACAGGCCCGCGCCGACGCGGCCCGGGGCCTGGGGATGCCCGGTGGGTGCGTCGCGGTGCGGCGCCCGGGTGGGGGTTGCTGTGGACATGGAGTCCTCTTGGCTCTCGGTACGGGTCGTCATCACGCCAGCCCTTCGGCGAGCGGGCCCAGCGCCAGCGCCGGGAAGTAGGTCAGACCGGTGACGATCAGGATCGCGCCCACGAGCAGCCCGGCGAACAGGGGCTTCTCGGTGCGCAGGGTGCCGGCGCTCACCGGCACCGGCCGCTGCTCGGCCAGCGAGCCTGCCAGCGCCAGGACGAACACCATCGGCAGGAACCGGCCGAGCAGCATGGCGAGCCCGGTGGTGGTGTTGAACCAGTCCGTGTTCGCGTTCAGGCCGGCGAACGCCGAGCCGTTGTTGTTCGCGGCGGACGTGTAGGCGTAGAGGATCTCGGAGAAGCCGTGCGCGCCGGGGTTGAGGGCGGAGTGCGGCGGGGTCGGCAGCGCCGTCGACAGGGCGGTGAAGACCAGGACGAGGGCCGGGGTGACGAGGATGTAGCAGGCCGCGAGCTTGATCTGCCGGGAGCCGATCTTCCGGCCCAGGTACTCGGGGGTGCGGCCGACCATGAGGCCCGCGATGAACACCGCGATCACGGCCATGATCAGCATGCCGTAGAGGCCGGATCCGGTGCCGCCGGGCGCGATCTCGCCGAGCATCATGCCCAGCAGGGTGATGCCGCCGCCGAGCCCGGTGAAGGAGGAGTGGAAGGAGTCCACCGCGCCGGTCGAGGTGAGCGTCGTGGCCACGGCGAAGATCGAGGAGGCGCCGACCCCGAACCGGTTCTCCTTGCCCTCCATGGCCCCGCCCGCGAGCTGCAGGGCGCCCTCGTGGTGGGCGAACTCGGTCCACATCATCAGGGCCGTGAAGCCGAGCCAGACGGTGACCATGGCGGCCAGGACGGCACGGCCCTGGCGCACCGAGCCGACCATCAGTCCGAACGTGCGGGTCAGCGCGAACGGAATGACGAGGATCAGGAAGATCTCGAAGAGGTCGGTGAACGGCGTCGGGTTCTCGAAGGGGTGGGCGCTGTTGGCGTTGAAGTAGCCGCCGCCGTTGGTGCCCAGCTCCTTGATGGCCTCCTGGGAGGCGACCGCGCCGCCGTTCCACTGCTGCGAGCCGCCCAGGAACTGGCCGACCTCGTGGATCCCGGAGAAGTTCTGGATCGCGCCGCACGCGACGAGGACGACGGCGGCGAGGGCGGCGACCGGCACGAGGACGCGGACGGTGCCGCGCACCAGGTCGGCCCAGAAGTTGCCCAGTTCACCGGTGCGGGACCGTGTGAAGCCGCGGACCAGCGCGACGGCCACCGCGATGCCCACCGCGGCCGAGACGAAGTTCTGCACGGCCAGACCGGCGGTCTGGACGAGGTGCCCCATGGTCTGCTCGCCGGCGTAGGACTGCCAGTTGGTGTTGGTGACGAAGGACGCCGCCGTGCCGAACGCCTGAGCGGGATCGACGGACCGGAAGCCGAGGGAGAGCGGCAGCACGCCCTGGACGCGCTGGAGCAGGTACAGGAAGAGGACACCGGCCGCGGAGAAGGCGAGGACGGCGCGCAGATACGCGGGCCAGCGCATCTGCGTGTCCGGGTCGGCGCCGATCCCCCGGTAGATCCACCGCTCCACGCGCCAGTGCCGGTCGCAGGAGTAGACCCGGGCCAGGTAGGAGCCGAGGGGGACGTGGGCGAGCGCCAGTGCGGCCACCAGGGCGAGCAACTGGAGCACACCGGCAAGTACGGGACTCATGGCGGGGCTCAGAACCTCTCCGGGAAGATCAGGGCGAGGACGAGGTATCCCAGCAGGGCGACGGCCACGACCAGGCCGACGACGTTCTCGGCGGTCACAGCTTCGTCACCCCCTTGGCGACGAGGGCCACCAGCGCGAAGACCGCGAGTGTGGTGACGACGAAGGCCAGATCGGCCATCGTGAGCTCCTGGAATGAGTGCGGATGCTTCGGACGAGTAGAGGAAATCCCCTCTTCGACCGGATCCCGCCCCCCGTTGACGTCTCTCTTACGGCGCTCACCTCGGCCTTGACGCAGTCCTGACGCCGTCGCCGCCCCGGCGTTTCCTGGGGGAGCCCTCGGGTACGCGGCGGACGTGACCGGCACCGACGCGGACTCCGAGCGGGCCGCCACCGTCACCGTCCGGCCGTACGGCAACCCCCTGCCGCTCGGCTTCTTCGCCTTCGGCATCGGCATGGTCCTGCTCGCCGGGATCGGCCTGGGGCTGGTCACCGGTGACCAGGTGCGGCCGACGGGCATCCTGCTCGCGGTCTTCGTCTTCCCGCTGGAGTTCCTGGCCGCGGTGATGGCCTTCCTGAGCCGTGACACCGCCGCCGCGGCGGCGCTCGGCCTGTTCGCCACCTCGTGGGCCGCGCTGGGGGTGCTGCACGTCGTCGCGCCGGCGCAGGACAGATCTGTCGCCGTCGGCATGTACCTGAGCGCGTTCGCACTCATGCTCGTGCCACTGGCCGTGACCGGCTTCCTGGGCAAGACGCTGCTCGGCGCCGTCCTCACCGTGTCGGCGCTGCGTGCCGCACTGGCGGCGGCCTACCAGCTCGGCGCGCCGCGCGCGGTCGAACTCGCCGACGCCGCCGCGGCACTGCTTCTGGTGGCGCTCGCCCTCTACGCCGGCACCGCCTTCCTCCTGGAGGATCTGCACCGGCGTACGGTCCTGCCGATCCGGCGCCGCGGCGCGGCCCGGCGTGCCATGGAGGAGGGCGCGGACGGGGACAGGCCGCCGCGGCCGCCGCGCGAACCCGGTGTCCGCGGGCAGTTGTGAGCACGCCGGGGCCGGGGGGCCGGGGCCGGTGCGGTCAGGTCCGGGTGACGGCCACCACCACGAGCATGGCGGCGGCGACCACGGTCAGAGCGGCGATCCAGAAGGCGAGGCAGCGGGCGCGCAGCCGCCGGTAGCGCTCCTCGTACTCGCCGCGCAGCGCCCGGCAGCGGTCGGCGACGCGTTGCAGGTCCGCCCGGGCCCGGGTCAGGCAGTCGCGGACGTAGTGGTCCTCGATCTCCTCCCGCTGCGCGGTGGTCAGCCACTGCAGCGGCTCGGTGAAGGCGCGGGCCCGTTCCTCCGCCTCGGCGACGCGGGCCTGCCACAGCAGGTAGCCTTCCACCTGGTCGGCCAGGCGGGCGGGGGTGAACGGCTCCCCGCCGGTGCGTCCCGCCGCGTCCGTCATGCCGGCAGGCCCAGGTTCTCCTGCCGGTCCGCCAGCGACACCTCCGGGTGGTTCAGGTCGAACGCCGGGGACTCGCTGCGGATCATGGGCAGGGTGACGAAGTTGTGCCGCGGCGGCGGGCAGGACGTCGCCCACTCCAGCGAGCGGCCGAAGCCCCACGGGTCGTCGATCTCGACCTTCCGGCCGTACTTGGCCGTCTTCCAGATGTTGTAGAGGAACGGCAGCATCGACAGGCCCAGCAGGAAGGAGCCGATGGTGGAGACCATGTTCAGTCCGGTGAAGCCGTCGGCCGCCAGGTAGTCGGCGTAGCGGCGGGGCATGCCCTCCGCGCCCAGCCAGTGCTGCACCAGGAACGTGGTGTGGAAGCCGATGAAGAGCATCCAGAAGGTCATCTTGCCCAGCCGCTCGTCGAGCATCTTGCCGGTCCACTTCGGCCACCAGAAGTGGAACCCGGCGAACATCGCGAAGACGACCGTGCCGAAGACGACGTAGTGGAAGTGCGCGACCACGAAGTAGCTGTCGGTCACGTGGAAGTCCAGCGGCGGCGAGGCCAGGAGGACACCGGTGAGCCCACCGAAGAGGAAGGTCACCAGGAAGCCGGTCGCCCACAGCATCGGTGTCTCGAAGGACAGCGACCCCTTCCACATGGTGCCGATCCAGTTGAAGAATTTCACCCCGGTCGGCACCGCGATCAGGAAGCTCATGAAGGAGAAGAAGGGCAGGAGCACCGCGCCGGTGGGGAACATGTGGTGCGCCCACACCGTCACCGAGAGACCCGCGATCGAGATCGTCGCACCGACCAGGCCCATGTAGCCGAAGATGGGCTTGCGGGCGAAGACCGGGATGATCTCGGTGACGATGCCGAAGAACGGCAGCGCGATGATGTACACCTCTGGATGGCCGAAGAACCAGAAGAGGTGCTGCCACAGGATCGCACCACCATTGGCCGGATCGAACACATGGGCGCCGAACTTCCGATCCGCTTCCAGCACCAGCAGAGCGGCCGCCAGGACAGGGAAGGCGAACAGCACCAGGACGCTGGTGAGCATCACGTTCCAGGTGAAGATCGGCATGCGGAACATGGTCATGCCCGGGGCGCGCATGGTGACGATCGTGGTGATGAAGTTGACCGCGCCGAGGATCGTGCCGAAGCCCGACAGGGCCAGACCCATGATCCACAGATCACCGCCGACGTTGGGCGAGTGGTGCGAGTCGTTCAGGGGCGAGTACGCGAACCATCCGAAGTCGGCCGCGCCGTCCGGGGTGAGGAAGCCGCTCACCGCGATCAGCGAGCCCAGCAGATACAGCCAGTAGGCGAGCATGTTCAGCCGGGGGAAGGCCACGTCGGGAGCGCCGATCTGCAACGGCATGATCCAGTTTGTGAAGCCCGAGAACAGCGGCGTCGCGAACATCAGCAGCATGACCGTGCCGTGCATCGTGAAGGCCTGGTTGAACTGCTCGGTGGAGACGATCTGCAGGCCCGGGCGGGCCAGCTCGGCGCGCATCACCAGCGCCAGGATGCCGCCGAACAGGAAGAACGCGAACGAGGTGATCAGGTACAGCGATCCGATCGTCTTGTGATCGGTCGTCGTCACCCACTTCACCACCACGGCTCCGGGTCGCAGGCGACGACGGGGACCGGTGGTTTCCGGTGTGATGTGCTGAACGTCTGTCATGCGGCCCGTAACACGCTTTCTCTCAAGACATGGATGCGTGAGTTCCGCGGGACTGTCCGCAGGGCTCTTCACAATCCTGGCGTCCTGGGGGGCGCGAAGCGTCTTCTGCCGTCGCCGGGATGGCCCAATACCGGCCGGAATGCACCCGGTCGGCCCACGCCTCGGCCGACTCCGTCGGGGTGTCCACCCGGTGCCCTCCGGCGCCGGGCCGGTCGAGGTCGCCGCGGCGCGGTTGCCGTTCCGCGTCGTCCACGTCGAGCGGCCGGACGGTGGGCGGGGTCCCTCACATCGATCGACTCCGCAGCGGCGGTCCGGAACGTGTGTGGGCGTCCCTGCCGGGCCGTGGCCTGGCGTGCGGTGCGTCACTTGCGAAAGGAACAGCCGGTGTCCTCCGTTCGTCGTGTCTCCCACGAGTTCCTGAAGCGCCAGGGGCTCACCACCGTGTTCGGCAACCCCGGTTCGGACGAACTGCCGTTCCTCGCCCACCTGCCCGCCGGGTTCCGCTACGTCCTCGGTCTGCACGAGGGCGCCGTCGTGGGCATGGCGGAGGGCTACGCGCAGGCCACCGGGCGCCCGGTGCTGGTCAACCTGCACGCCGCCGCCGGCTCCGGGCCGCCCTCGCAGAGCGCCCGGAGGGGCCGCGGCTGATCCAGGTGGACACGGTGCTCACGACGCCTTCCTGACCCGGAACACGACGATCGCGAGCACTGTGCTGCTCTTCTCCGTCTTCGCGTTGCTGGTGTCGCCGGCCGGCGCGGTGACGGTGTTCGCGCTGCTGCGTCCGGTCGCCGGAATCGGCCTGGGCGCCTGTATGCCGGTGTCGCCGACCATGACGGCCGAGCACATGCCGGCCGCCCGGCGGGCGGGCGCGTCCGGGCGACGGCCGCGACGACGAGACCGGCGGCGCCGAGGCCGTAGGAGAGGATTTGCACCGCGAACCAGCCGAGCACGGTGCCCTTGCTGCCCCGGCGGCCGGCGACGAATCCGCCGACGACACCGCCGCCCTGCCCCGCGCCACGGCGAGCACCGGGTGAGCCGTCTCGGGGCGACCCCTGACTCGGCGTCAGGGGCCGGTCAGGGAAGGGCCGGGGATGTCACGGATGGTGGCGGCCCGGTGCGGCTCGGCAGTCTGGGGTCATGCCGAAGATCACCGCACACGCCCCTCGCCCCCCGCGCACCGGAACGGCCGGCCCCTTCCGGTCCGGCCGCACCGGGCGCCCTGTCCGACGCGTCCTCCGCCTCGCTCCGACCGTGGCCGGAGCGGCCCTGGCCGGTGCGATCGCTCTGACGGGCCTGGCGAGCGCGCCTGTCGCGAGCGCCGCCGAGGCCCTGCCGGACTTCGCCGACTGCCCCGCTCTCCCGGCCGGCGTGGACCCGGGCAGCTGGCGGTGCGAAGTGCACTCCGCCGCGCCCCGGTTGACGATGGGGAACGTCACCGTGACGCTCGCGCCGATCACGATGACCCACGCCGAGGGACCGATGCCCGACGGATCGCAGGGACAGGTGTGGGGTGCGATGCACACCGCGGCGACCCCCGTGCCCGGCGGGCTCACCGGCACCGCGGCAGCCGGACAGCCGCCACTGCCCGGCCTCGCGATACACCCCGAGTACGGCGGCCGGTCCGACTTCTACACGGGACGGTTCAGCCTCCGCTTCCGGCTGGTGGGTCCGCTGCTGCCCCGGGCCTGCGTGATCGGCTCGGCGGAGCCGGTCGACTTCGCCCTGAAGCGGCCCAGCCCCTCGGAATGGGTGTCGACGAACCCGCCCGTGATCAAGTTCTCGGCGTACGACGACACCTTCGCCGCCCCGGCCGCCGAGCACTGCGGTCCGCTGACGAGGGCCCTGGACCGGCGGCTCGGTCTGCCGGCGCCGAGCGGCAACCTGATGAGCTACGACGCGACCTACACGTTCCGGACCTACGACCGGTTGCCCACCCGCTGAGACGTCCCCGAACGAGTGGCGCCGGAGATCGAACGGCGCCCGGCGACCCGCAACCCCTCGTGCCCGTACGCAGTTGCTTCCCTGTACCCCCTCTGCAACGGAGGCTTGCCTTGCGTATGACCGACATCCAGCGCTGCGAGGTCCGGCCGGGACGGCTGGTCGAGTGGACACTCGATCCGGCGGCCGTCGAGGCCGCGTCCGCTCTGCCGGACGATTCCCGTCCGCCGGCGTACATCCAGGAGTCGCACATCAGGACGGCCAGGTCCGTTCGCGAGGGCGGGCTGTTCGTGCCGACCTGGCTGGGCACCGCGTTCGACGTCCCCGGCAGAGTCGATCTGGACGCCCTCGGTGAGGCCCTGCGCGGCTGGATGCTCCGGCACGAGACGCTGCGCAGCGGCTTCCGCTGGTCCGGTGACGACATGCGGCGGTTCACTCTCGATGCCGGGGACGTGGCACTGCGGCGCGAGTCGGTCGGTGACTTCTCCGACGCGGACGCGCTGGCGGGGCACCTGCAGGACCGTTTCGACGTGACGGCGGACGCGTTGCGCTGGCCGAACTTCCTCTTCTCGGCGGTCGTCAGGGACGACGGCGCGAGTGTGTACATGGCGTTCGACCACAGCAACGTGGACTCCTACTCGGTCCAGCGTATCCCCGCAGAGATCCATGAGCTGTACTCGGCGGGCGTCGCGGGCGACCGTCCGCAGCCGCGTCCGGTCAGCAGCTATGTCGACTTCTGCCGGACCGAACGGGCCAGCGCGGACGAACTGGACCGCGCCGACGCCGTCGTGGAGCGCTGGCGGGAGTTCATCGGCCGGTGCGACGGCCGGCTGCCGAACTTCCCCCTCGATCTCGGCCTGGATCCCGGCGGCCCGCTGCCCCGCCAGAAACTCATGCGCGAGATGCTCGTGGACGCCGACGACGCGGCCGGTTTCGAGGCGTACTGCCGTCCCTTCGGCGGGAGCCTGGTCGGTGTCCTGGCGGCCACGAGTCTCATCGTCCACGAGATCGGCGGTCAGCCGGTCTACCGGACCGTCGTCCCCTTCCACACGAGGAGGAAGTCGCAGTGGATGGACTCCGTGGGCTGGTACGTCGGCGGCGCGCCGATCGAGATCGACACCGCCCTGGCGGCGGACTTCCCCGCCCTGCTGCGGATGGTGAGCACGCGGCTGCGCGCCGGCAGGTCCCTGGCCCGCATGCCCCTGGCCCGGGTGCTGCGGCTGCTCGGGTCCGACTTCCGCCCGACCTCCCCCGATCTCTATTCGATCGTCTCGTTCGTCGACGCCCGGGGCATCCCGGGGTCCGAACGCTGGGCCGAGCTGAAGGCCTACGGCCTGATCAGGGTGTCCTACGGGGACCAGGTGTGCGCGTGGGTCAACCGGCTGCACGAGGGGCTGCAGTTCGCGAGCCGCTATCCGGACACCGACGTCGCGTACAAGAACATGCGGTTGTACGTCGAGCAGTTGCGGGAGGTGATCGTCTCGGTGGCGCGTTCTCAGGGGGCCTGAGTGTTCTACGGCTCCGGCGGCCCGTCCGGCAGGGCCAGTTCCGCCCAGATCACCTTGCCCCCCGGGGTGTACCGGGTGCCCCAGCGTTCGGTCGTCCGTGCCACGAGGAACAGGCCCCGGCCGCCCTCCTCGGTGGTCGCCGCGTGGCGCAGGTGCGGGGAGGCGCTGGTGCCGTCGGAGACCTCGCAGATCAGGGTGCGGTCGTGGATCAGGCGGACGTGGATCGGCGCGGAACCGTAGCGGATGGCGTTGGTGACGAGTTCGCTGAGGACGAGTTCCAGGCCGAAACCCAGCTCGGCGAGGCCCCATTCGTCCAGCTTGGCGCAGGCGGCGACGCGGGTCTTGGCGACGGCGGCCGGGTCGGGCGGCACGTCCCAGTCGGCGATCCGCGCGGCCGGCAGGGCGCGGGTGCGGGCGACGAGCAGGGCGACGTCGTCCTTGGGCCGGGCGGGCAGCAGCGCCTCCAGCGCGGCCTGGCAGCTCTGTTCCGGCGTCCGCTCGGGGTGGCCTGCGAGGGCTTCGCGCAGCAGTTCCATGCCCTCGTCGAGGTCGCGGTGACGGTCCTCGATGAGACCGTCGGTGTACAGGACGATCTGGGTGCCCTCCTCCAGGTCCAGTTCGGCCGTGCGGAAGGGCATGCCGCCCAGCCCGAGCGGCGGCCCGGACGGCAGGTCGGGGAAGTCGACGCTGCCGTCGGGGCGGACCAGCGCGGGGGCGAGGTGGCCGGCGCGCGCCATGGCGCAGCGGCGGCCGACGGGGTCGTAGATCGCGTACAGGCAGGTGGCGCCGACGATGTCCGCGGCGGTCTCCGGGCAGGCCTCGTCCTGGTCGATGCGGCCGACCAGGTCGTCGAGGTGGCTCAGCAGTTCGTCGGGGGGCAGGTCGAGCGTGGCGAAGTTGTGCACCGCTGTGCGCAGGCGGCCCATGGTGGCGGCGGCGTGCAGACCGTGGCCGACCACGTCTCCGACGACGAGTGCCACCCGGCCGCCCGGCAGGGGGATCACGTCGAACCAGTCTCCGCTGACGCCGGACTGGGCGGGCAGGTAGCGGTATCCGGCGTCGACGGCGCTGTGGTCCGGGAGCGCCCGGGGCAGCAGACTGCGCTGGAGGGTGACGGCCAGGGCGTGCTCGCGGGCGAAGCGGCGGGCGTTGTCGATGCTGACGGCGGCGCGGGCCACGAGTTCCTCGGCCAGGGACAGTTCCTCCTCCTCGAAGGGGCCGTGTTCCTTGGCGCGCCAGAAGTTGGCCACGCCGAGGACGGCGCCGCGGGCCCGGATCGGGGCCGTGAGAAGCGAGTTGATGCCGTAGTCGACGATCCGCCCGGCGCGTTCGGGGTCCTGTGCCTGCCAGTCGGCGGCCGACGACAGGTCGGGCACCAGTTCGGGCCGGCCGCTGCCGCAGCCGCGGGCCTGGGGCGTGGAGGGCAGGAAGTCGATCAGCCGGCCCTTCTCGTAGAGCGGGTGGTCGTCCCGTACGCCGCGCACGGCGACGCGGCGCATCCCGGTGGCCGCGGGGTCCGGTTCCTCGCCGCGCAGTACGGCGTCGTCGAGGTCCACGGTGACGAAGTCGGCGAAGCGGTCGACGGTGACCTGGGCGAGTTCGTCGGCGGTGCGGGCGACGTCGAGGGTGGTGCCGATGCCCAGGCCGGCGTCGTAGAGGAGTTCGAGCCGTTCCCGGGCGGCCTCGGCGCGGCCGGACAGTGCCTGCAGTTCGGTGGAGTCGCGCAGCGTGACGACGGTGCCGGCGGGTCCCCCGTCACGGTCGGTGGGCCGCTGGTTGACGGCGAGCAGCAGTCCCCCGGCGAGGTGGACCTCGTCCGTGGCCTCCCGGCCGGACGCGAGCAGTGCGACGGTCTCGGGCTGGAGTTTCGGCAGGTGTGTCACGTGTCTGCCCTCGGCGTCCGGCGGAAGGTCGAGGAGCCTTCGGGCCTCGTCGTTGGCGAGCAGCAACCGCCCGTCACCGCCGACGATGAGCACTCCTTCGCGCACGGAGTGCAGGACGGCGTCGTGGTGGTCGTACATGCGGGTCATCTCGGCGGGGCCGAGGCTGTGGGTCTGGCGGCGCAGCCGCCGGCCCACCAGCGCCGTCACGGCCGTGGCCAGGCCGAGTGCCACGGCTCCGGCGGTGAGGATGATCGGGATCTGCCGGTACACCTGCCCGGTGACGTTCTTGACCTTCAGCCCGGCGGAGACCAGGGCGACCACGTGGCCCGCGCGGTCCTCGACGGGGACGGTGGCCTGCACCTCGTGCCCGAGCGGTCCGTGCACGCTCTCCGTGCGGACCTTCCCCGCCAGGGAGGGGCCGATACTGCCGACGAAGCGCTTGCCGATGCGGTCGGGCAGGGGGTGGGTGTACCGGATGCCGTGGGTGTCCATGACGACGATGAAGTCGACGCCCGCCGCGGTGCGTCCGGCCTCCGTCAGGGGCTGGAGCACGGTCGAGGGGGCGGGTGCGCGCAGCGCGGCGAGGACGCCCGGGGCGTGGGCGAAGGTCTGGGCGACGGCCACGGACCGGCGTTCGGCCTCGGCACCGGTGTCCCGCTCGGACTGCAGGACGAGGGCGACGACGGCGCCGATCACCAGCAGCACCACGAGGGCCACCTGAAGGACGAACACCTGTCCGGCAACGCTTCGTGGACTCTTTCCCACCAGCGACCGCCCCGGTATACGTCGAAGACGGGCAAAACGGTCTGCCATCCGGCCTTTCTAGCATCGACCCACCCAAGTCGTCACGACTTGGGCGCATGATCCTTGCCGGATACCGCTCTGTGAGACGCGCCGGAGAGCACGGCGGGGTCGCGCAGCAGGGCGTCGAGGCGGTCGAGGACCCAGGCCCAGGTCTCCTCGGAGTCGGGGGCGCTGTGGCTGAAGCCGCCGGCGAGCTCCAGGCTCACGTAGCCGTGGAAGACGCTGCCGAGCAGCCGGACGGCGTGGGTCTCCTCCGGTTCCGCCAGGTGGTAGCCGCGCAGGATCGCCCGGGTCATCTGGGCGTGCCGCACTCCCGCACTGGCGGCCGCCGTCTGCGCGTCGAGGGGGAGCCGGGCGGCGGCGTAGCGGCCGGGGTGCTCACGGGCGTAGGTGCGCTGCACGTCGGCGTAGGCGGCCAGCGCCTCCTGGCCGGCCCGGCCGGCCAGGGCGTCGGCCGCCCGGTCGGCCAGCTCCTCCAGGGCCAGCAGGGCGATCCGGGTCTTGAGGTCCTGCGAGTTCTTCAGGTGCGAGTACAGGCTCGCGACCTTCACGTCGAACCGTCTGGCGAGCGCCGAGACGGTCACCTGTTCGAAGCCGACCTCGTCGGCCAGCTCCGCTCCGGCCCGGACCAGTCGTTCGGTGGTGAGTCCAGCGCGTGGCACAGTGATCCCTTCGGTTCCCTGAAGGGATTGTGCACTTCCCTAAATTCCTTAGGCAAGTGAGCACGGGACTGCCCGCACGGCACGGTCCGCCGTGCGCGGCCGGCTCCGCGGGCCCCCGGCGCGTCGCGCCCCACAGCAGACTCCACACCGGCACCGGCACCGGCACCAGCGGCACCAGCGGCACCAGCGGCACCAGCGGCACCAGCGGCACCAGCGGCACCAGCGGCACCAGCGGAGGGTGTCCGGGGCCGGCAGCCTCAACCGCCGCGCAACGGAAGGGGCCTGCCCGACGGAAAGACCTCCCCGTCGAACAGGCCACTGCCGCACGGACCGGCTACTGCTCCGTGCCGGCGGGAGAGCTGACGGCCGGTGGAGCGGTCATCAGCTTCCCGAACAAGGCCATGCACGTGGAACAGTGACCGGCCCGCTGCGCGCTCGCCCCGTCGACGCGCCGGCCGAGCCGCCTGCCGCAGAGCGTGGTCACCGTGTTCTTGGCCATGACATGCCACACCAGCGCGCCGCCCGGTTTCTCGGCTCCTGCACACATCTCATACATGATCGGCTCCCTTGATGGACGCCTCTCTCACCTCAGGAGACACCCGATCAGCCCTGGGGGCGCTGCCACGGAGGGCCATTCGGGTGACGGACACCACCTGTGGGCGGGGCCCGAACCGCGCGGCCCCGATGGAATCATGGGCGCCATGCGAAACGGCGGTGCCCTGCGACAAGGCGGTGCGATACGGACGATGGTCGCGGTGGCGGCCTGCGGAGCGCTGGCGATGTCCCTGACCGCCTGCGGCGGTTCGGGCCACGCGCGCGCGGACGGAGATACGGGCGGACCGGACGGAGAGACGGCCGGAACCGGCGCCGGTGCGCCGCCCGGTACGGCGCCGACCCGCGTGCCCGGCATCGGCGACCGGCTGTGGCGGCGTGTCCCGGCCGGTACCCGCCAGGTGGTCGCCGTCTACGGCGCGGGCCCCGACTCCCCCGACTCGACGGTACGGGTCTTCACCAAAAGTGGCTCCTCCTGGAAGCAACTGCGTTCCTGGGCAGCGCACAACGGCAGGAAGGGCTGGACGTCCGACCACCACGAAGGCGACCAGCGCACTCCCGTGGGCGTGTTCACCCTGAGCGACGCGGGCGGTGTGCTGGCGGACCCCGGGACCCGGCTGCCGTACACCCGGTCGGCCTCGTTCCAGGCGCCCCACTACTGGAACAAGAACTCCTGGCACGACTTCGACTACGTCATCGCGATCGACTACAACCGCGTCCGGGGCACCTCACCCAATGACCCCACCAGGCCCCAGGGAGAGCACAAGGGCGGCAGCGTCTGGCTGCACATGGACCACGGCAGCGGTACGTCCGCGTGCGTGAGCCAGTCCGAGGAGGACATGCGCTACCTGCTGCGCACGCTCGACCCGCGCCTGCACCCGGTCGTCGTCATGGGGGACTCCCGCGACCTCGCGGCCTGACCCGGCGCGCACCCGACGCGCCCGGCAGCGGCCGGCCACGCCCCCTGCGGCGTCCACGAACCGGACGGGCCGACGACAAGGTGCCGGATGCATCTAACGTCTGCCGTGCCGATGAGACGGGGGCCGAACGCGTCGAGGGGAGCCCTGGGATGGCCGAGGAGACAACGGAAGGCAGGCCCGCGGAGGACCGCGGACCCGCGGGTCCGGGAGCGGTCGTGGCGCTCCGGGAGGTGGGCGTGCGCCGGTTCACGACCGACCAGGTGATCCTCGACGGCATCGACTGGACGATCCGGCCCGGGGAGCACTGGGCGCTGCTCGGCGCCAACGGCGCGGGCAAGACCACGCTGCTGCGGCTGCTCGGCGCGCTGATGCACCCCACGACCGGCACCGTCGAGGTGCTGGGCGCCCGCCTCGGCCGGGTCGACGTGCGCGAACTGCGGGCCCTCATCGGGCACGTCACCTCCGCGCAGCGTGTCCCCCAGGACCTCGACGCGCACACGGTCGTGCTGACCGGTCACAGCGGCACGGTGCAGCCGCTGTGGCGCTCCTACGACGACGAGGTGCGCGAGCGGGCTCACGAACTCCTCGCCGAACTGGAGATCAAGGACCTGGCGAACCGGCCGTACGGCGTCTGCTCCGGCGGACAGCGAGCCCGCGTCCTCATCGCGCGGGCGCTGATGGCCGAGCCCGCGCTGCTCCTCCTGGACGAGCCGTTCAACGCCCTCGACCTGCCCTCCCGCGAGGACCTCGTGGAGGCCATGCACCGGCTGGCGCAGGGGCGCCCGCGGCTCGCGACCGTGACGGTCACCCACCACCTGGAGGAGCTGTCCCCTGCCGTCAGCCACGCCCTGCTGCTGCGCGAGGGCAGGATCCTGGCCGGCGGGCCCGTGGCGGAGGTGCTCACCGGCCCCGGGCTGACCTCCTGCTTCGGCCGGCCGATCGCCGTGAACCGGCACGAGGGCCGCTGGTGGGCATATTCCGGACGACAGGCCGGATGACCTGGGGCGCATGACCCTGTGTGACGGAACGGGCCGGGACGGTCAGTGGCTCAGCGTGGCCGGATGCCGCTTTCCACTACCGGGAGTAACGTGATCAACTTTGGCCTCAGGTGCTCCGTACAACCAAGTTGAGCGCTCTTCTCCGTCCGACCCCGTGCGAGGATCCTCATGCCGTCCCAGGGCGATGCTCTGCAGCAAGCGCATTCTGAACACCAACAGCACCTGCGGACGTGCCGCCAGTGCCATGCGGACGGCGTGCCGTGCGCCGTGGCCAAGCACCTGATGCGCCTGTACAACAACGCCCGGAGGGCGGCGGCCCGGGCCAACTGACCCGGCGGCAGACGGCGGCAGGAACCGGAATCCCGGCGCCTGCCGCCATTTTGTTGCGCCTGTGCGGCGCCTGAGGGGGCGAGTTTCGGCCAAGTCGCCCTGCACGCAGGCGCGTTCCGCCCCGCCCCGGCCGGCCCGGCCGATGCCGGATCGCCTCGACGGCGACACCGGACGCCGCCGCACCGGGAACCGGAGCACGAATGGCACGCGGAGCGGCACGGTCGGGCGAACCCGGAACCGTGCGGTCCGGCAGCCCCGGAGGGGTACGGTCCGGCAGCCCCGGAGGGGTACGGTCCGGCAGACCCGGAGGGGTACGGTCCGGCCGCCCGCCCCCGCTTCGGCCGACCGGGGGACCCTCCCCGGCTGCCGGGCGCGGCCGCACGGAAATTGACCGCCAGGATCACCGGACGCGCCGCCCCAGTTCTCCCACATATCGCCATAAAACGTGTGTTATTCATTCATGCACACACCTACGCGGCGCACCCTGCTCAGTGCCTCGATCTTGGCTGCCGGCTCGGGTCTCCTGGGAGCCTGTTCCGGGTCCGGAACCCCCTCGGAGGCGGGCCCGCACCCGGGAACCGAGCGTGGTTCGGGATCCGCACCGGGCTCCGGCGACGCGGACGGCGGACGCCGGCCCTTCGTGCCCAAGGGGCCCAAGGGGTACGTGAACCCGTCCGACCCCGAGGTGCTGGCCGCCGAGCGCGAGCGCGGCACGGGGCCGGTGCGCACCTTCCGGCTGACCGCCGCCGAGACCACGTTCGACCTGGGCGGACGCTCCGTCAGGACGTGGGCGTACAGCAACGCGGTGCCCGGCGGGGTGATCCGGGTGACCAGGGGCGACATCCTGGACCTCACGCTGGCCAACCGCCTGCCGGTGGCGACGACGCTGCACTCGCACGGGGTGCGCCTGCGCTGTGACATGGACGGTGTGCCGGGGCTCACCCAGAAGGGGATCAAACCGGGTGAGGAGTTCCGCTACCGCTTCGCCGTGGCCTACCCGGGCACCTACCTCCTCCACTCCCACGAGGGCATGCAGCTCGACCGGGGCCTGTACGCGCCGCTGATCGTGGACGACCCCGAGGAACCGCTCTCCTACGACAAGGAGTGGGTCGTCGTCCTGGACGACTGGGTGGACGGGGTGGACGGCTCCACCCCGGACGGCGTGCTGGCGCAGTTGCACAAGGGCAAGCGTTCGCCGATGAGCATGGACATGGAAGAAACGGGGGGAGGAGGCGAGCAGGAAGGTTCCGCCGCCTCGCACGCCTCCGCCGGGCGGAGCGCGCCGTACCACCCCTCGGCCGGCGGGCCCTCCCGTCTCCTGCGGCACTCCCACAGCCGCCTCCTGGACGGCATGGGCGGCAACGTCGACTTCCCGTACTACCTGATCAACGGGCATCTGCCGCGGTCCGCCCAGGTGTTCAGGGCCAAGCCCGGGGACCGGGTCCGGCTGCGGCTCATCAACGCGGGCGCCGACACCGCCTTCCGGGTCGCCCTGGGCGGTCACCGGATGACGGTGACGCACACCGACGGCTATCCGGTCGAGCACCAGGACACGGACGCGCTGCTCATCGGCATGGCCGAGCGCTACGACGTGGTCGTCACCGTCAAGGACGGCATGTTCCCGCTGCTCGCGCTGGCCGAGGGCAAGGGCAGCAAGGCCAGGGCGCTGGCCGTGCTGCGCACCGACAAGGGCAAGGGGCTCCCCGCGGCCTCCGTCCACCCGGACGAGCTGGACGGCCGCATCCTGCCGGCCCGGAGCCTGCGGCCGCAGGAGTCGGTGGCCTTCCGCGACGGAGAACCGGACCGGCACATCCGGATCCGGCTGACCGGCAGCATGAAGAACTACGACTGGGCCTTCGACCACCGGCCGTACACCACCGAGCACCGCCATCCCATCCGCCAGGACGAACGGGTCCGGCTCACCCTGATCAACGCCACCGACATGTGGCACCCGCTGCACCTGCACGGCCACACGTTCGCGCTGACCGGCATCAACGACACCGGCACGCGCAAGGACACGGCGATCGTGCTGCCGCACCGCAAGCTCGTCGCCGACTTCTACGCCGACAACCCGGGCCTGTGGATGCTGCACTGCCACAACCAGTACCACTCCGAGTCCGGCATGATGACCATCCTCGGTTACCGTAAGTGACGAACACCCCGGCCGCACCTGCCCGGCAGGCGCTGCGCACCCCGCGGGCCGCGGGGCTGGCGGGGGTCCTGTTCGCGCTGCTGCTCGCGGCGGCCGTCGTGCTGATCCGGCTGGCCATCCCCGAGGGCGCGGCCGCGGTCTCCGTCCCGGGCCTCACCGACTCCACGCGGCGTGAGGCGGTCCGTGCCGCGCTCGGTCTCGTACCGCTGGCCGGGATCTTCTTCCTGTGGTTCGTCGGCGTGATCCGCACCCGTGTGGGGGCGGCCGAGGACAAGTTCCTGGCGACCGTCTTCCTGGGCAGCGGACTGGTCTTCGTGGCCACGATGTTCGGGGCGGCCGCCGCGGCCGCCGCCGTACTCGCCACCGCGCGCTCCTCCGGCCCCGCGCCCTCCCCCGTGGCCTGGGACTTCGGCCGCCACCTGGCGTACGAGCTGATGACCGGGTACGCGATGCGGATGGCAGCCGTCTTCACCTGCTCACTGTCCGTGATGGGACACCGGCTGCGGATCCTGCCGCGGTGGCTGACGGTGCTGGGGCTGCTCGCCACCCTGACGCTGCTGTTCGTCGCCTCCAACGTGCCCTGGGCCGAGCTGGCCTTCCCGGGCTGGGCGCTGCTCCTGAGCGTCCACATCCTCACCGTGCCCAACCGCCATGTCCGCCCCGGCACCGCCGGCCCGGCGACCTGAGAGCGGCGGACGGCCGCGCACGCTCGTCCCCTGCCGCCTCTCTCCCACCCCCCTGTGGCCCAACGCCCCTTCTTCCGTTCCCGCGTCGTCCCGTTCTCCCGTTCTCGCGCTGTCCCGTTGTCCCGTCACTCCGACGGCGGGCTCCGGCGCGCGACGTGCCCCGTGCGCTGTGGATCCTGTCGTGGGGGAGATGACCGCCGTCCGAGGGCGCCCGCCGAGAGGGTGGATCCCGAAGACCAGGCCGCCGGAAGGGCGGGTCGCCAATGAGGCTTGTCGTCGATCTCAACAAGTGCCAGGGCTATGCCCAGTGCGCCTTCCTCGCACCGGACGTGTTCACGATGCATGGCGAGGAGTCGCTCGTGTACAGCCCGTGGGCCGACAGCGAGCAGCGGGAGAAGGTGGCCCGCGCCGTCGCCGCCTGCCCGGTGGGGGCGATCACGGCGGACGGTCTGCGCGAGAGGGACGAGCGGTCCGCCGCGGCCGGGCAGGGGGCCTTCGATGCCCGCTGAGCAGTTCCACGAGTGGCTGCGCCGCGAGGGCCGCATCGTCGTCGTCGGTGCCTCGCTGGCCGGGCTGCGCGCCGCCGAGACCCTGCGCGCGGAGGGTTTCGCCGGATCACTGACCATGATCGGGGACGAGCCCCACCGGCCCTACGACCGGCCGCCGTTGTCCAAGGCGGTCCTGCTCGACAAGGCGGCGCCGGACCGCACGGACCTTCCCCGGCGCCGCGAGATCGACGCGACGTGGCGCCTGGGCGTGGCCGCGAGCGGTCTCGACCTCGCGGGACAGCGGGTGCTGCTCGCCGACGGCGACGAGGTGCCCTACGACCGGTTGCTGATCGCGACCGGGGTCCGCGCCCGGCCCTGGCCGAAGGAGGAGGAGGCCCAGCTCGACGGGGTCTTCGTGCTGCGTACCCGGGACGACGCCGTACGGCTGCACCGGCGGCTGAAGGCCGCGCCGCGCCGGGTGTTCGTGATCGGAGCCGGGTTCACCGGGTCGGAGATCGCCTCCGCCTGCCGCGACCGGGGTATCGCCGTCACCGTGGCCGAGCGGGCCGACGCTCCGCTGGTGGGCGCGCTCGGCGGGGTGGTCGGTGCGGTCGCCGCGGACCTGCACCACGACAACGGGGTCGACCTGCGCACCGGTGTCATGGTCACCGGGCTGGAGGGCAACTCGGTCGGCCGGGTGCGGGCCGCCCACCTGTCCGACGGCAGCGTCGTGGAGACGGACGTCGTGGTGGTGTGCCTGGGCGCGACCCGCAACACCGACTGGCTGGCCGGTTCCGGGCTCGGCGCGGGACCGCGCGGCATCGCCTGCGACGCGGGCTGCCGGGCGTTCGACTTCCGGGGCATCGTCACCGACGACGTGTACGTGGCCGGTGACGTGGCCCGCTCCCCGCACCCGCTGTTCGGCTACCAGTTCCTCTCCCTGGAGCACTGGGGCAATGCCGTGGCGCAGGCGGAGGTGGCCGCGCACAACATGATCAGCGCCAGTTCCGAGCGGCGTCCGCACATGTGGGTACCGGCCTTCTGGTCGTCGCAGTTCGGCGTGAACATCAAGTCCGTGGGCGTGCCGTCCATGGGCGAGGAGATCATGATCACGCAGGGGTCGCTCGCCGAGCGCCGCTTCGTCGGGGTCTACGGCTACCAGGGCCGGGTCATCGCGGCCGTGAGCTTCGACAACACGCGGTGGCTCGAGTTCTACGAGCGGCAGATCGAGAGCGGCGCGCCGTTCCCGGTGGAGTACCCGACGGTGGACCGGCGGCCGGAGGGCCGCAAGCCGGTCCCGGCCGACTTCCCCGACCCGTCCCTGCCGACGCACGGCCCGACGGTGACCCTCAGCGGATACTCGCCCGCCGACCGGCGCATGGTCTTCACCCCGGCCCGCCACTGACCGCCGCGCCGCCCGGCCGGCGACCCGCCCCTCCCCCACCAGAGGACCCCTCCATGACGCAACCGTCGCTCATGCGCCGGATCACCGACTTCTCCAGCCGCGCCGACCCGTACCCGCTCTACGCGGAACTCCGCAGGACACCGGTGCTGCACGAGGAGGAGGGCGGCCCGTACGTCATCAGCTCCTACTACGACATCCAGGCCCTGCTGCACGATCCCCGGATCAGCTCGGACGCCCGCAACCTCAGCGCGCCGGGCGCCGACGAGCTGTCCGAGCCGGAGGCGACGGGCCTGCCGCCGAGCTTCATCCGGCTCGACCCGCCCGAGCACGACCGGCTGCGCCGGATCGCCAACAGCTCGTTCGGGCCGCCGCACCGGCCCCACCGGATCGACTCGATGCGCGACGAACTCGGCCGCATCGTCGCCGAACTCCTCGACGGGCTCGGTGACGCCGGGCAGATCGACCTCGTCGACCAGTTCGCGTACCCCTTCCCGGTGACCGTGATCTGCCGGCTCCTCGGCGTGCCCCGCGAGGACGAGCCGCGCTTCCGTTCCTGGGTGGACCCGATCGTCGCCGGCCTGGACCCGGACTCGCGCGACAACCCCGAGGCCCCGGTCCAGCGCGCCGCGCAGGAGGCGCGGATCCAGCTCGGCATGTACCTGGCGGGGCTGGTGGAGCAGCGGTCCAAGGAGCCCCGCGACGACATGCTGTCCGACCTGACGGCCGGTCACGGGCCCGACGGCTCCATGTCGATGATGGAGGTGCTCAGCACGGCGGTACTGCTGCTGATCGCGGGACACGAGACGACGGTCAACCTCATCACCAACGGCATGCTCACCCTGCTGCGCCACCCGGAGTACCTGCGGCGGCTGCGCGAGGACCCCGGGTTCTGCGTCGACATCGTCGAGGAGCTGCTGCGCTACGAGCCCCCGGTCCAGCTCGTGCCCTCGCGCACCTGCATCACGGACATCGAGGTGCGCGGGGTGACGATCCCCAAGGGGTCGCGGATCTGGCTGGTGCTGGGCGCGGGCAACCGGGATCCGGAGCGCTTCGGGGACGCCGACCGGTTCGACCCGGACCGCGGGGACATCCAGCACCTCGGGTTCGGCAGCGGTGTGCACGTCTGCTTCGGCGCGCCGCTGGCCCGGCTGGAGACGCAGGTCGCGCTCACCGAGCTGGCCCGGCGCCTGGACAACCCCCGGCTCGTCGAGGACCCCCCGCCCTACCGGCAGAACGCGGTGCTGCGCGGACCGCGCCATCTGAACATCGCGATCGACGGCGTGCTGGCCTGAGTGGTCCGCTCCGGTCGGCCGACCGGAAATTGCTTCTGGACAAGACAGAAAAATCAGACAAAATGGTGTGCATCCGCATCGCGACTTCGAGGAGCCGCCCCCGCATGGCGTACGGAGCCCACCACAGCCCCACCCCGCCTCCGCACCCCGACCTGGGTCTCGCCCGCGACTGCGAGCACTGCCTGGGCTGGGGAACCGTCGTCACCCATGACGGGCAGCACGAACTGTGCGAGACGTGTCAGCCGGGACCGGACGACGGCGACCCACCGCTCGGCGTGCCCGCACGCGGGCAGCCCCCCGGCTGAGTCGGCACCCCATCCCCCGGCTCCCTCGGGGCGGGGGCGGCGCTGCTCCGTCCGAGTGGTGCAACCTCCGGCCCCGTCGTAGCGTCGTGGAAGAGTTTCTGACGTCGTCGGCCGGGAGCGGACATGGGCGAACACACAGTGAGGACAGCGGTCACACTCGGTGCAGCCGTCATGCTCACCGCGGGCCTGGGAACGGCCTCCGCCGCATCCGCGGCGCAGGCGCCACCGACAGCGGCCGCGCACACGACGCATCGGCAGCCCGTCTTCGTCGACTGCTTCTGGAAGCCGCAGACGCGCCCCGACGCGTTCATCCTGGCCTGCGGCGACGCGAACAGCCGCCTGTCCTCGCTGCACTGGAAGAAGTGGAACGGCCGGTCGGCGGTGGCCGAGGGCGTCAACCTCGTCAACGACTGCAAGCCGTACTGCGCGGCGGGCACCTTCCACTCGTACCCGGTCGTCGTGCGGCTCGACCGCGCACAGCCGTGGAAGAAGCACCCGCAGGTCCAGCACTTCACCCGGCT
Organism: Streptomyces sp. NPDC021356; assembly: GCF_040641015.1. NCBI lineage: Bacteria > Bacillati > Actinomycetota > Actinomycetes > Kitasatosporales > Streptomycetaceae > Streptomyces > Streptomyces sp. NPDC021356. Next base: position 14,609 of record NZ_JBFACU010000019.1, on the reverse strand, counting down.
CAGCCTCGCCTTCCCCGGCCACCGGCCGGCCGGGTACGAGCGCGTGGTGACCTACTCCCTGTGGAACTGACCCGGTTCCGGTCGAGGCAGAGGGAGCCCGGGATGCACGCGATCACCAAAGGCCTGCTGGCGGGCGCCGCGGGCACGCTGGCCCTGGACATGGTCACCTACGGCGACATGCTGCTGCGCGGGCGGCCGTCCAGCAGTATCCCGGCGCAGGCCGCGGAACGTCTCGCGGGCCGCGCCCGGATACCGCTCGGGGACGGTGAGGAGAAGGAGAACCGCACCCAGGCGGCCGGCGCGCTCATGGGGTACGCCACGGGTGTGGGCGCCGGGGTCGTCTACGGTCTGCTCCGGCACCACCGCCCGCCCCTGCCGGACTGGGCGGCCGGACCGCTGCTGGGCGCCGCCGTCATGGTGGGCGCCAACACGCCCTCGATCGCCCTGCGGCTGACCGACCCCGCCTCCTGGGACCTGGCGTCCTGGGTGTCCGACGCCGTACCGCACCTGGTGTACGGCCTGACGACCGCGGCGGCGTACCGGGTCATGCGCTGACCGGTACGGCGGCGGCGCCGGGCGGGCACCCGGCCCACGAGAGCGGGGATGCACCGTGACGTTGCGCATCGGGGCCGAGGAGGAGTTCCACCTCGTGGAGGCGGAGAGCGGCCGGCTGGTGCCCCGGGCCGGCGCGGTGCTGGGACGGCTGGCGGAGCCCGGGTTCGCGCCCGAGCTGCAGCGGTCGGTCGTGGAGAGGAACAGCGGGGTGCACGACACCCTCGACGGCCTCTTCGCCGACCTGGTCGCGTCCCGGCAGCGCCTCGCCGCGGCGGCCTCCTCGCTCGGAGTGGCGGTGGTGGCCGCGGGGACCGTGCCCCTGGTCGCCCTCACTCCGGGCGACGTCACCGACGACCCGCGCTACCGCCGCATGGCCGAGCAGTACCGGCGGGTCGCCGACGAACAGCTGATCTGCAGCGCCCAGGTCCATGTGGACGTCCCCGACCGGGACACCGCCGTGCGCGCCATGTGCCTGGTCGCGCCCTGGCTCGCACCGCTGCTGGCGCTCTCCGCCAGCTCCCCGTTCTGGCTGGGCGCCGACACCGGCTACGCCAGCTGGCGGACGATGCTGTGGCAGCGCTGGCCCACGGCCGGACCGGCCGGCTGCCACTCCGGTGCCGCCTCCTACGACGCCCTGCTCGGCGACCTGATCCGCTCGGGGGTGATCAGTGACGCAGGCATGATCTACTACGACGTCCGGCCCTCCGCGCACCAGCGCACACTGGAGCTGCGCATCTGCGACGCCTGCCCGCGCGTGACGACGGTGGTCCTGGTGGCCGGGCTCTTCCGGGCGCTCGTCCACGACGCCTGCGTCCGGCTCGCCCGGCGGGAGCACTCCGGGTGCGACGGCCACCACGAGTGGCTGCGGGCGGCCACCTGGCAGGCGGCGCGCTCGGGTCTGGAAGGCCCCCTGGTCGATCCGGTCACGCGCCGGTCCGCCGCCGCCCGTACGGTCCTGCTCGGCATGGTGGGCCGGCTCCGCCCGGCACTGGAGGCGACCGGCGACTGGGACACCGTGGGCGAGCTGCTGGAGAGGGCCCTGGCCGAGGGCAGCGCGGCGCGGCGGCTGCGGCGCGCGGCCGAGCACGGCGGGCCTGCGGCCGCCGTCGCTCTCCTGGCCGCCGAGACCCGTGGCGCGGCCCAGGCTTCCCCCGTCCGCCCCGCCGGGCCGGCCGTGGAGCGCGAGGGCGGCGTGAGCCCCGGCGAGAGCCGGGGAGCGTGAGCCGCGGGCTTCGGGCGGGCGTTCGGCCGCGCCACCGGGGCGTTTCGCGTTTCGGAGTCCGCCCGACGGGCAACTCCTTGTGTCGAGCGCGCTGTACCCGGGGAGTCGCCATGTGGAAGCGCAGGAAGCGCGTACGGCCCGTCGCACCCGTACCGCTGGAGCTGTGCGACCTGTGCGCCCTGGCGTTCCCCGCGGACGAGGCGGTGAGCGGGTACGTGGCCGACTCCTCCGCCGTCCATCCCACCCAGGACTGGTGCGACGGGATGCGCCTCGTCACCGCGTGCGGTGAGGCCCATTTCGCTGCGGTACAGGAGCAGTACCGGCACCGCCCCTTCGTCCAGGAGGAACTCTGGGCGGCGAAGATCGACCGTGCCCTGAGCGGCGGCACACCGGTGCTCACGCTGGTGCAGCTCGGCTGCCGCACCGGCCTGCACGAACCGGAGATCCGCCGGGCCATCGCCTGGCACAACGCGCACCTGCCGCCGGACACCGGGCCCTGACCCGTCCCGTCCGGCACGGTTTCGCCCAGGCCCCCCGAGGGAACCCGTGCCGGGCTCTCGCACGCGCTCCCGCCCGGGCGGCGCCGCGTGCCGGGCGGGACCCGAACGAGGAGGCCGGAGCATGAGCGAGGGCGACACGGCGGCGGGCCGGGCGGACGGCAGGCCCCCGTCCGCTTCCCGCAACCTGCTGCACGGGCCGCAGCCGAACGTTGCCGAGGCCGCCGGTTACCCCGACGCCCCGCCGCGCATGGGCTTCTTCACCGACACCTCCGTCTGCATCGGCTGCAAGGCGTGCGAGGTGGCGTGCAAGGAGTGGAACTCCGTGCCCGCGGACGGGCTGGAGCTGACCGGCATGTCCTACGACAACACGCGCGGCCTGGGCGCGAACACCTGGCGGCACGTCGCCTTCATCGAACAGACCCGGCCGGCCGCCGGACCGGAGCCCGGGACCGGTCCCGGCGGGTTCGACGTGTTCGAGGCCGCTCGCGGCCTCGCCGACCCGAAGGCCGCCCCCACCGCCCCCACCGCACCGCCCGCCCCGCCCACGCCCGACGGTCGCACCGAGCTGCGCTGGCTGATGTCCTCCGACGTCTGCAAGCACTGCACGCACGCGGCCTGCCTGGACGTCTGCCCCACCGGAGCGCTGTTCCGCACCGAGTTCGGCACCGTCGTGGTCCAGGAGGACGTGTGCAACGGCTGTGGGTACTGCGTGCCGGCCTGCCCCTACGGTGTCATCGACCAGCGTGAGGGGGACGGCCGGGTCTGGAAGTGCACGCTGTGCTACGACCGGCTCGGCGTCGGGATGGAACCGGCGTGCGCGAAGGCGTGCCCGACCGAGTCCATCCAGTTCGGCCCGCTGGAGGAGCTGCGGGAGCGGGCCGCCGCCCGCGTGACGGGGTTGCACGCGGCGGGCGTCACCGGGGCCCGGCTCTACGGGGAGAACCCGGAGGACGGGGTCGGCGGCGACGGCGCGTTCTTCCTGCTGCTCGACGAGCCCGAGGTCTACGGCCTGCCGCCCGACCCGGTGGTCACCACCCGGGACCTGCCCGCGATGTGGAAACACGCGGCCATGGCCGCCGCGTCGCTCGCCGCACTGGGCGTCGCCAGTTTCCTCAGGAGGCCCCGATGAACGGACCGGACGGCGCAGCGGACGGCGCGACGGGCGGAGCGGCGAACCCGGGAGCGGGCGGGACGGCGGGCGGCGGATCGGACGTCACACGCGAGGGTGTGCGGGGCGCGCGGCCCGGCCGGGACGCACCGGCGCCCGGGCCCGCCGGCCGGCACGGTCGCGGTCGGCGCGGACGCCGGGAGCAGCCGATGGTCCCCGACGCCGCGTTCTCGTCGTACTACGGCGAACCGGTCCTGAACAGACCCACGTGGAAGCCGGTCGACATCGCCGGGTACCTCTACCTCGGCGGGCTGGCCGGCGGGTCGTCCGTGCTGGCGGCCGGCGGGCAGGTCACCGGGCGGCCCGCGCTGACGCGGGTGGCGAAGCTGGGCGCGGCCGGTGCCATCACCCTGTCGCTGGGCGCGCTGGTGCACGATCTGGGCCGGCCCGCCCGCTTCCTCAACATGCTCCGCGTGTTCAAGCCCACCTCGCCGATGAACACCGGCTCGTGGCTGCTGGCCGGGTACGCGCCGCTGACCCTGGCCGCCGCTGCCGCCGACGTCACGGGCCGGTGGCGGCTCGTCGGCGCGGGAGCCACCGCCGCGGCGGCCGTCCTGGGGCCGGCCGTCGCCACGTACACGGCCGTCCTGCTCTCCGACACGGCGGTGCCCGCCTGGCACGAGGGCTACCGCGCGCTGCCGTTCGTCTTCGCGGGGTCCGGGGCGAGCGCGGCGGCCGGTCTGACGCTGGCCTGCGCGCCGCCCCGGCAGACAGGCCCGGCACGCCGGACGGCGGTGCTGGGTGCCGCGCTGGAGCTGGGCGCCTTCCGTCTGATGAAGCGGGGTATGGGGCTGGCGGCCGAGCCGTTCGAGCAGGGCCGGCCGCACCGGCTGCTGCGGGCCGCGGAGGCGCTGACCGCGGGCGGTGCCGCACTGGCGGCGTGCGCGGGCCCGGGGCACGGGGGACGCGGCCGGGCGCTGGGGGTGGTGGCGGGGGCGGCGCTGCTGACGGGGTCGGCGGCGCTGCGCTTCGGCGTCTTCCACGCGGGCGTGGCCTCCGCCGAGGATCCGCGCTACACGGTCGTACCGCAGCGCGAACGGCTGCGGGCCCGCGCCGGCTGACGGGCCGGGTGCCCGCGGCCGGGCCGGTTTCGCCGGGTGCGTCCGGGGTACTCCGCAGCGACCGCGCCGCACCGCGGAGCGCCGTGCCGGAAGGAGGACGACGTCATGGGTGTACGCACCTGGATCGACTCCTGGCCGGTCTACCGCCAGCTCAAGGGCACCGACCCCCTGGGCCGCGGCGCCGCCGCCAAGAGCGGGCCGGGCGCGCGGCTCACGCCCCGGGTCGCCTCGGCCGACCGGGTGGTGAAGTCGGTCTGCCCCTACTGCGCCGTGGGCTGCGGCCAGAACGTGTACGTCGAGGACGAGCGGGTCACGCAGATCGAGGGCGACCCCGACTCCCCGATCTCCCGCGGGCGGCTGTGCCCCAAGGGCTCGGCCAGCCTCCAGCTGACCACCGGAAGCGCCCGCGAGCACTACGTGCTGTACCGGCGTCCGCACGGCGCCGCGTGGGAACGCCTGGACCTGGACACGGCGATGGACATGATCGCCGACCGGGTGATCGAGGCGCGGCGCGCGGGCTGGCAATGGGAGGTCGACGGCACGCGCACCCGGCGCACGCTCGGCGTGGCCAGTCTGGGCGGCGCGACGCTGGACAACGAAGAGAACTACCTGATCAAGAAGCTCTTCACGGCGCTCGGAGCGATCCAGATCGAGAACCAGGCGCGTGTTTGACACTCCTCCACCGTTCCCGGTCTGGGAACCTCGTTCGGGCGCGGCGGCGCGACCACCTTCCAGCAGGACCTGCAGAACTCCGACTGCATCGTCATCCAGGGCTCGAACATGGCCGAGTGCCATCCGGTCGGGTTCCAGTGGGTGATGGAGGCCAAGGCGCGCGGCGCGAAGGTGGTGCACGTGGACCCGCGGTTCACCCGCACCAGCGCGCTCGCGGACGTCCACGTGCCGCTGCGCGCGGGCTCGGACATCGCCTTCCTCGGCGGCATCATCAACCACGTGCTGAGCACGGACGCGTACTTCCGTGACTACGTCGTCGCCTACACCAACGCGCCGGTGGTGCTGCGGGAGGACTTCCGCGACACCGAGGACCTGGACGGGGTGTTCTCCGGGCTGGACGCCGACGGCCGCAGCTACGACAACAGCAGCTGGCAGTACGAGGGGACGGAGATGCAGGCGGCCTCCGGGCAGCGCGACGAGGAGTACGAGAAGCGCACCGGTGGCGGCCGTTCGGTGACCGAGGCGGCGGGAGGCGAGTCCCACGGCTCGGGCGGCCCCGACGTCGGGGAGGGCGAGCCCGAACGGGACGAGACACTCAGCCACCCGCGCTGCGTGTTCCAGGTGCTCAAGCGGCACTACGCCCGCTACACACCCGAGCTGGTGGAGCGGATCTGCGGGGTGCCGCAGGACCAGTTCCGGCAGGTGTGCGAGCTGGTCACGGAGAACTCCGGGCGCGAGCGGACCACCGCCTTCGCGTACGCGGTGGGCTGGACCCAGCACACGGTGGGGGTGCAGTACATCCGGGCCGCCGCCGTGCTGCAGAGCCTCCTCGGCAACATCGGCCGGCCGGGCGGCGGCATCATGGCGCTGCGCGGACACGCCTCCATCCAGGGGTCCACGGACATCCCGACCCTGTTCAACCTGCTGCCCGGGTACATCCCGATGCCGCACGCCCACCGCGACGAGGACCTGGGCGCCTTCGTGCGCGGCGAGGCCGCCCGCAAGGGCTACTGGGGCAACATGCGCGCCTACCTGGTCAGCCTGCTCAAGGCGTACTGGGGTGACGCGGCCACGGAGGACAACGACTTCTGCTTCGACTACCTGCCGCGCCTGACCGGCTCGCACTCCACGTACGAAACCGTGGTGGCCCAGCTGGAGGGGGTCTGCAAGGGCTACTTCCTCATGGGTGAGAACCCGGCGGTGGGTTCCGCGAACTCCAAGCTCCAGCGGCTGGGCATGGCCAACCTGGACTGGCTGGTCGTGCGGGACTTCTCGCTGATCGAGTCGGCCACCTGGTGGAAGGACGGCCCGGAGATCGAGACGGGCGAGCTGCGTACGGAGGACATCGGCACGGAGGTGTTCTTCCTGCCGGCCGCCGCGCACACCGAGAAGGACGGCAGCTTCACCAACACGCAGCGGCTGCTCCAGTGGCACCACCAGGCCGTGGAGCCGGCCGGCGAGGCGCGCAGCGACCTGTGGTTCACCTACCACCTCGGGCGGATCATCCGCGAGAAGCTGGCCGGGTCGGCCGATCCGATGGACCGGCCGGTGCTGGACCTGACGTGGGACTACGCGACCAAGGGCGAGCGGGCCGAGCCGGACGCGGAAGAGGTCCTCGCGGAGATCAACGGGCGCGACGCCGAGGGCCGTCCCCTGGCCTCCTACGAGCAGCTCGCGGCCGACGGCTCCACCGTCTGCGGCTGCTGGATCTACTGCGGGGTCTACGCCGACGGGGTGAACCAGGCCGCGCGGCGCAAGCCCGGTACGGAACAGGACTGGGTGGCGTCCCAGTGGGGCTGGGCGTGGCCCGCCAACCGCCGCATCCTGTACAACCGTGCGTCGGCGGACCCGGAGGGCAGGCCGTGGAGCGAGCGCAAGGCCCTGGTGTGGTGGGACGCCGAGGAGGGCGAGTGGACCGGTCACGACATCCCCGACTTCAAGAAGGACAAGGCGCCCGGTCACCGGCCGCCGCCGGACGCCACCGGCCCCGAGGCACTCTCGGGCATCGACCCGTTCGTCATGCAGGCCGACGGCAAGGCGTGGTTGTACGTGCCCTCCGGGCTCACCGACGGGCCGCTGCCGACCCACTACGAGCCGCAGGACTCGCCCTTCCCGAACCTGCTGTACGGCAGGCAGCGCAACCCGGTGCGGCAGGTCATGCCGTCCCTCCCGGACAACCGCTACCAGCCCAGCGGTGACGAGCCCGGCTCGGAGGTGTTCCCGTACGTGGCCACCACCTACCGGCTCACCGAGCACCACACCGCGGGCGGCATGTCCCGCTGGCAGCCGTACCTGGCGGAGTTGCAGCCGGAGTTCTTCTGCGAGGTCTCGCCCGCTCTCGCCGCCGAGCGCGGGCTCGAACACACCGGGTGGGCGACGATCGTCAGCGCCCGCGGCGTCGTGGAGGCGCGGGTCCTGGTGACCGACCGCATGCCGCCGCTGAGGGTGCACGGCCGCACCCTGCACCAGGTGGGACTGCCGTACCACTGGGGCCCGAACGGCCGCAGCACGGGCGACGCGGCCAACGAACTGGTGCACCTGTCCCTGGACCCCAACACCCACATCCAGGAGACCAAGGCGTTCGCCGTCGACATCCGCCCGGGGCGCCGCCCCCGCGGCCCGGCCGCCCCGGCGCTGGTGCGTGCCTACCGGCGGCGGGCCGGCATCGACGACCGCACCGGGACGGAACCGTGAGGGGCGTCCGTGCGGTCGGTGCCCCGTCCCGCCGCCGGACCGTGTCCTCTCACCTGAGGACGAGCGAGTGCGGGCCGCGCGGGACCAGTTCGCCGATCACGGGGGCCCCGGGGACCTCCCCGGCGACGAGCAGGCCGCCGGAGGTCTGCGCGTCGGCCAGCAGCAGCCGGGTGTCGGGGTCGGTGCCGCCGAAGTCGGTGAACGGCGCCACCCACTCCAGGTTGCGCCGCGTGCCCCCGCTGACGTACCCGGCGCGCACGGCTTCGCGGGCGCCCTCCAGGTAGGGCACGGCGGCGGTGTCGACCACCGCGGTGACCCCCGAGGCGCGGGCCAGTTTGTGCAGGTGGCCGAGGAGACCGAAGCCCGTCACGTCGGTGGCGCAGCGGGCGCCCTCGGCGAGGGCGGCGGCTGCCGCGTCCCGGTTGAGGGCCACCATCGTGGCCACCGCCTGCGCGAACCGCTCCCCGGTGGCCTTGTGACGGTTGTTCAGCACGCCCAGGCCGAGGGGCTTGGTCAGGGACAGCGGCAGGCCGGGGCGGCCGGCGTCGTTGCGCAGCAGCCGGGCCGGGTCCGCGAGACCGGTGACGGCCATGCCGTACTTGGGTTCCGGGTCGTCCACGCTGTGCCCGCCGCCGACGTGGCAGCCGGCCTCGGCGGCGATCTCGAGGCCGCCGCGCAGCACCTCGCGGGCCAGCTCGAAGGGCAGTACCTCGCGGGGCCAGGCCAGGAGGTTCACGGCGAGGAGCGGGCGGCCGCCCATGGCGTACACGTCGGACAGGGCGTTGGCCGCGGCGATGCGGCCCCAGTCGTAGGGGTCGTCGACGACCGGGGTGAAGAAGTCGGCGGTGGACACGAGCGCCGGCGCGGCGGTCCCCTGCGGTGCGGGCAGGGCGACGACCGCCGCGTCGTCGCCGGTGGCCGGGCCGACCAGCATCGGGGCGTCGGCCGGCGGCGGCAGCGGCGCCGTCAGCCCGCCGAGCAGGTCCTCCAGCTCACCGGGCGGGATCTTGCAGGCGCAGCCCCCGCCGTGGGCGAACTGCGTGAGCCGTACGGGTGCTTCTCGGCTGGCGGTCATGCCGGGTCCTTCCGGTAGCCTGGCGGGCGGTGGAGGCGTGTGGGTGCCTGGTGGCCCTCCCGGTCTTCAAAACCGAGGTGCCCGAGGATCTCGGGCAGGCGGGTTCGATTCCCGTCCGCCTCCGTCCCCCTTCAGCTGTCGCCCGCTTCACGTGCCGCCCTCGTGCTTCACGTGTTCGTGGGTTTTCGAGGGTCCTGCGGGCGGCAGCGCCGGTGCAGGTCGTCGACGCGTTCGGTGTGTCCGCGGGCGTCGAGGAGCTCCAGGAGCGGCACGGCGACCCGGCGGGTGGTGTCGAGGGCCCTGCGCGCCTCGCTCAGGGTGAAGGGCTGCGGGAGCCGGCGCAGCACCGCGGCGGCCTCGGCGTCCGCCCCCGGCAGCAGGACGACGGTGTCGCTCACGCGCAGCAGCGCGCCCGCCCGGACGGCGGCGGCCAACGCCTTGCGGTGCAGGCCGAGTTCGGCGAGCCGGTCGGCCTCGGGTGCCCGGAAGGGCGTCTTCTCCAGGTCCTGGCGTACGGCGTCCACGGCGGCCCGCAGGGGCGGTGGCAGGGCGGGGCGGACGCTGCCGGGGCCGTACAACCGCCCTTCCCTGCTGTGCAGCGCGGTGGCGCCGGGGGCGCGGGCGAGGGCGTCCACCAGGGCGCGGTCGGGCAGGTCGAGCAGCCGCCGGGCGGCTTCGGCGGGCAGGCCCGGCTCCATGGGGTGTTCCTCGGCGTACCGTTCCACCTCGGCGGCCAGCCGCGTCCGCAGTCCGGCCCAGTGGTGCTCGTCGGCGAGCCAGTCGCCGGTGACCGGCTCGGCGGGCGCCGGCACGCCCATGGCCAGCAGCTCCGTACGGCGGACGAGCCGGCGGCGGCGCAGTTCGGCCGCGCCGTCGGGCCGGCCGGTCAGCGTGGCGAGTTCCGCGGCGCGGGCCCGGCCCGCGCCCCGCCGGTCCAGGCGCGGCGGCCGGACGTCGAGGACGGTCGCCGCGCAGGGCGTGCGGCCGCCGCCCGGTTCGCGCAGGACCGCCCGGTCCCCGACGCGCAGCGGCAGCGGCCGACTCAGGGTGAGCCGGGCGGTGTCCTCGCCCAGCGGTCGGACGGTCACCGCGACGGCGGCCGTGCCCAGGTGCAGGCGTACCGTCCGCGGCAGTTCACCGGCCGGTTCACCGGCCACGCGGACGTCGATCAGGTCGGTGAGCAGCCAGCGGTCCGGGGTCAGCAGCACGTCCCCGCGGCGCAGCGCTCCGTCCAGGGAGCCGTGCACGTTGACCGCGACGCGCGCCACCCCGCTGACGGCCGTCCGCTCCCGCTGGAGGCTCTGCAGCGCCCGCACCCGCAGCGCGGTCGTGCCGTCGGAGGCCACCAGCCGGTCGCCGACCCTCAGGGTGCCCGCGCCGAGTGTGCCGGTCACGACGGTGCCGTGGCCGCGCACCGTGAAGGCGCGGTCCAGCCACAGCCGTACGTCGGCGTCGGCGGGCGGTACGGGCAGGGCGTCGGCGAGGCGGGCCAGCTCGGTGCGCAGGGCGTCCAGTCCGGCGCCGGTCACGGCGCTGACCGCGACGGACGGTACGGTGCCCAGCGAGGTGGCGGCCAGCCGCCGGACCGCGTCCGCGCGCACCGGCTCAGGGTCGGCGAGGTCGCTGCGGGTCACGGCGAGCACGGCGTGGCGCACGCCGAGCGCGTCGAGGATCACGAGGTGCTCCTGCGACTGCGGCTGCCAGCCCTGGTCGGCGGCGACCACGAACAGCACCGCGGGCACGGGGCCTGCCCCGGCCAGCATGGTGGCGACGAACCTCTCGTGCCCCGGCACGTCGACGAAGGCCAGGTACTCGCCGTCCGGTTCGGTCCGCGTCCACACGAAGCCGAGGTCGAGGGTGAGCCCGCGGCGCCGTTCCTCCTCGTAGCGGTCGGGCTCCATCCCGGTCAGGGCCCGCACCAGGGCGGACTTGCCGTGGTCGACGTGGCCGGCGGTGGTCAGGACCCGCATGGCGCCCGCCTACCCTTCCGCGGCCCGTCGCACGGCCCCGGCCAGCCGTTCGTCGTCCTCGGCCGGGACCGCCCGCAGGTCGAGCAGGCACCGCCCGGCCTCGACCCGTCCGACGACGGGGAGCGGTCCGGTGCGCAGGGCCGCGACGTACCGTTCGGGGAGGGACAGGGCCGCGCTGGGCAGCGTCACGCCGGGTGCGCCCCCGCCGCCGACCGTGGCGGCGCTTCCGACGGCCCGTACGTCGATGCCTGCGTCGCCGAGCGCGGCGGCGAGCCGTTCGGCGCGGCGCGTCAGCTCCCCGGGGTCGGCGGTCAGGGCGGTGGCGGTCGGGGTCGCAGGGCCGGTCAGGGTGGCCTCCAGCGCGGCGAGGGTGAGTTTGTCGACGCGCAGGGCGCGGGCCAGGGGGTGCCTGGCGAGGCGGTGGACGAGTTCGGCGTCGCCGAGGAGGAGTCCGCACTGGGGTCCGCCGAGCAGTTTGTCCCCACTGGCGGTCACCAGTGCCGCACCGGCCCGCAGTTCGGTCTCGGCGTCGGGCTCGTCCGGCAGCAGCGGGTGGGGGGCGAGCAGCCCGGAGCCGATGTCGACGACGACCGGCACGCCCAGTGCCACGAGGTCGCGGGTCGCGGCGGCGCGGGTGAAGCCGGTGACGCGGAAGTTGGACGGGTGGACCTTCAGGACGAAGCCGGTCCGCGGGCCGACGGCCTCGGCGTAGTCCGTGACGTCCGTACGGTTGGTGGTGCCGACCTCGCGGAGCCGGGCGCCGGTGGAGACCAGCAGGTCGGGCAGGCGGAAACCGTCGCCGATCTCCACCATCTCCCCGCGGCTGATGACGATCTCCCGGTCGGCGGCGAGCGCGGTCGCGGCGAGGACCAGAGCGGCGGCGCCGTTGTTGACGACGTGCGCTGCGGGCGCGACCGGCACCCGGGCGCGCAGCGCCGCCAGGGCGCTGCGGCCGCGGCGGGCCCGGACGCCGGTGGCGAGGTCCAGTTCGACGTCGGTGGGGCCGGCGGCGTCCCGCACCGCCTGCCGGGCCGCCGCCGACAGCGGCGCCCGGCCGAGGTTGGTGTGCAGGAGGACGCCGGTGGCGTTGATCACCGGGCGCAGTCCCCCGGCCGTGGGCGGCAGCAGCGCGAGGGCCGTGTCCACCACGTCCTCGGGCGCGACGCTGCCGTGGCGTGCCTGTTCCTGCGCCTGCCGCACGGCCGCCTTGACGGAGCCCGGGCCGAGCCGCCGCGCCGCCTGGAGCAGTCGTGGGTCCCGCAGGACGGCGTCGGTGCGCGGGATGCGCCGCCGGGCGTCCCCCGCCGGCCTGTTCTGATCGGTGCCGGGGGCGCCGGCGCCGGGCGCTCCCGCCGGGGAGCCGTCCCGCTCCCGCTGCCCCGCGACCCGCTGGTCCACCGCAGCCCCTCCGTTCCCAGCCCGCCCTCCTGACCGTCCGGGCAGGCCCATCGTCCCTCAGCCACAGGTGTCCTCCGCACGACACGCCGGTACCCCGGCGGCGGCGGAGGACACCTGTGGACGGGCGGGCTGTCAGGTGCTGAGGAGACGGTTGAAGAAGGACCGGTAGCGGCGCAGCGCCTTGCGCAGTTCCTCCGTGTCCACCTGTTCGCCCTGGCTCCACTGGCCTTCCAGCTCCTGCTTGTGCCGGGCGAAGGTCGCGGCCAGGGTCTGCATGACGTCGGCGACGAGGGTGTCGGCGGTGTGCACGGCCTCCCGGGGGTCGTCGACGAACTGGCTCTGGGTCTCGCCCCAGCGCTCGCGGAACCCCTGCTCGTCCTTCTCGCTCAGCAGCCGCGGGGCGCCCTCGGCGTCGTCCGTGGACGTGGTGGGCGTTCCCCGGGTCCCGGCCGCTTCCGGAGTTCCTGCCGGGCCGGCAGGCGCCGCCGTGTCGGCGGTCCCGGACATGTCCGAAGTCCTGACCGTGTCCGAAGTCCCCGGCGTGTCCGATGTCGTGGCCGTGTCGGACGTCGTGGCCGTGTCGGACGCTCTGTCCGTGTCGGGTGTTCCGGCCGTGTCGGGTGTTGCGGCCGTGTCCGCCGCCGTGTCACCGCGGTCCGCCGACGGCGTGCCGGTGGTGCCGGGGCGCCTGCCCGGGGCCTGCTCCCTCGTCGTCCCGCCGGTGCTCTCGCCGGGGAAGACGGGGGGCCTGCGGGCGGCCGTCCCTTGTTCGGCGTCGGTGGGTGCCGGTGCACCGGAGGGCTGCTGTGCCAGGTCCTCGGTGGACAGGCCGCCGCTGAAGCGGCTCGGCTGGTCTTTGTCTCTGTGCATGGTGTTCCTCCCTGCCGGGCGGCACCGTCACAGGCGCCGGCCGGGGTGGCAGGCCGGGTCAGGACCGGGCGGGTTGGGCCCGGCCGCCGTCGGAGAGCAGTTCGTCGAAGAGCGCCCGGTAGTGCACCATGGCGCCGCGCAACTGCTCGGTGGTGGCCTTGCTGCTGGTGCTGAGCGCTTCGACCTCGTGGGCGGCCCGGTAGTGCTCGAGCGTCCTGCCGTGTTCGACGGAGAGGTCCGCGGCCTGCTGCTCGAACCCGCCGGTCGGGTAGCCCCGCTCGTGCATCAGCGAGGTCACCAGCCGGTCCGCGTCGTGCACCGCGTCCTCGGGCCGGTCCACGAACTCCTGCTGGACGCTGCTCCACTCGCGCGTGTAGCGGTCGCGTGAGACGGCGGGCAGCGGCTTGATGTCCAGCGAGTCGTGCCGCTTTTCACGGGCCTTGAGTTCGCGCTCGCCCGCCCTGCGGCTCTCGGCGCCTTCGACGGTCCGCTCGTACTCGGGGCCGAAGCGCTCGCGCAGGTGGCGGCGGCGGTTCAGCAAGGAGACCGCGACGGCGATCAGGGCCAGCACGACGACGATCGGGATGATGATGGCGAGAAGTGTTCCCGTGGACATGTGATGCACCCCCTTGGGCACTGCTCCGCGTGCCCGGCATCCGCCGTGTTATGCGCGCGGGCGCCCCGCCTTCCTCCTTCCGGCTCTTCCGGGCCCGCCCCCGCCGCTCAAGATGCCATCACCCGAGTGGGCGACTAGCGTCTACTCATGAGAGCCGCAACCGGAGGCACGCCCCTCCGGCGAGGTCTCCACCGCGGGGCCCGTCGGACGTGTCGTGCGCATCCGGCTGTGACGCCGACGACCGCGCCGCACATCCTCTTCAGGCGGGCGCGGCCATCATTCTCGCGCGGTCCTCATGCGCGAGACGATGGAAGGAAAGGTACAACCCATGCGAGCACAGCGCGTCAAGCGCCTCTTCGCCGTGTCCGCGGCCGGCATCATGATGGCCGGCGGCGCCGCGATCGGGGCGGCCGGGACCGCATCGGCCCATGACTCGAACTACAACTCCCACGACCACTCCGGTTACAGCCGCGACTGCTCGGACTACGGTTGGTGGGACAGCTGCGGCGGCGGCTACGGCGACCATGGTGGACGCGGTGGCGACCACGGCGGCGACTTCGGCGGACGTGGCGGTGACCACGGCGGACGTGGCGGTGACCACGGCGGCGACTTCGGCGGACGTGGCGGTGACCACGGCGGTGGCGGCGACCACGGCGGTGGCGGCGATCACGGCGGCGGTGGCGATCACGGCGGCGGTGGCGGAGGCCACGGCGGCGGTGGTGGACGCTGACCGAACGGATCCAGTCGAGCCGCGGGGGGGGGGGGCGGCCCCGGCGGCGGCCCACCCCCGCCCCGCCCCCCCCCCCCA
>NZ_JBFACU010000018.1:0-188027 GCF_040641015.1 Streptomyces sp. NPDC021356 | reverse complement strand
GGATCAACGTGCTGTTCGCGATGCTCCGCGACGGCACCTTCTACGAACCCAGAACCCCACGCCTCGCTTGACGAAAGACATAGAGGCACCCCCCGCGTCGGCGCGCACCGCGCCGCTCGCACCTCCCGGCCCCGCCGCCGCCCGCCGGTCCGGTGCCGCGGGGCTCACGCCGTGGCCGCACCCGGCGGCGCCAGCTGGCGGGTGAGCCAGGTGGGGACGCCGCCGAGGAGGCGGAACAGGCGGCGGGCCTCCTCGCGCAGGCGGGAGGCCTCCGGTTCTTCCTCGGTGTCTGCCAGGGACACCAGGGCGGGGGCCGTGCCGACGAGGTAGCCCAGCTCCTCGCGGATCCGCAACGACTCGGCGAAGCCGTGCCGCGCCTCCGCCAACTCGCCCTCCCGAAGGGCGAGTCCGGCCAGGTGGCGCCAGGTGGACGACAGCAGCAGCGGGTCGTGACGGGCGGTGGCGCCCGCGTGGGCGCGGCGGTAGGCGGCGCGCGCGGCCTGCGCCGAACGGGTCAGGTTCTCCGCGATCAGCCCGCGCCGGAAGTCCAGCAGGGGCCGCCCCGGCCCGCCCGGCTCGATCAGCGCGGCGGCCCGGCCCAGCGCCGAGCGCGCCTCGTCCGCCCGGTCCCGTACGCCGTGCAGGGTCGCCGAGTAGGCCAAGTACCCGCGTTCACAAGCGGCGGCGCCGCGCTCCTCGTCGGAGTGGGCCAGCGCCTCCGCGGTGCGCAGCGCGTCCTCGGCCTCCTCCCAGCCCGCCTCGGTGTACAGGCACCGTTCCACCAGCAGCGCGGTGCGCTGGAGCGCGGCGGCGGCGGTGACCGCCGGCAGCAGTGCCGCCGCGTCGGCCCAGCACGCGCGTGAGCGCAGCCGCCATACCGCGGTCTGGAGTGGATCGTCACCAGCGGTCGTTCCGTTACCAGACATGGCGGTATGCGCCACGTTGCCCTCCCCGAGCACGCCTTCGAGCCTTGAGTGGTGGCGGCATCTCAGCACGAATCCGGCGGCCCGGCCAAGGGGGCGGGTGAAAGATTTCACAAAGTCGTGGGACGGCGGCCGGCCCCCCGCTGCGCCGTCCTCGTCCCCGCCGGCCTCAGCTCATGCGCAGGGCCAGGAAGAAGTCCAGCTTGTCCTCCAGGCGTGACAGGTCACGTCCCGTCAACTGCTCGATCCGCCCGACCCGGTAGCGCAGCGTGTTGACGTGCAGGTGGAGCCGGGTCGCGCAGCGCGTCCAGGAGCCGTCGCAGTCGAGGAAGGCCTCCAGCGTGGGGATCAGCTCGGCGCGGTGCCGGCGGTCGTAGTCCCGCAGCGGGTCCAGCAGCCGCGCGGTGAAGGCCCGGCGCACGTCGTCCGGGACGAAGGGGAGCAGCAGCACGTGCGAGGCCAGCTCCTGGTGGCCGGCCGCGCAGACCCGGCCGGGGCGGGCCGCCGCGACCCGCCGGGCGTGCCGCGCCTCCTCCAGCGCCCCGCGCAGCCCCTCCGCCGAGTGCACGGCCGCACTGACCCCGAGGGTCACCCGGCCGTCGCCGTCCAGACCGGCCGCCAGCGGGTCGTGCACGGAGCGCAGGAGCGCGTCGGCGAGGATCCCGGCCTCGGGGCCGTCGGGGTCGGTGGAGACGGCCGGGAGCGGCACCAGGGCGATCGCCTCGCCGCCGGAGTGCGCGACGGCTATGCGGTCCGAGGGCTCGTTGCCGGTCTGCGGGTACGCCCGGCCCGACGAACCGCCGACCGGGACCGCCAGGATCTCCTCCAGCAGCGACTGGGCGACCGGGCCGTTCTCCACCGGCCCGGCGTCCCACTCGACGCGCGCCACGACCACCTGCCAGTGCGGGGCCGAGCCGAGGCCGGGCAGCAGCACGGGCGCCGCGACCCGCAGGCGTGCGGCGATCTCGGCGGGCGGCGCGCCGGTCTGCACCAGCTCCAGCACCTCCTGGGCGAGCCGCCTGCGCACCGTGCGCGCCGCGTCCCGCCGGTCCCGCTCGACCGCGATCAGCTGGGTGACCCCGTGCAGCAGGTCGAGCCGCTCCTCGGCCCAGTCGCCCGCGTCCGCCTCGACCGCCAGCAGCCAGTCCGACAGCACCGTCTGGCGCACGTCCCGCGCGGCCTGCGGGGTGCGGCCGCCGCTGCGGATGGGGAAGAGCGAGTACGTCGTCCCCTCCAGCGTGACCCGGTGCGGGCCGCGCCGGCCGGTCCGGCTGGCCGCCAGGTGCTCGGCGGCCAGCCGCCCGCACACCCCGGCCGGCAGCGCCGGGCCGTCCACCTCGGGCCCGGCGATCAGCCGGCCGGTGGGGGAGAGCAGCCAGGCACGCAGGTCGAGGTCGGAGCCGAGCAGGTCCAGGACCACGTCCGGGCCGCCGCCCGCCGGGCCGGACGTCATCATCCGGCGGTGCCGGTCCACCACGGCCGCCAGGTCGCCGGCGCGCTCGCCGGACACCTGGCGCACCACGTGCTCGGTGATCGTCGCGAACGCCACCGACTCGTTCACCGCGAACAGGGGCAGCCGGTGCCGGGCGCAGGCCACCACCAGGTCCTCGGGCACGGCGCCCAGCTCGGCCTCGCCCGCGGCCAGCGCGGCGACCCCGGCCTGCACGAGGATCCGTACGAACGGCTCGGCGTCGGCGGCGTCCCGGCGCCAGGCCAGACCGGTCAGCACCAGCTCGCCGCCGGCGAGGTAGCGGCTCGGATCACGCAGGTCGGTGGTCATGACGCCCCGGACGGTGCGGTCCAGCTCGTCCTCGCCGCCGAGCAGCTTCAGGCCCAGCGCATCGGTGTCCAGCAGTGCGCGCAGCCGCATGTCTCGTCGCCGCCGTTCTCTTGTCTCGAAATCTATGATGAATCTTGTGGTGAGGGGCCGATCCCGTTCGGTGAGGGGCCCGGCCCGTCGGCCGGTCGGCACCCGGGCCGACCGCGGGGCCCCGCAGGGCCGTGACCTCTGTTTCCCGGGGGAAGCGAAGAGGTGGACGGTGGCCTCCGTTCATACGAATCTACAAGATGGGTGCCGCGGCCAGCCAAACCCTTCATGGTTTCGGTGACTGACCCCGCCGGAGTACTCGGTTGTGTACTGACTCCACTCCACGTGAACAGCACATGAACGAGCCTGCCCCCGCCGCACACGGATTGGCTCAATCTGTACGACCCTCCGAGACGAAGAAGAGAGCCGGTCATGGACTTCCTTCGCCCCGCCAGCTGGGAGGAGGCGCTCGCCGCGAAGGCCGAGCACCCCACCGCTGTGCCGATTGCGGGTGGCACCGATGTGATGGTCGAGATCAACTTCGACCACCGCCGGCCCGAGTACCTCCTCGACCTCAACCGCGTCGGCGACCTCTACGAGTGGGAGGTCGGCGAGGAGAGCGTGCGGCTGGG
Organism: Streptomyces sp. NPDC021356; assembly: GCF_040641015.1. Taxonomy (NCBI): domain Bacteria; kingdom Bacillati; phylum Actinomycetota; class Actinomycetes; order Kitasatosporales; family Streptomycetaceae; genus Streptomyces; species Streptomyces sp. NPDC021356. The sequence goes on along the minus strand of NZ_JBFACU010000018.1, from coordinate 184,665 downwards.
CGCCTCGGTCCCCTACTCCAAGATCATGGACAGTCTCCGTGCCGAGCTGCCCGGCCTGGCGCTCGCCTCGCACACGGTCGCCTCCCCGCAGATCCGCAACCGCGGCGGCGTCGGCGGCAACCTCGGCACGGCCTCTCCTGCCGGTGACGCCCACCCCGCCCTGCTCGCCGCGGGCGCCGAGGTGGAGGCGGAGTCGGTGCGCGGCACCCGCCGCATCCCGATCGACGAGTTCTACACCGGCGTCAAGCGCAACGCGCTCGCCCCGGACGAGCTGATCCGGGCCGTGCACATCAAGAAGGCCGACGGCCCGCAGCAGTACTCGAAGGTCGGCACCCGCAACGCGATGGTCATCGCGGTGTGCGCCTTCGGTCTCGCGCTGCACCCCGAGACCCGCACGGTCCGCACCGGCATCGGTTCGGCCGCCCCCACCCCGGTCCGCGCCCAGGCGGCCGAGGAGTTCCTGAACGCGGCCCTCGAAGAGGGCGGCTTCTGGGACAACGGGAAGATCATCGCCCCGTCGGTCGCCAAGCAGTTCGCCGAGCTGTGCTCGGCCGCCTGCAACCCGATCGACGACGTCCGGGGCACCGCGAGCTACCGCCGCCACGCGGTCGGTGTGATGGCCCGCCGGACCCTGACCTGGACCTGGGAGTCGTACCGCGGCACCCGCCGCACCACCGAGGGAGCTGCGTGATGCGCGTCAACTTCACCGTCAACGGACGCCCGCAGGAGGCCGACGACGTCTGGGAGGGCGAGTCCCTCCTCTACGTCCTGCGCGAGCGCATGGGCCTGCCCGGCTCCAAGAACGCCTGCGAGCAGGGCGAGTGCGGCTCCTGCACCGTGCGCCTGGACGGCGTGCCGGTGTGTTCCTGCCTGGTCGCCGCCGGACAGGTCGAGGGCCGCGACGTCGTGACCGTCGAGGGACTGGCCGACTTCGCCCGGCAGCGCGCCGAGGGCGGCTGCGCGAGCGGCGCCTGCGGCTCGGCCGACGGCTCCGCCGCCTTCGGTACGACGCTCGACGGCGCCAAGCGGTGGCGGGCCGAGGGCACCGACTCGCAGACCGGCGAGGGCACCGAACTCTCCCCGGTGCAGCAGGCGTTCATCGACGCCGGCGCCGTCCAGTGCGGCTTCTGCACCCCGGGGCTGCTGGTCGCCGCCGACGAGATGCTGGAGCGCAACCCCAACCCGACCGACGCGGACATCCGCGAGGCCCTGTCGGGCAACCTGTGCCGCTGCACGGGCTACGAGAAGATCATGGACGCGGTCCGCCTCGCGGCCGCCCGGCAGTCCGAGGGGGTCTGACCATGACCACGGCCAACGGCGCACCCACCAAAATCACCCAGGGCTACCGGACCAAGGGCGGCATCGGGGAGTCCACGCTCCGCCCCGACGGCACCCTCAAGGTCACCGGTGAGTTCGCGTACTCGTCCGACATGTGGCACGAGGACATGCTCTGGGGCCAGATCCTGCGCTCCACCGTCGCGCACGCCGAGATCGTGTCGATCGACACCTCCGAGGCCCTCGCCATGGCGGGCGTGTACGCCGTGATGACGTACGACGACCTGCCCGCCGAGATGAAGCACTACGGCCTGGAGATCCAGGACACCCCCGTCCTCGCCCACGGCAAGGTACGCCACCACGGCGAGCCGGTCGCCATCGTCGCCGCGGACCACCCGGAGACCGCGCGCCGCGCCGCCGCGAAGATCAAGGTGGAGTACAAGGAGCTGCCCGTCATCACCGACGAGGCCTCCGCGACCGCCCCCGACGCCGTCCTCGTCCACGAGCACCGCGACGACCACCACTCGGGGCACGTCCCGCACCCCAACATCGTCCACCGTCAGCCGATCATCCGCGGAAACGCCGACGAGGCCGCCAGGAAGGCCGACTTCGTCGTCGAGGGCGACTACTACTTCGGCATGCAGGACCAGGCCTTCCTCGGCCCCGAGTCCGGCCTCGCCGTGCCCGAGGAGGACGGCGGCGTCCACCTCTACATCGCCACCCAGTGGCTCCACTCCGACCTGCGCCAGATCGCGCCCGTCCTCGGCCTGCCCGAGGACAAGGTGCGCATGACGCTGGCCGGCGTCGGCGGCGCGTTCGGCGGCCGCGAGGACCTGTCGATGCAGATCCACGCCTGCCTGCTGGCGTTGCGCACCGGCAAGCCCGTCAAGATCGTCTACAACCGGTTCGAGTCCTTCTTCGGGCACGTCCACCGCCATCCGGCCCGGCTGCACTACGAGCACGGCGCCACCAAGGACGGCAAGCTCACCCATATGAAGTGCCGGATCGTCCTGGACGGCGGCGCCTACGCCTCCGCCTCCCCGGCGGTCGTCGGCAACGCCGCGTCGCTGTCGGCGGGACCGTACGTCATCGACGACGTGGACATCGAGGCCCTCGCCCTCTACAGCAACAACCCGCCCTGCGGCGCCATGCGCGGCTTCGGCGCGGTCCAGGCGTGCTTCGCCTACGAGGCGCAGATGGACAAGCTCGCCGACAAGGTGGGCATGGACCGGGTGGAGTTCCGCCGGCTCAACGCCATGGAGCAGGGCACGATCATGCCGACCGGGCAGCCGGTCGACTCCCCGGCCCCGGTCGCCGAACTGCTGCGCCGCGTCAAGGCGATGCCGCTGCCGCCCGAGCGCCAGTGGGAGTCCAGCGAGGGCTCGGACGTACGGCAGCTGCCCGGCGGCCTGTCCAACACCACCCACGGCGAGGGCGTCGTGCGCGGTGTCGGCTACGCCGTCGGCATCAAGAACGTCGGCTTCTCCGAGGGCTTCGACGACTACTCCACCGCCAAGGTGCGCATGGAGGTCGTCGCCGGTGAGCCGGTCGCCACCGTGCACACGGCCATGGCGGAGGTCGGCCAGGGCGGTGTCACCGTGCACGCCCAGATCGCCCGCACCGAACTGGGCGTCACCCAGGTGACCATCCACCCGGCCGACACCCAGGTCGGCTCGGCGGGTTCGACCTCGGCCTCCCGGCAGACGTACGTCACCGGCGGCGCCGTCAAGAACTCCTGCGAACTCGTGCGCGAGCAGGTCCTGGAGATCGGCCGGCGCAAGTTCGGCTCCTACCACCCCGCGTGGGCCACCGCCGAACTCCTGCTGGAGGGCGGCAAGGTCGTCACTGACGGCGGCGAGGTCCTCGCCGACCTGGTGGACGTCCTGGAGGGCGAGGTCGTGGAGATCGAGGCGGAGTGGCGCCACCGGCCGACCGAGGCCTTCGACCTGCGCACCGGACAGGGCAACGGCCACGTCCAGTACTCCTTCGCCGCGCACCGCGCCGTCGTCGAGGTCGACACCGAACTCGGTCTGGTGAAGGTCGTCGAACTGGCCTGCGCGCAGGACGTCGGCAAGGCGCTCAACCCGCTCTCCGTCATCGGGCAGATCCAGGGCGGCACCACCCAGGGCCTGGGCATCGCCATCATGGAGGAGATCATCGTCGACCCCAAGACGGCGAAGGTCAGGAACCCCTCCTTCACGGACTACCTGCTCCCCACCATCCTCGACACGCCGACCATCCCGGTCGACGTGCTCGAACTCGCCGACGAGCACGCCCCGTACGGGCTGCGCGGCATCGGCGAGGCCCCCACCCTGTCGTCCACCCCGGCCGTCCTCGCGGCGATCCGGAACGCGACCGGGCTGGAACTCCCCCGCACGCCGGTACGGCCGGAGCACCTCACCGGCAAGGCGTAGGACTCCCCGACGGACCGGCCGGGCCCACGGGTTCCGGCCGGCCCGGACAGGAGATCCGGCAGACCCTCCGGGCGGCGCACCGGAACGTCACACTTCCGCGCCGCCCGGAGCACTCCCCCCATCTCTTCGAGATCCGCTCCGCTCGCGGTCCTTGAAGTACCAGCAACGAGGTTCGTCTCGGGCCGTCCCCCGGGCCGTCCATTCCCAAATCCCGTGCCCAGAGAGGGCATTCGCGGGTGCACCTATGAACCTTGGGAGTTGGCCCCATGACCCAGCAGTCAGTGGAGCCCAGAACCGCCGCCGAAGACGCGGGCGCGGGCAGCCGCGTCCCGGCGGGACGGTCCTGGCTCGACCGGTACTTCCACATATCCCAGCGGGGATCGACGATCGCGCGTGAAGTGCGCGGTGGCGTCACCACCTTCATGGCGATGGCGTACATCCTGCTGCTCAACCCCGTCATCCTCTCCGGCAAGGACGTCGCCGGCGACACCCTGGGCCAGAAGGCCCTGATCACCGCGACCGCGCTCGGCGCGGCGTTCACGACCCTGCTCATGGGCTTCGTCGGCAAGGTGCCGCTGGCGCTCGCGGCGGGCCTGTCCGTGTCCGGGGTCATCTCCACACAGGTGGCGCCCAACATGACGTGGCCGCAGGCCATGGGCATGTGTGTGGCCTACGGTGTCGTGATCATGCTGCTGGTCGTCACCGGCCTGCGTGAGATGATCATGAACGCGATCCCGTTGCCGCTCAAGCACGGCATCACCATGGGCATCGGCCTGTTCATCGCCTTCATCGGCCTGGTGAAGGCCGGGTTCGTCGGCCGCAACCCGTCACCCGGCGGCGGCCCCGTCGTCCTCGGGCCCGGCGGTGCGCTGTCCGGCTGGCCGGTGCTCCTCTTCGCGGCCACCCTGCTGCTGATCTTCGCGCTGCAGGCCCGCAACGTCCCCGGTGCCATCCTCATCGGCATCGTCGGCGGCACCGTCGTCGCGGCGATCCTGAACGCGACCGGCGTCATCGACGCCAAGCAGTGGGTGAACGGCGCCCCCGAACTCCACGGCAGCCCCGTGTCGATGCCCGACTTCTCACTCTTCGGGCACGTGTCCTTCGGGGGCTGGGGCGACGTCGGCGTCATGACGATCACCGTGATCGTCTTCACGCTGGTCCTCGCCGGCTTCTTCGACGCCATGGCGACCATCATCGGCGTCGGCACCGAGGCCAACCTCGCCGACGACAAGGGCCGGATGCCCGGCCTGTCCAAGGCCCTGTTCATCGACGGCGCCGGCGGCGTCATCGGCGGTGTCGCGGGCGGCTCCGGCCAGTCCGTGTTCGTCGAGTCCGCAACCGGCGTGGGGGAGGGCGCCCGCACGGGCTTCTCCTCCGTCATCACCGGCCTGTTCTTCGCCGCCTGCCTGTTCTTCACCCCGATCACCGCGATCGTCCCCTCCGAGGTCGCCTCCGCGGCCCTGGTGGTCATCGGCGCGATGATGATGATGAACGCGCGGCACGTCGACTGGGGCGACCGCGCCACCGCGATCCCGGTCTTCCTGACCGTGGTCATCATGCCGTTCACGTACTCCATCACGCCCGGTGTCGCCGCCGGCGTGGTCTCGTACACGATCATCAAGGTCGCCCAGGGCAAGGCCCGGGAGATCGGGGCCTTCATGTGGGTCCTGACGGCCGTCTTCCTCGTGTACTTCGCCCTCAACCCGATCGAGGGCTGGCTCGGCGTCCACTGACCGAGCCGTGCGCCCTTCACACAACCGCCTTAAGGAGACCGACAGATGCTGGACATCGCCGAGGAACTGAGCCGGTGGGTCGAGCAGGGCCGCACCTTCGCCGTCGCCACCGTCGTGGCCGTCGGCGGCAGCGCCCCGCGCCAGCCCGGCGCCGCCCTCGCGGTGGACGCCGACGGCACGGCGATCGGCTCGGTCTCCGGCGGCTGTGTGGAGGGCGCGGTCTACGCCCTGTGCGAGCAGGCCCTCCAGGACGGCGAGAGCGTCCTGGAGCGCTTCGGGTACAGCGACGAGGACGCCTTCGCCGTGGGCCTGACCTGCGGCGGCGTCATCGACATCCTGGTCACACCGGTACGGGCCGACGGTCCGGCCCGGCCGGTGTTCGCGGCCGCGCTGGCCGCCGCCGCCCGTGGGGAGGCGGCGGCGGTCGCGCGGATCGTCACCGGCCCGGCCGAACTCCTCGGCCGGCCCCTGCTGGTCCGCCCGGACGGCTCCTGGGAGGGCGGCTTCGGCGCCCACCCCGAACTGGACCGCACGGTGGCCGCCGAGGCGGCCGCGTTCCTGGACGCCGGTCGCACCGGCACCCTGGAGATCGGTGAGCAGGGCTCGCGCTGCGGCGCCCCGCTCACCGTCCTCGTCGAGTCCTCCGTACCGCCGCCCCGCATGATCGTCTTCGGCGCGATCGACTTCGCCTCCGCGCTGGTGCGCACGGGCAAGTTCCTCGGCTACCGGGTGACCGTCTGCGACGCCCGCCCGGTCTTCGCCACCCGGGCCCGCTTCCCCGACGCCGACGAGATCGTCGTCGAGTGGCCGCACACCTACCTGGAGAACACCGACGTCGACGGCCGCACCGTGCTGTGCGTCCTCACCCACGACGCCAAGTTCGACGTGCCCCTGCTCGAGCGGGCGCTGCGGCTGCCGGTGGCGTACGTCGGCGCGATGGGCTCGCGCCGCACCCACCTCGACCGCAACGAGCGCCTGCGCGAAGTCGGCGTCACCGAACTCGAATTGGCCCGGCTCAGGTCGCCCATCGGCCTGGACCTCGGCGCCCGCACCCCGCAGGAGACGGCCCTGTCCATCGCCGCGGAGATCGTCGCGGCCCGCCGCGGTGGCAGCGGTGCCTCTCTGACGGGCGCTCACACCCCGATCCACCACGACCCGGCGTCGGTGCCGGCACGGCGGATCGGGTCGGTGGCCTGAACGCAGGCGGGCCGGTCAGCCGGCGGCAGGGCTTTCGCTCCGCTGCCACGTCGGGCGGAAGCGGAGGATCTCCGCGGTGGCGGCGCCACTGGTGACGAACGGGTCCGCCGCGACGGCGGCCTCCACCTCCGCCTGCGAGCCCTCCGCCAGGACCAGCCCGCCCGTACGGGGCTCCAGCGGGCCGGCCAGCCGGGCCAGGCCGCGCGCGAAAATCCCCTCGGGGTGGGTGTAGTGGGCCTCCCTGAGGGAGTCGATGGTCTCCAGCGGTGCCTGGTATCGGAACACGATGACGTACATGATCCCACTCAAGCGCACGCGAGCCGCGCGCGCCAGGTCACCCCTCACCCATCTCAACGTATAGCGCAAGGGGGGCCTTGCGGCAAGGCCCCCGTCGTGGCGCAGAATCGGCGGCCGAGGACGTACCCGACCCCGGAGATGCCACGGTGACCGAGCAGTACGTGCAGTACGTGTTGGACCTTCAGGACGTCGACGAGACACGGATCGCGGTCGTCGGCGGCAAGGGCGCGCACCTGGGCGGGCTGTCGCGGATCGAAGACGTCCGCGTGCCGGACGGCTTCTGCGTGACGACGGACGCCTTCCGGCGGATCATGGCCGAAGTGCCGTCGATCGACGACCGGCTCGAGCAGTTGTCGCGCGTGGAGGCGGACGACCTGGTGGCGATCCGCGCGCTCAGTGCGCAGATCCGTCAGGCCATCGAGGAGACCGCCGTCCCTGACGATCTCGCGGCGGCGATCACCCGCGCGCTCGCCCGGCTCGGCGAGGGGGCCGCCTGCGCGGTCCGGTCGAGCGCGACGGCGGAGGACCTGCCGACGGCCTCCTTCGCCGGCCAGCAGGACACGTACCTGAACGTCGTGGGACCGGCGGCGATCCTGCGGCACGTCAGCCGGTGCTGGGCCTCGCTGTTCACCGAGCGGGCCGTCATCTACCGCCGGCGCAACGGCATCGACCACCGCACGGTCCACATGGCCGTGGTCGTGCAGCGGATGGTCTTCCCGCACGCGGCCGGCATCCTGTTCACGGCCGACCCCGTCACCGGCAACCGCAAGGTCGCCACCGTGGACGCCGGCTTCGGCCTCGGCGAGGCCCTGGTCTCCGGCCTGGTGAACCCGGACGTCTTCAAGGTGCGCGACGGCGAGGTCGTCTCCAGGGCGGTCGCCGCCAAGCAGCGTGCCGTGCGGGCCCTGCCGGGAGGCGGTACGCGGGAAGTGGCCGTCGACGCGCGGCAGCAGGAGCAGCCGGCGCTGACGGACGCGCAGGTCGTGCGGCTCGTGCGGCTCGGGCGGCGGATCGAGGCGCACTTCGGCCGCCCGCAGGACATCGAATGGTGTCTGGCCGACGACGGCTTCCGGATCGTCCAGAGCCGGCCGATCACGACGCTCTTCCCCATTCCCGAGACCGACGACCAGGAGAACCACGTCTACGTCTCCGTCGGGCACCAGCAGATGATGACCGACCCCATGAAGCCCCTGGGGATCTCCGTGTGGCAGCTGACGGCCATGGTGCCGATGCCCACGGCCGGCGGGCGGCTGTTCGTCGACGTCACCCGGCGCCTGGCCTCGTCCGCGAGCCGCGCCGGCCTCCTGGACATCATGGGCAAGGGCGATCCGCTGATGCGGGACGCGCTGGAGACCGTCCTCGACCGCGAGGGCTTCGTCCCCGCACTCCCGGACGCGGCTCCCGCCGGGCCGCCGAAGAGCGGCGGACCCGCCCCGATCGAGACCGATCCGGCCGTCGTCACCGAGCTGATCGAGCGCAGCCAGGCGTCCATCGCGGCCCTGGAGCGCGACATCCGGACGAAGACCGGGCCCGCGCTGTTCGACTTCCTGCTGGAGGCCTTCCAGGAGCACAAGCGAGTCCTCGGTGACCCGCTGAGCATGCAGGCGATCATGGCGGGGATGGAGGCCACCTGGTGGCTCAACGACAAGCTGCGGGAGTGGCTGGGGGAGAAGAACGCGGCTGACACGCTGACCCTGTCCGCCCCCGGCAACATCACCTCAAAGATGGGCCTCGCGCTGCTCGACGTGGCGGACGTGATCCGCCCGTGGCCACAGGTGGTGGCGTACCTGGAGGGCGTCGAGGACGAGGGCTTCCTGGAGGAGCTGGCGAAGCTCCCGGGCGGGAGCGAAGCACGCGACGCCATCGAGGCCTACCTCGACCGGTACGGCATGCGCTGCGTCGGCGAGATCGACATCACCCGGCCGCGCTGGCGCGAGCGGCCCACCGCGCTCGTGCCCGTGATCCTCGACAACGTCAGGAACTTCGGGCCGGGCGCCGCCGAGCGGCGCTTCGAGCAAGGGCGGCACAGGGCGCGGCAGATGGAACAGGACGTGCTGTCCCGCTTGCGGGCCCTGCCGGACGGGGACCGCAAGGCCGACGAGACCAAGCGGATGATCGACCGGGTCAGGACCTTCATCGGGTACCGGGAGTACCCGAAGTACGGCATCGTCAGCCGCTACTTCCTCTACAAGCAGGCCCTGCTGAAGGAGGCCGATCGCCTCGTCGGGGCCGGCGTGCTGCGCGAGAAGGAGGACATCTTCCACCTCACGTTCCACGAACTCCACGAGGTCGTACGCTCGAACCACGTGGACGACGCGCTCATCCGGCAGCGCAAGGAGGCGTTCCGGTCCTACCAGGCGCTCACACCGCCCCGGGTGCTCACCTCCGACGGCGAGGCCCTCACCGGCTCGTACCGGCGCGACGACGTACCGGACGGGGCCCTGACCGGCCTGGCGGTCTCCGCCGGGACCGTGGAGGGCAGGGCCCGCGTCGTCCTCGACATGGCGCAGGCCGATCTCGAAGCGGGCGACATCCTGGTCACCACCGCCACGGACCCCAGCTGGTCGCCGCTGTTCGTCGCGATCGCGGGCCTGGTCACCGAGGTGGGCGGTCTGATGACGCACGGCGCGGTGATCGCCCGGGAGTACGGACTGCCGGCCGTCGTGGGCGTGGAGCGGGCCACCCGGCTGATCCGGGACGGGCAGCGGATCCGCGTGCACGGAAGCGACGGGTACGTCGAGATCCTGTCCTGACCGGTTCTCAGGGCCACCCTGTACCGCCCTGGACTCGCCTGCCGCCTGCCTGCCACCTTCTGCTGCCTGCTGCCTGCTGCCTGCTGCCTGCTGCCTGCTGCCTGCTGCCTGCTGCCTGCTGCCTGCTGCCTGCTGCCTGCTGCCTGCTGCCTGCCGCGTCCCGCCGTCACGGCTGCCGCAGCAGCCTGTTCACGGCGCGGCCGAACATCGCCCGCGCCGTGCGGTGCAGGAGCGGGTCGAAGGCGGCGGGCAGGAAGCGTACCCGCAGCTCCTCCCGCCAGCGCACTCGCGCGCGGCCACCGGGACCCGGCCGCACCTCGATCTCGGCCCAGCCCAGGACCGTCCGGCCCCGTTTCTCCAGTCGGCACAGGCCCGGCTCGCCGTCGGCGGGCGGACGCCAGAGGGTCACCTCCATCGGGTCGTCGAAGCGCAGCGGGCCCACTCCCGTGCGGGCCACGAAGCGGGTGCCCACGCGGGTGGGCGCGGGGGTGAGCACGGTGACGCGGGTCAGCGGGACCGCGCCGGCGTGCCGGGGCCACCGGGTGAGCCGCCGCCAGGCCTCGTCGGGGGCGAGCGGCGGCGTGCGTTCCAGGCTGAAGGTGACCACGTCACGATCGTAGACAACGCGGGCCGCATGACCAGGTGTTCGTTCCTGTCTCACCCGGGTGGCCGTATGCTGCGGTCATGGTGACGCTGGAGCGGCTGCGGCCCGATCACGCCGAGGCGGTGCTCGCCTTCGAGCGGGAGAACCGGAGTTACTTCGCGCGCTTCATCACGGACCGCGGGGACGCGTATTTCACGGGGTTCGCGCAACGCCACCGCGCCCTGCTCGCCGAACAGGAGTCCGGTGTCTGCCACTTCCACCTGGTCCTGGACGAACAGGGCACCCTGCTGGGCCGGGTGAACCTCGTCGACGTCGCCGACGGGTCGGCCGAGCTGGGCTACCGGATCGGGGAGCGCGCCGCGGGCCGGGGTGTCGCGACGGCCGCCGTGCGGGAGGTGTGCCGGCTGGCCGCCGGGACGTACGGCCTGCGTGCGCTCGCCGCGATCACCACCCGCGACAACCTGGCGTCCAGGACCGTGCTCGCCCGCAACGGGTTCACCGAGGAGGGCGAGGTGACGATCAAGGGCCGGCCGGGCCTGAGCTTCCGGCGCCCGCTCACGCCGGACGACGGGGCCTGACGGGACGCGGCCCGCCTGGTGCACAGCGGGCCGGGCCGGACGGCGGTGGTCCTGCTAGGGCCGGTACACCTTGCCCGGCACCGGCTTGCCGGGTGCCAGCAGCTGCGGCACGGTGACGAACACGTACCCCCGCTCCTTCAGCGCGTCGATGATGCCGGGCACGGCGGGCACGGTGCCGTCGTAGATGTCGTGCAGCAGGATGATCCCGTCACGGGAGGCCTGGTCGAGGACGCGCTTCTCGATCAGCGCGGAGTCGGTCGTCGTGTAGTCCTTCGCCGTGACGCTCCACAGCACCTCCGACATGCCCATCTCCTTGGAGATCCGCTGCACGGTGTCGTTGGTGCGGCCCTGCGGCGGGCGCATGAGCGTCGGCTTGTGCCCGATCAGCCGCTCGATCGCGTCGTTGGGGCGCTGCAGCTCCTCGCGTATCTGGGCCTCGGATATCTTGGTGAGGATCTTGTGGTCCCAGGTGTGGCTGGCCACCTCGTGGCCCTCGGCCGCCATCCGCTTGACCAGCTCCGGGTACTTGTCGATGTGCCGCGCCCCGAGCAGGAAGAAGGTGGCGGGCACCTTCTTCTCCTTCAGGATGTCCAGCAGCCGCGCGGAGTTCTCGCTCGGCCCGGCGTCGAACGTCAGCGCGATGCACTTGGCCTGACGGCAGTCGACCGAACCGAACCGGCCCGGCGCGCCCGCGGCGGCCTGCGTCCGCGCGGAACTCGGGCTGGTCGCGTCGACCTTCGTGCAGCCGCTCAGGGCCACCGTCAGGCCGGCGGCGGCGGCCAGTGCGGCGATCGCGCGGAACCGGGTACCGGCACTCCCCGTTCTCCCGTTTTTCCTGGTCTTCTTGGTCAAGGAAGGCATGCGGGGGACTTTACATAGGGCGTATGTACACGGTGTATAGCGGGGTCGAATAGGTGATCGTCGCACGTGCGATCGGTTGCGGTCCGTCGGGATTCACGGGCGATCGGCCCTGATCGAGGCGATGTGTGCCGTTCCGTCCCGGGGTTACTCAAGCCGACACGTGAGTGAAGGCGAGAGGGAGGAGAGCCCCGTGAGCGGACGCGACTGGCGCCGGGCCCTGGTGACCGGCGGGGCCGGCTTCGTCGGATCCCATCTGTGCGCCCGGCTGCTCGACGCCGGCACGGGCGTCGTCTGCCTGGACAACCTGGCCACCGGCACCCACGCCAACGTGGCGGAACTGGAGCGGCGGCGCGGATTCCGCTTCGTCCGCGCCGACGCCACCGACCCAGGCGCCGTCCGCGGCCTGCCCGGCCGCTTCGACCTGGTCCTGCACTTCGCCTGCCCCGCCTCGCCCGCCGACTACCTGAGGCTGCCCCTGGAGACCCTCGACGTCGGCAGCACCGGCACCCGCAACGCCCTGGAGCGCGCCCGCGCCGACGGTGCCCGCTTCCTGCTCGCCTCCACCTCCGAGGTCTACGGCGACCCGCTCGAACACCCGCAGCGCGAGACCTACTGGGGCAACGTCAACCCGGTCGGCCCGCGCAGCGTCTACGACGAGTCCAAGCGCTTCGCCGAGGCCCTGGTCACCGCGCACCGCGCCGTGCACGCCACCGACGCCGCCATCGTGCGCATCTTCAACACCTACGGCCCCCGGATGCGCACCGGCGACGGCCGCGCGGTCCCCACGTTCATCGCGCAGGCCCTGGACGGCGCCCCGCTCACGGTCGCGGGCGACGGCAGCCAGACCCGGTCGCTGTGCTACGTCGACGACACCGTCGACGGCATCCTCGCCCTGGCCGCCTCCGCCGAGCCGGGGCCGGTGAACGTCGGCGGCGGCGACGAGATCACCATGCTGGAGCTGGCCCGCCGGATCGTGGAGCTGACCGGCTCCGCCTCCCGCATCGACTTCGTGGACCGCCCCGTCGACGACCCCGGCCGCCGCCGCCCCGACACCCGCCTGGCCCTCGAACGCCTGGGCTGGCAGCCGCGCGTCCCCTGGAGCGAGGGGCTGGAACGCACGATCGGCTGGTTCACGACGGCTGTGGCGGCCTGAGGGCGGTCGGGCTCGCTGGAGCGCCTCCCGAAGCCTCCGAGAGCCGGGTCCTGAACCCGGCTGCGGGGTCGTGGCCAGGAGTGTTCACGCAGCGTGACCATTCGTTGACGTCTCGGCGACCACAACCCCTCTCACCGGTGCCAGTTGTCTTCAGGTGTTTGAGACAGCTGAGGCGCGGCACCCAGAAGCCCGGAATGTCCGATAGGTCCAGACTCGCCCCCGCACGCAGGTCCCCGCCGCAACGGGACGGAGCCCACCTCATGCGCATCCTTGGAATCAACGCCCTGTTCCACGACCCCGCCGCCGCCCTCGTGGTCGACGGCCGCACGGTCGCGGCCGGCGAGGAGGAGCGCTTCAGCCGCCGCAAGCACGGCAAGCGCCCGGTGCCGTTCTCCGCGTGGGAACTGCCGGAACTCTCCGCGCGCTGGTGCCTCGAACACGCCGGGCTGCGCCCCGACGAGCTGGACGCCGTCACCTACTCCTTCGACCCGGCCCTCGCCCGGCCCGCCGCCGACCTGGGCCTGTCCGACCCGTGGGACCCGCTGCGCCTGGAGTACGCGCGACGCGCCCCCGAGTTCCTCGCCGAGGCACTGCCCGGCCTGGACCCCGCCAAGGTCGTGTTCGTGCCGCACCACATCGCGCACGCCGCCTCCGCCGGACCCGCCTCCCCGCACCCCGACAGCGCCGTCCTCGTCCTGGACGGCCGTGGCGAGGCCGCCTCCCACCTGGCGGGCCGCTTCCACGACGGCAAGCTCGACACGCTCGCCGCGCAGTCCCTGCCCGACTCCCTCGGCCTCCTCTACGAGGAACTCACCGCCCACCTCGGCTTCCTGCGCAGCAGCGACGAGTACAAGGTCATGGCCCTCGCCTCCTACGGCAAACCCCGCTTCCTGCCCCAGTTGCGGCAGTACGTCCACGCCACCGGCGACGGCGGCTTCCGCGCCCACGGCGTCGACTGGAGCACGCTCGCACCGCCGCGCGCGAAGGACGAGCCCTGGACCCAGGACCACGCCGACCTCGCGGCCAGCGGCCAGGCCGCCCTGGAGGAGGTCCTGCTCGAACTCGTGCACTGGCTGCACCGCGAGGCGGGCGGCGACGCCCTCGCCCTGGCCGGCGGCGTCGCCCTCAACTGCGTCGCCAACTCCAAGATCGCCGCGCGCGGCCCGTACCGGCACGTATGGGTGCAGCCCGCCGCCGGTGACGCCGGCACCGCGCTCGGCGGCGCCCTCTACCTGGCCGCGAGCGAGGGCGGCGCCCCCGCGCCGATGCCCGGCGCCGACCTCGGCCGCGGCTGGAGCGACGAGGAGCTGCGGGCCTGGCTGGAAGAGGCAGGCGTACCGTACGAGCGGCCCGAGGACATCGCCGAGGCGGTCGCGGAGGAACTGGCCCGCGACGGCGTCGTCGCCTGGTTCCAGGGCCGCAGCGAGTACGGCCCCCGCGCCCTCGGCCACCGCTCCCTGCTCGCCCACCCCGGCCGCGCCGAGAACCTGGAACGGCTCAACCGGGTCAAGGGCCGCGAGGAGTTCCGGCCGGTCGCGCCGATGGTCCTCGCCGAGCGCGCCCACGAACTCTTCCAAGGGCCGCTCCCCAGCCCGTACATGCTCTTCGTGCACGACGTCCACCGCGACTGGCGGGGCCGCATCCCCGCCGTGGTGCACGTCGACGGCACCGCCCGCATCCAGACCGTCGACGAGCGGCACGAGCCGCTGGTCGCCCGGATGCTGCGCGGCTTCGAACGCCGTACCGGACTGCCCGTCGTCGTCAACACCAGTCTCAACACCGCCGGCCGGCCCATGGTCGACGACCCGCGCGACGCGCTGGAGTGCTTCGGCTCGGCCCCCGTCGACCTGCTGGCCATCGGCCCGTACGCGGTGCGCAGGACAAGGGCGTACGCATGAACACCGCCGCCCGCGTCTCCTACGCCGTGGTCGTCCCCACGCTCGCCCGGGACACCCTGGCCGACTGCCTGGCCGCGCTCGCCGCGGCCCACGGGCCGCGACCGGAGGAGATCGTCCTCGTCGACGACCGGCCCGACCCCGAACCCGGCGCCCTGGAGCACGCGTTGACCGTCCTGGGCGACCTTCGGGCCCGCACCGCCGTGCTCACCAGCGGCGGCCGCGGCCCGGCCGCCGCCCGCAACACCGGACTGCGCGCCGTCACCGCCCCCTGGGTCGCCTTCCTCGACGACGACGTCCAGGTCGGCCCGCACTGGTGCGACCAGCTCACCGAGGACCTCGCCGAGGCGAGCCGTGACACCGCGGCCGTCCAGGGCGTCATCGCCGTGCCCCTGCCCGGCGAGCGGCGCCCCACCGACTGGGAGCGCAACACCGCGGGCCTCGCACGGGCCCGCTGGATCACCGCCGACATGGCGTACCGCACCGAGGCGCTCAAGCAGGTCGCCGGCTTCGACGAACGCTTCCGGCGCGCCTTCCGCGAGGACGCCGACCTCGCGCTGCGCGTCCTCGACGCCGGCTGGCGCATCCGCCAGGGCCGCCGCACCACCCGCCACCCCGTGCGCCCCGCCGACCGCTGGGTGTCGCTGCGCGCCCAGCGCGGCAACGCCGACGACGCGCTGATGCTGCGCCTGCACGGGCCCGACTGGTGGCACAGGGCGGTCGCCCCGCGCGGGCGCATCCGCACCCACCTCGCCGTCACCGCCGCGGGCGCCGCCGCCTGCGCGCTCGCCACGGCCGGGCGCCCCCGGCTCGCCGCGCTGGCCGCGTTCGGCTGGGCGGCCGGCACCGCCGAGTTCGCCCGCACCCGGATCGCGCCCGGACCGCGCACCCGGGACGAGGTGACCACCATGGCCGTCACCAGCGTCCTCATCCCGCCCGCCGCCACCTGGCACTGGATCGGCGGACGCTGGCGCCACCGCTCCGCCCCCGCCTGGCAGGAGGTGGCCCCGTGAACGCGGTCCGCGCCGTCCTGTTCGACCGCGACGGCACCCTCGTCGAGGACGTCCCCTACAACGGCGACCCCGACCGGGTCCGCCCGCTCCCGGGCGCCCGCGAGGCGGTGCGGCTGCTGCGGGAGCACTCCGTGGCGACCGGAGTCGTCACCAACCAGTCCGGCGTGGCCCGCGGCCTGATCACCGCTGCCGACCTCCGCCGCGTCAACGAGCGCGTCGACACGCTCCTCGGCCCCTTCGACGCGTGGGCCGTCTGCCCGCACGGCCCCGACGACGGCTGCCGCTGCCGCAAGCCGGAACCGGGCCTGATCCTTTGGGCGGCCGGACGGCTGTGCGCCGCCCCCGCCGACATCGTGGTCGTCGGCGACATCGGCAGCGACATGGAGGCCGCCCGCCGCGCCGGCGCCCGCGGCATCCTCGTCCCCACCCCCGTCACCCGCCCCGAGGAGACGGCCGCCGCCGACCACGTGGCCCCCGACCTGCTGACCGCCGTCCGCTGCCTGCTCGGCGGCCCGCTCCCACCGGCCCGCGGGCAGGACAGCCCCTGCCGCGCCCCGGCGGGCGAGGACGCCGGTGCCCGCCCGGAGCCGGGGCGGTGGCAGCGATGAAGGCGCTCGTCACCCGGCTCGACAGCTTCGGCGACGTGCTGCTCGCCGGGCCCGCCGTGCGAGCCGTCGCCGCGCGGGCCGAGCGGGTCACCCTGCTGTGCGGGCCGCGCGGCGAACCCGCCGCACGCCTGCTGCCCGGACTCGACGACATCCTCGTGTGGGACGCGCCCTGGGCCGGGTTCGAGCCGCCGCCCGTCGACCGGGCCGAGATCGACAAGCTCCTCGACGCCATCGACGCCGACACCGCGCTCGTCCTCACCTCCTTCCACCAGTCCCCGCTGCCCACCGCACTGCTGCTGCGGCTGGCCGGCGTACGGCACATCGCCGCCGACAGCGTGGACTACCCGGGCTCCCTGCTCGACGTACGCCACCGCCGCCTCCCGCACGCCCACGAGGCCGAGGCCGCCCTCGACCTCGCCGGGGCCGCCGGGTTCCCGCGCACCGACGACGGACGGCTGCGCGTGCTGCCACCGCCCCCGACCGCCCACCTCACCGGCCCGCGGCCCTACGTCGTCCTGCACCCGGGGGCGAGCGTGCCCGCCCGCGCCTGGAGCCCCGAGCGCTGCGGTGAGGCCGTACGGGAACTCACCGCCGCCGGGCACCGCGTGGTCGTCACCGGAGGCGGGGGAGAGAAGGACCTGACCGCGCACGTGGCCGGCCGGCACGGCCTCGACCTCGGGGGCCGGACCGCGGTCCCCGAACTGTCCGGCGTCCTGGCCCGGGCCCGCGCGGTCGTCACCGGCAACACCGGCCCCGCCCACCTCGCCGCCGCCGTCGGCACCCCCGTCGTTTCCCTGTTCGCCCCCGTCGTGCCCGCCGGACGCTGGCGCCCCTACGGCGTCCCGTACGTGCTGCTCGGCGACCAGAACGCCCCCTGCGCCGGCAGCCGCGCCCGCACCTGCCCGGTGCCGGGCCACCCCTGCCTGGAATCGGTGACCGCCACCGACGTGCTCGCCGCCGTGGAGAAGGTGATGAAGACGTGAGGATCCTCATCTGGCACGTGCACGGCTCCTGGACCACCGCGTTCGTCCAGGGCCCGCACACCTACGTCGTCCCCGTCACCCCCGACCGCGGCCCCGACGGCCTCGGCCGCGCCCGCACCTTCGACTGGCCGGACTCCGTCGTCGAACTGCCCCCCGAGCGGCTGCGGGACGCCGGCATCGACCTCGTGGTCCTCCAGCGCCCGCACGAGTACGGCCTCGTGAGGCGCCTGCTCGGCCGCACCCCGCCGATGGTGTACCTGGAGCACAACGCCCCCGACGGCGACGTGCCCGACACCCGGCACCCCGTCGCCGACCTGCCCCCCGGCATCCCGCTCGTCCACGTCACCCACTTCAACCGGCTGATGTGGGACGCGGGCCACGCGGAGACCGCGGTCCTCGAACACGGCATCGTCGACCCCGGCCCGCTGTGGACCGGCGAGGTGCCGCACGCGGCCGTCGTCGTCAACGAGCCCGTCCGACGCGGCCGTACCACCGGCACCGACCTGCTCCCCGCCTTCGCGCACGCCGCCCCCCTGGACGTCTACGGCATGCGGACCGACGGCCTCGCCGCCCACCTCGGCCTGCCACCCGACCGGTGCCGCACCCACGAACTCGTCCAGCGCGACCTGCACACGCAGATGGCCCGGCGCCGCCTCTACCTCCACCCCGTCCGCTGGACCTCCCTCGGCCTGTCCCTGCTGGAGGCGATGCACCTCGGCATGCCCGTGGTCGCCCTCGCCACCACCGAGGTCACCGAGGCGGTGCCGCCCGGCGCCGGAGTGGTCTCCAACCGGATCGACGTCCTGACCGACGCCGTACGGGACTTCGTCGCCGACCCGCAGCACGCCCGCGCGGCCGGCGAGGCGGCGCGCACCGCCGCGCTCGCCCGCTACGGACTGACCCGCTTCCTGGACGACTGGGAGCGGCTGCTGAAGGAGGTCACCCGATGAGGATCGCCATGGTGTCCGAGCACGCGAGCCCGCTCGCCGCGCTCGGCGGGGTCGACGCCGGTGGCCAGAACGTGTACGTCGCTCGCCTCAGCGAGGAGTTGGCGCGCCGCGGACACGACGTCACCGTCCACACCCGGCGCGACGACCCCGGCCTGCCCGACCGGGTGCCGCTGCCCGGCGGCGCCGTCGTCGAGCACGTACCGGCCGGGCCGCCCGAAGTCCTCCCCAAGGACGCCCTGTTCGCGCACATGCCGTCCTTCGGCGCCCACCTGGCCCACGTCTGGCGCCGTGAGCGGCCCGACGTCGTGCACGCCCACTTCTGGATGTCCGGCATGGCCTCCCTGCTCGGCGCGGGCCCGCACGGCGTCCCCGTCGTCCAGACCTTCCACGCGCTGGGCACCGTCAAGCGCCGGCACCAGGGCCGCGAGGACACCAGCCCGGCCGAACGCATCGGCATCGAACGGCAGATCGGCCGCACCTGCGACCGGGTCCTGGCCACCTGCTCCGACGAGGTACACGAACTCGCCGCCATGGGCATCTCCCCGCGCCAGGTCTCCGTCGTCCCCTGCGGCGTCGACTCCGCCCACTTCCACCCCGCCGCGGACCCCGCCACCGCGCCCGCCCCAGCCCGCGCGCACCGGCACCGGCTGCTCTCCTGCGGCCGGCTCGTCCGCCGCAAGGGATACGACCAGGCGATCCGCGCGCTCGCCCGGATCCCCGGCACCGAACTCCTCGTCGCGGGCGGCCCGCCACCCGCCCTGCTGCACACCGACCCCGAGGCCCGCAGGCTCCTCGGCGTGGCTGCCGAGGAAGGCGTCGGCGACCGGGTGCGGCTGCTCGGCGCCGTCGACCCGGCCCGCATGCCCGCGCTGATGCGCAGCGCCGACCTGGTGCTGTGCACACCGGCGTACGAGCCGTTCGGGATCGTGCCGCTGGAGGCGATGGCCTGCGCCGTGCCCGTCGTCGCCACCGACGTGGGCGGCCACCGCGACTCGGTCGCCGACCGGCGCACCGGCCGGCTCGTCCCCCAGGGCGACCCGGTCGCGGTCGCCGCCGCCGTACGCGACCTGCTCGGCAGCGACCGCACCCGCCGCCGCTACGGAACGGCGGGCCGCGAACGCGTGCTGCACCGCTTCACGTGGCGGCGCGTGGCAGACGGCGCCGAACAGGTCTACCGGCGGGTCACCGCCGAGCACGAGGTCAAGACGGAGGTCGCGTGATGGACCCGGCCGCCCCCGCACCGACCCCACGTTCCCGGAGGTGACGCCATGAGTGTCGGAACACCGGCCGTCCTCGGACACTGCGACGAACTCCTCGCCGCCCTCGGACAGTTCCGCGGCTCCGCGCACATCACCCAGCGCTGGGGCGAACGGCTCGCCGACGTCCTCGGCGGCGGCGGACGGCTGCTCGCCGCGGGCAACGGCGGCAGCGCCGCCCAGGCCCAGCACCTGACCGCCGAACTCGTCGGCCGCTACCGCGACGACCGCCCGCCGTACTCGGCGATCGCCCTGCACGCCGACACCTCCAGCACCACCGCCATCGCCAACGACTACGGCGTCGACGAGGTGTTCGCCCGCCAGGTGCGGGCCCACGGCCGGCCCGGCGACGTCCTCATGCTGCTGTCCACCAGCGGAGCCAGCGCCAACCTGTTGTCGGCGGCCGACGCGGGGCGCGCCGCGGGCCTGCGCGTGTGGGCGCTGACCGGCCCGGCGCCCAACCCGCTGAGCGCGGGCGGCGACGAGGCGCTCTGCGCGGCCGGGGCCTCCACGGCCACCGTGCAGGAACTCCACCTGGTCGCCGTGCACATGATCTGTGCCGCGTTCGACGCGGCCATCGAACGGGACACCGTCGAACGGGACGCCCTCGAAGGGGGCGGGAGGTGACATGACGGGCAAGGCACCCCTGGTCGTGGTCGGCGACGCCCTGCTGGACCGCGACCTCACCGGACACGCGGACCGGCTCGCGCCCGACGCGCCCGTACCGGTCGTCGCCGACTGCGCGGAGCGGGTACGGCCCGGCGGCGCCGCCCTCACGGCGTACCTCGCCGCCCGCGACGGCCGCGACGTCACCCTCGTCACCGGCCTGGACGACGGTCCGGCGGGCCGCGA
The DNA here is from genome assembly GCF_040641015.1 of Streptomyces sp. NPDC021356. Lineage (NCBI taxonomy): Bacteria > Bacillati > Actinomycetota > Actinomycetes > Kitasatosporales > Streptomycetaceae > Streptomyces > Streptomyces sp. NPDC021356. The sequence goes on along the minus strand of NZ_JBFACU010000018.1, from coordinate 164,243 downwards.
GCTGCGCCGCCTGCTGGAACCCTGGCTGACCCTCGTCCCGCTCCCGATGAGCGGCGAGGTGCCGGAGAAGACCCGTGTCCTGGCCCAGGGCCGGCCGGTGGTCCGCCTCGACCACGGCTCGGGCCGCGCCGGGGACGCCACCGAGGAGGCCCGCGCGGTGCTCGCCGGCGCGTCCGCCGTCCTCGTCTCCGACTACGGCCGGGGCACCGCGGACGCCCTGCGGCCCGAACTGCTCAGGCGGCCCCCCGTCGTCTGGGACCCGCACCCCCGAGGCGGCCCGCCGGTACCGGGCACGCGCCTGGTCACCCCGGCCCGCTCGGAGGCCCGCACCTTCGCGGGGGCGCTGCGCGCGGCGGCCGAGGACGCGGACGACACCGGCGCCGGAGCCGGTCCCGGCGCCGGCGAACTGCGCGCCGTCGCGTACGAGGCGTCCGCTCTCGTACGGCACTGGCGGGTCGCCGCCGTCGCGGTCACCCTCGGCGCCCGCGGCGCCCTCCTGTCGTACGGCGAACACCCGCTGCTGGTGCCGGTCACGGCCGCCCACCACGGCGACCCGTGCGGCGCCGGGGACCGCTTCGCCGCCACGGCGGCCGGACTCCTCGCGGACGGAGCGCTCGTGGGTGAGGCCGTGGAGGGCGCCGTCACCGCGGCGACCGCCTTCGTCGGCGCCGGCGGGGCGGGCGGCCTGCTCGGCACCCCCGACGAGCGCGCCGTGCCGCCGGGCGACGACCCCGGCGACCTGGTCGCCCGGGTCCGCGCGACCGGCGGCACCGTCGTCGCCGCGGGCGGCTGCTTCGACCTGCTGCACGCGGGACACGTCGGCCTGCTCCAGGCCGCCCGGCGGATCGGCGACTGCCTCGTCGTCTGCGTCAACTCCGACGCGTCCGTACGGCGCCGCAAGGGCGACGGCCGGCCGGTCAACCCGCTCGCCGACCGCCTGCGCGTCCTGCGCGCCCTGGCCTGCGTCGACGCCGTGGCCGTGTTCGACGAGAACACCCCCGAACGCCTCCTCGCCGAACTCCGCCCCGACGTCTGGGTCAAGGGCGGCGACTACGCCGGGGCCGACCTGCCCGAGGCGGCCCTCCTCCAGGAGTGGGGCGGCCAGGCCGTCCTCCTGCCCTACCTCGACGGCCGCTCCTCGACCGCCCTGATGGCGAGGGCGGCGGAGGGAGCACGGTGAGCGGCTCCCGCGGAACCGGGGGAGGGGACACGCCCCGCCTCCTCGTCCTGCGCGCCCTCGGGCTCGGTGATCTGCTGGCCGGGGTGCCGGCGTTGCGCGCCCTGCGGCGGGCGTTTCCGCAGCACGAGACCGTGCTCGCCGCGCCGGAGGAACTGCGGGCCCTCGCCGAGGCGACGGGCGCGGTCGACCGGCTGCTGCCCGCCCGCGCGCCCGGGCGGGCCGTACCGCCCGCGCTCGACTGGACCGGGCCGCCGCCGGACGTCGCCGTCGACCTGCACGGCAACGGGCCGCCCAGCCACCGGCTGCTCGCCGCGCTCGGCCCTGGGCGGCTGTTCGCGTTCGCGCACCCGCGCACCCCCGGCATCGAGGGGCCGCCCTGGTACGCCGACGAGCACGAGCGGGACCGCTGGTGCCGGCTGCTGCGCTGGTACGGCGTGGCGGCCGACTCCGCCGACCTGCGGCTGCCCCGCCCCGCCGGGCCGTCCCCGGCCCCCGGCGCGCTCGTCGTGCACCCCGGCGCCGGATCACCCGCGCGCCAGTGGCCGCTCGACCGGTTCGCCCGCGTCGCCGAGGCGGTGCGCGCCCGCGGACACCGGGTCGTCGTCACCGGCGGCCCGGACGAGGGCGACCTCGTCGCCACGCTCGCCGAGCGGGCCCGGCTGCCCGACACGGACGTGTTCGGCGGCGGTCTGCCCCTCGGCCGGTTCTCCGCGCTGGTCGCCGGCGCCCGTGCCGTCCTCAGCGGCGACACCGGCATCGCCCACCTCGCCGTGGCCCACGCCACCCCGTCGGTGACCCTGTGCGGCCCCATTCCGCCCAGCCGCTGGGGTCCGCCCCGGGGCGACCCCCGCCATACCGCCCTGTGGCACGGCCCGGAGGGCGACCCGCACGGCCACCGCCCCGACCCCGCGCTGCTGAGGATCAGCACCGAAGAGGCCCTGGACGCCCTCGACGCGCTCCCCGAGCCGTCGCACTGACGAAGGACGGCCGGCACCATGGCACACGCACACGCACACGCACCCACGCACGGCCCCGTCGGCGTGGTCATCGCCACCCGCAACCGCTCCGCGAGCCTCGCCGTGACCCTGCGGCACCTGCTCGCCCTGCCCGAACGCCCCGAGATCGTCGTCGCCGACAACGCCTCCACCGACGGCACCCGCGCCCTGCTCGCCCGCGAGTTCCCCCAGGTACGCGTCCTGGCCCTGCCGTCCAACCGGGGCGCCCCGGCCCGCACCCACGGCGTCCGCGCCCTGCGCACCCCCTACGTGGCCTTCAGCGACGACGACTCCTGGTGGGCGCCGGGCGCGCTCACCGAGGCCGCCCGCCTCCTCGACGGCCACCCCCGGCTCGGGCTGCTCGCCGCCCGCACCCTCGTCGGCCCCGAGGAGGAACCCGACCCGCTCGACAAGGTGCTCGCCGACTCGCCCCTCGGCCCCGCCACCGACCTGCCCGGCACCCAGGTCCTCGGCTTCCTCGCCTGCGCCGGCGTCGCCCGCCGCACCGCCTACCTCGACGCCGGCGGTTTCCACCCGCTGCTCTTCTTCGGCGCCGAGGAGACCCTGCTCGCCTACGACCTCGCCGCCCGCGGCTGGGGCGTCACCCACTGCCCCGAGGTGGTCGCGCACCACCACCCGGCCCCGGCCCCCCGCACCGACCGCCCCGCCGTCGTACGCCGCAACGAACTCCTCACCGCCTGGCTGCGCCGCCCGCTGCCGCACGCCCTCGCCCGCACCCGTGACCTGGCCGCCGACGCCCGCCACGACCCGCACGCCCGGCGCGCCCTGGGCGAGGCCCTCGCCCGCCTGCCCGGCGCCCTGCGCGCCCGCCGCCCGCTGCCGCCCCACGTCGAACGCGCCGCCCGGATGCTGGACGCGGAGCCGGGCCACCGGCCGTCCCGCCCGGACCAGGGAGGCACCCCGTGACCGACCCCCGCACCACCGTCGTCGTCATCACCCACAACCGCCGCCCCGAACTCCTGCGCACCCTCGACCGGCTCGCCGAACTCCCCGAGCGGCCCGAAGTGATCGTCACCGACAACGGCTCCACCGACGGCACCGCCGCCGCCGTCGCCCGCCACCACCCGCGGGTACGGCTGCTGCGCCCCGGCCGCAACCTCGGCGCCGTCGGCCGCAACCTGGCCGTGCGCCGCGTCCGCACCCCCTACGTGGCCTTCTGCGACGACGACTCCTGGTGGGCGCCGGGCGCGCTCACCGGCGCCGCCGACCTGCTCGACCGGCACGCCGCACTCGGGTCCGTCACCGCACGCATCGTCGTCGAACCGGACGGGACGGAGGACCCGATCGTCGAGGAACTGCGCAACTCGCCCCTGCCCGCGCCCCGGTGGCTGCCCGGCCCGGCGCTGGGCTCCTTCCTGGCCGCGGCGACCGTGCTGCGCACCGACGCGTTCCGCCGCGCGGGCGGCTTCCACCCCCGGCTGTGGCTGGGCGGCGAGGAGGAACTGCTCGCCGCCGACCTGGCGGCGGACGGCTGGTGGCTGACGTACGCCGAGGAACTGACGATCCATCACCAGCCGTCGGCGGTACGTGACCCCACCCGCCGCCGCCGGGACGGCATCCGCAACACCCTGTGGTTCACCTGGCTGCGCCGGCCCCTGCGGCCCGCCCTGCGCCGCACCCTGCACCTGGCGCGCACCGTCCCCCGCGACGCCGCGTCCCTGGAGGCCTTCGCCGAGGCGGCCGGCGCCCTGCCGTGGATCCTGCGCGAGCGCCGCGTGCTCCCGCCCGAGGTGGAGCGGCGGCTCCGGCTCCTGGAGGACAGCCAGCGCCGCTCGAAGGCCCGCCGCTACACGGGCTGACGTGCACGACAGCGGCGGGGCCGCGCCTTCGCCTCCCGCGCGCTGCCCCTCCGCACTGCGCGTGCGCGACAATGGGAGCCATGACCACGGCGTTTGACCCCCGCGCCCTCGGGGCCTTCCTGAAGGCCCGCCGGGCCGAACTGGCACCGGACGAGTTCGGGCTGCCCGGGACGGACGGGCGCCGCAAGGTCGCGGGGCTGCGCCGCGAGGAGGTCGCCCGGATCGCCGCGATCAGCGTCGACTACTACACGCGCCTCGAACAGGGCCGCGTCCCCGCCTCCCCGTCCGTCCTCGCCACCCTGGCCCGCGCGCTGCGCCTGGACGACGACCAGCAGACGTACCTGTACCGGCTCGCGGGCAAGGCCGACGCCCGGCCGCGCGGACCGCGGCCGGCGCAGCGCGTGCGGCCCGCCATGCGGCGCCTGCTCGCCCAGCTCGCCGCGACCCCCGCCCTCGTCCTCGGCGACCGGCTGGACGTCCTGGCCTGGAACGCGGCGGCGGCGGCCCTGTTCACCGACTTCTCGCGGATACCGCCGCAGCGGCGCAACTACGTGTACCTGCTGTTCACCGACCCGGCCGTCCGGGACCTGCACCGCGAGTGGCCGCACGACGCCCGCGACGCGGTCGCCGCCCTGCGCATGGGCGCCGCCGCCCGGCCGGACGACCCCGAACTCGACCGGCTCGTCGGCGAACTCTGCGCCCGCGACGCCGACTTCCGCACCTGGTGGGCCGAACACCGCGTCACCACCGCGGCCTACGGCACCAAGCACTACCGGCACCGCGTGGCCGGTGACCTCACCCTCGACTGCGACACCTGGAACAGCCCGGACGGCTCGGGACAGCGTCTCATGGTCCTCACCGCCGAACCCGGCAGCCCGTCCCACGACGCGCTGCGCCTGCTCACCTCCGCCGCCCCCGCGAAAACCCCCTGACGAACCCCTGACGAAAACCCCTGGCGCGAAACTCCTCCGACGCAAATTCCGGGCGCCACCCCCTGACGCAACTCCGTGACCGGATCTCCCGGCTCCGTGACGAATCTCCCGGCTCCGTGGCCGAAGCGCCGGCCGCCGGACGGGTCTCGCCGCCGCGGCTCAGGCGGAGCGCGACCGCCCGCACCACAGCCGCAGCGCGGCGAACAGCGCCATGGGCCACACCGCGGCGAACGCCCAGATCACCCCCGGCTCGGCGGTGGCGGCGCCGGCCGCCAGCAGGGCCACGGCGACCGCCAGCAGCATGACGACGGTCCAGGTCCGCGGCGCGTAGGCCGCCACCCGGGTGGGGTCGGGGCGCCGGCGGCGCCGCGTGGCACTCAGCCGCCGGGCCAGCCGGCGGTCACGGTTCAGGGCGCGTTCTATCTCGTCCAGGATCCGCTGTTCGTGATCGGGAAGTCTGTTTGTCGACACTATTGCTCCTACGGGGACCGAGCTGCCTGCCGCGTCCCGTTCCGGGTGCCCGGGCGCCCCGCGGGTTAACCGTGCCGCGCCCCGGGCCGGCCCGCGTGCGGCACCCCCAGCACCGCCGGCAGCTCCCGCGCCCCGTCCTGCCCGGGCCCCGCCGCCCACTCGTCCCGCAACTGCCGCGCGGCCACCCGGCCCGACGTCAGGCACCAGCCCCACCACCGGTCCAGCTCGCCTGCCCCGGCCCCCTCCAGGCGTTCGGCCGGCACCAGCGCGGGCCAGCCGCAGGCACGGGCCTGGGCGCTCACCTTCGCGCCCCCGTCGACCGGGTCCACGGCCAGCGCGGGCGTGCCGGCGCGCAGCGCGAGCACCAGCCCGTGCAGCCGGTCGGTGACGACGAGGTCGAGGCGCAGCAGGACGGACTCCAGCTGGGCGGGGGTGGCGCACAGCCGCCAGTCGTGCCGGTCCAGGCGGGTCTCCAGCTCCAGGCGTGCGCAGTCCTTACCGGCCAGCCACGACGTCACCGCCTCGGCGACCGCGCCGTGCCGCCGCGCCGCGCCGTACTCGTGCTGCCCGTGCGTGAGGACCACGCCGACCACCGGCCGGGCGGGCAGGGCCGGGGCGCCGGCCGCCAGGTCCAGGGCGGGCCCGGCGGCCGGCGCGTCCCGGGCGAGCACGCGGTGGAAGCCGGTGACGGCCGGACTGTCCGGGTCGAGTACCGAGGTGCCCACCGCGATCCGCCCGCAGTGCGCGAACCGCCGGTGCAACTCCTCCACCTGCGGCCCGTGCAGCGGACCGCACACGAACACCAGGTACCCGTACCGCCGGGCCGTGACGTCCTCCAGGTGCAGCGCGTCCGGCCGGAAACCCGGGCTCCAGGCGACGTCGTAGGCGAGGCCCGCCCGGCGCAGCACGTCCTCCACCCGGTGCAACGCCAGGACGTCCCCGGCGGTCGCCTCCCCGTCCGGGAAACTGAACCAGCCGGTGAGCAGCACGCGTGATCCGTGGTGTTCCTGGTGCACAGTGCACCCCGGGTGCCCGCCCGGTCCGGCGCCATGCACGGCGCCGGCCCGACCGGGTGAGCGCGCCGCCCGCGGCGCCTGGCCGCCACGCCGTCCTACACGTCCTGCTCCTCGTCGTCCGTACCGAGGTTCAGCTCGACGTCGACGACCCCCTCGTCGTGGAACAGCTCCGACGCCAGCCGCCCGGCGTCGGCGGTGCCCTCCAGGCGCAGCAGGACGCGGGCCGCGGCGTCGGTGCGGCCCGGCAATCGGTCGGCCTTCACCTCCAGGATGCGAAAGCCCCGCCGGGTGCACGCCTCCAGCAGCCGCGGCAGCAGGGCCGTGCCCGTCAGATACGTCAGCCGCACCTCGACCATGCCGGGCACCGCGCCCCGGATGAGCCGGCGCGAGAGCCGGGGATAGCCGCGTACGACGAGGAAGTGCAGCACCGTCGTGGCCAGCGCCAGGATCGGCAGGCCGCCCCCGCAGGCCATGCCGACGGCACAGGTCAGCCAGACGGTGGCGGCGGTGGTCAGCCCGCGCACCGCGTCCCGCCGTACGAAGATCAGGCCGCCGCCGATGAAGCCGATGCCGGAGACGATCTGGGCGGCCACCCGGGACGGGTCGAAGGACACGTGGTCCAGGCCCAGCACGTTGGTGAACCCGTGCTGCGACACCTCCATCATCAGCGCGCTGGCGACGCCGACCAGGGTGTGGGTGCGCAGACCGGCGCTCTTCTGGTGCGCCTCCCGCTCCCAGCCGATCAGACTCGACAGCAGCAGCGCAAGGCCCAGCTCGGCGAGCTGGCGCAGCCCCTGTCCATTGGCCACGTCCCACAGCGGAACCGCGAGCCCCGGCATGCGTCTCCCTTCGTCGTCGTCCCCCAGGTCCTGCCGTCACCCCGCCGCCCATTGTGGGTCCGGCACGGTGCCAAGGGGGTACCCGGCCCGCGGACGCGCTCACGCACCGGGGAAGGAGGCACCCACGTGCCGCGGATGGAACCGCCGGAGGCCCGGCGCCGCTTCGCCGCCGCGCGCGTGGCCCGGCTGGCCACCGTGGACCCGGCGGGCCGCCCGCACCTGGTGCCCGTGGTGTTCGCCGTCCCGGACGGGCACACCGTCGTGACGGCCGTCGACCACAAGCCGAAGACCACCACCCGCCTGAAGCGGCTGCGCAACATCGCCGCCCACCCCTTCGTCTCCCTCCTCGCCGACGCCTACGACGAGGACTGGGCACGGCTGTGGTGGGTCCGTGCGGACGGCGTCGCCCGGATCCTGCCGCCCGGCGCACCGGACGAGCCGTCGGCCCCCGGGTCGCGGCGGGAGCGGCAGGAGGCCCTGGCGCTGCTGCAAAGCAGGTACCCGCAGTACGCCGACCACCCTCCGGACGGGGCGGTGGTCACGGTGCGCGTGAGGCGCTGGACGGGCTGGACGGCGAACTCGTCGGCGACCGACGGGGGTTGTCCGGCCAGGTGACGTTCGCTGTGAGTCGGATGTGCCGATGCTAAAGTCCCGGTAATGGCGTGCACTTGTCACACGCCGTCGAAACGGACGGGCGGAGTTCCATCCATGGGGGGAGTACGGACATGGAACGGCGCGGCAGGCCCGGGCGTACCGCATGACGGCCGCCGTCCCTGACGGCGCCGGGCGCTCCGTCCGTTCGCACGAGGACGACCGACGGTCCGCAGGGGTGACCGACCCCCTCTAGAAGGCTTCGCCGCCCACTGACGGCGTACGGCCCATCGGGCCGTGCGTTCGCCGGACCGCTGCCCTGCCCACCCTCTCCCCGGCACCGTGTGCGCGCCCCGCGGGCACGACCGGACGGCCGGCGGCGACGGCCGGCGGCCGGTCACGTCTGCGACCGGCCGTCCGCGGGCGGCCCTGCCCTTCGGACCGTTCGGCCCCCAGGTATCGATAAGGAGAAGAGGCATTGGCAACCCGATTCGGGGTCGTGCGGGTCCGGCGTGGTCTGGCGGCCACGCTGATGGCCCTGGCACTGCTGCTGGGTGTGCACATACACCCGGCGGCGGCGGCCGACGACGTGCCGGACTACAACAGGGCGGACGTCTTCGAGGCGTGGCGCTACGGTGGCCCCGGCGTGCGCAAGGCGGCCGAGGCCGCCCTGACGGGGTCGGACGAGGATGTCCAGACCTTCATGACGAAGGACCTGCCGGTCATCTGGGAAGAGGACCTGCGGGTCCAGGTCGCCCAGGTGATGGCCATCGGCGGTCCCGGAGTACGGGCGGCGGCCGACACCGCGCTGAGCGGCGGTGCGGACCAGCTGACGGAGTTCTTGAACTCGGGCTTCCAGGCGCCCTACGACGAGGACCTGCGGGTGCAGGTCGCGCAGATCATGGCGTACGGCGGTCCGGGGGTGAAGGCCGCGGCGGCCACGGCGCTGGACGGTTCGGCCGACGACTGGCAGGCGTTCATCGACAAGGGCCAGTTCCGTCCTCGTGAGGACGACAACCGCATCCAGGTCCTGCGGCTGATGTCGGCGGGCGGTCCGAACGTCAAGCAGGTCGCGCAGCAGGCGCTGGACGGGACGGCGGAGGACGTACAGGCGTTCCTGGACGACGGATGGCAGGTCGCCTCCGCCCGGGACCAGGAGACGCTGACCGTCTCCCAGCTGGCCGACCTGGCCGACCACGCGCAGAAGCAGGCCAAGGAGCTGACCGACAAGGCCAAGGAGGAGGCGGCCAAGGCGGCGGCGGCCACGCAGGCGGCCAAGGCCGCGGCGCAGGTGGCCGCGCAGGAGGCGCTGGAGGCCAAGTCGTCCGCCGGGAAGGCGGCGGCAGCCGCTTCGCGTGCGGCGGCCGCGGCGGACCGGGCGGCGCAGGCGGCCCGTACGGCGGTGTCGGCGGCCGCGGCGGCGAACCGGACGGCCCGGGAGGCCGCCAGCGCCGCGGCGCAGGCGGCGTACGCGGCCTCCCGTGCGGGCAGTGCGGCGTCCTCGGCGCGCTCGGCCGCCGCGGCGGCGGCCGGTGACGCCAACCGGGCGAAGCAGGCCCGCGAGGCGGCGGAGAACGCGCGCAAGGCCGCTTCGGGTGCGAAGAAGGCGGCGGACGCCGCCGACCAGGCGGGCATCGCCGCCGACAACGCGGCGAAGGCGGCCGGTGCCGCCGCGTCGGCCGGTGCGAACGCGGCCGCTGCCGCCGCCGCTGCCGCCGACGCGGGCCGGTGGGCCGGTGAGGCCGGTTCCAAGAGCACCGAGGCGCAGCAGGCGGCGGCGCGGGCCAAGCGGCTGGCCGACCAGGCCACCCGGGCGGCGGGCGCCGCGCAGGCCAACGCCAACCAGGCGGCGACGGCGGCACGTCAGTCGCGCGACGCGGCCAACGCCGCCGCCGCGCACGCCGAGGCCGCCGCGATCGCCGCGGACAAGGCCGCCGACGAGGCGGGCAAGGCGGTGGACGCCGCCAACGCCTCGACGCAGGCGGCGAACGAGGCCAGCAAGGCCGCCGACGACGCGCAGACCGCGGCCGACCAGGCGGCGACCGTGGCCGACCTGGCCCGCAAGGCGGACGCCGAGCGGCTGGCCGAGCAGCAGGACGAGGACGTCCTCGCCGCCCAGGAGGCGAACCAGGAGCACGAGGCGCAGGTCGCCCAGGCCGAGTGGGAGGCGGGCCGGGTCCAGAAACTGGACGCCGAGACCCGGCAGCTCGTGCAGGACGCCGCCGCCTCCACCGACCCGCAGGTCACGGCCGTCAAGGGCCGGCAGGCCGCGGTCAACCTGCTGGGCAACGGCGGCAGCTGGGTCGAGGACGCGGCCGAGACCGCGCTGGTGGGCACGGACGCGGACGTGGCCGAGTTCGTGCGCACCGGGCTGGACATCGCCCTGGAGCAGGACGACCGGGCGAGCGTGGCGCACATCGCCGAGACCAGCGACAAGCCGGCGCAGCGGCAGGCCGCGCTGGACGTGCTGGACAAGCCGGTCGACCAGGTGCGGGAGTGGCTGCGCACCCGCGCCTACCCGGGCAAGGAGGATGACGACCGGATCGCCGTCGGGCAGGTCATGGCCCAGGGCGGGCCGGGGGTGAAGGCCGCCGGCAGCAAGGCGCTGGACGGCACCGCCGCCGATCTCCAGGAGTTCCTGGAGACCGGCCAGTACAAGGCGCGTGAGGACGACGACCGGGTCGCCGTCTCCGAGGCGCTGGCGACCGGTGGGCCGGAGGTCCAGGCCGCCGCGCAGGCGGCGCTGTCCGGGCCGCCGGCCGGGCTGCGGTCCTTCCTCCAGGTGGGCCTGTACCGGGCGAAGCAGCGCGACGCCAACGCCGCGTCCCACATCGCGGAGATCAACACGCTGCTGAGTGCCGCCTACAAGTCGGCCGCGCTCGCCCACGCGGACGCCGCCGAGGCGCAGCGCGTGGCCGCTCTCGCCCGCAAGGACGCCACCAAGGCGGTGGAGTGGGCCGACAAGGCGAAGAAGTCCGCCGAGCAGGCCGACGGCTACGCGAAGCAGGCCGACAAGTCGGCCGACGACGCGGCGGCCTCCGCCTCCCGCGCCGCCGAGTCCGCGAAGACCGCCAGGAACGCGGCGGCCTCGGCCCAGAAGGACGCCCAGTCGGCCGCCCACTCCGCCCAGCAGGCGGAGCACTCCGCGACCGTCGCCGGTGGCTACGCCTACCAGGCGAGCATCTCCGCCTATCAGGCCGGGGTCTCGGCGGAAGCCGCGGGCAAGGACGCCGCCGCGGCGGCCAAGGCCTCGTCGGAGGCGATGAAGATCGCCGCGGACAAGCTCGTGGCGGAGCTGAAGGCGCAGGTCCAGGAGGAGTCCAAGGACCCGAGCAAGCCGCTCTCGGACGCGGAGATGAGGAAGACCCTCGAAAAGCGGATGTTCGAGTTCCGTCGGGAGCACGCGTTCAACGGCGACATCAAGCCGGGCGACACGCAGCTGGTCTGCGCCGGCGACGGTGCCGGTGGCATGAGCTGCATCACCAGCACCTATCTGGACCGTCTGATCTCCTGGTACGTGGGCCTGGACGAGATCGAGAAGTGCTTCGACAAGTTCGACTCCTCGTGCCTCAAGGACCTCGCCCTGAGCGCCCTGAAGCTCAAGCTGCTCAAGAAGGTCCCGTGCGCGAAGAACAGCTTCGTGCCGGGCACCCGCGTCCTGATGGCCGGCCGCCGGACCAAGCCCATCGAGGACGTCCGCGTAGGCGACCGCGTGGTGGCCACCGACCCGCTGACCGGGCGCACCCTGGACGAACCCGTCCAGGCCCTCATCGTCGGCCAGGGCAGCAAGAAGCTGGTCGACATCGGCGTCGCGGCACCGGGCACGGGCCGGACCGGTTCGCTGACCGCCACCGCCGGACACCCGTTCTGGGTGGGCGGCGCCGACCGGACCTGGCGCGACGCGGGCGATCTGCGGCCGGGCATGCCGCTGACCACGCCGGCCGGTGCGTCCGCCCCGGTCACCGCGGCGCGGACGCACGTCGAGGAGGACCAGCGCGTCCACAACCTGACGGTCGCCGGCCTGCACACCTACTACGTGCTGGCGGGCAGCACGCCGGTCCTCGTCCACAACAACCGGTGCCCCAACGGCCGTCTGTCGGACAAACTGCCCAAGGGCATGAGCAACGAGATCGCGGACGCCTACGACGCCTACAAGCGGGGCGAACTGGTCTCGCACGACACCTACCTCGGGCATGAGTGGCCGAAGTGGGCGGGTGCCAAGGAGTACCGGGTCCCGGGTGCGGGGGACAACGAGCGCATCCTGGTGAAGACGCTCCCCAACGGAACCGAGATCATCGGGTGGACCTCGACCCACTACAAGAAGATCCAGCGGTTCACCGCCCCGCACTTCCCCGACTGGGGGTGGACCAAGAAGTGAGCGACGGGGGCTGAAAGCCCGCTGGTCGAAGCCGGGTAGGCTCGGGATCGGTCGTATCGGCCCCCGTCCGCCCGGCTTCGGCACGCGGGGGGCGCCGTACGGCCCGCGACAGGTCGGCTCTCCTGGACGGATCGGTTTCACGCACATGAGCTCCACCCCGCCGCAAGGCGTCCTGTACCGGCTCGTCGACGCCGAGTCGCGGCACGTGCTCGTCGCCGCGGAGGACATCCGGGGATTCTTCGTGGACCCCGAGGAGGAGCCGCCGCCGGCGGTCACCTTCCTGCGGACGCACCGGTGCGACCCGGCGCGGCGCAGGACCGAGAACGCGCGACTGGAAGTGGTCGGCCGTGACGGCGGCACGGTCGGCGCGTACCACATCGGCCGGGCGTCGGCCGCGGCGCCCGATCCGTCCGCAGGCGCGGGCGAGCGGCCCGACGCCGACTGGACCTTCCACGGCCACACCTGTGAGTACCCCGAGGCGGGGCGGATCTGGCCGAGGTGGGCCGACGGCGGTCCGGCCGAGCCCGGCGAGTGGACCCGCTACCCGTCCGTGGCGCACGAGAGCTGGCTGCACGTGGTGCAGACCGCGTGGTTCACCGCCGGCCGGCGCGCGACCCGGTACGGAACCGCCGAAACAGCCGTGATCGACGGCTCCACCGTCACCACCAGGGACTCCTTCTACTGCGCCCTCGGGGAAGCGGTGAACGGGCCGGGCGGCTACTTCGGGTCCAACCTGGACGCGCTGCACGACTGCCTGCGGTCCATGCGCAGGGACAGCGACCGCCCCCTCGGCGTGCTGTGGCACGACGCCGCCGTCTCGCGCGAGGCACTGGGGAGCGCGTACACGGACGCGGTGGTCTCGGTGTTCGCCGAGTCGGCCGTGGACGTGAGGGCCGACTGACCGCGGCGCCCGACGCGGACAGCCGGGCCCGGCGGCGGGAGGTGACCGAGGAGGCGCAGCGGACGCCGGGCGCGCCGCACCCCGAAACGCCGTACGACGTCCGGCTCAGAGCCGTCACCCGCGCCGGAGGCTGTCGGCACCCCGGTACCGCGGACGGAGTCGTCCGGCCCCGCGGGCCCGACGCGGTCACGCACCCTAGAGTCTGCTCCATGGAACTGCGCCAGCTCGCCTACTTCGTCACCGTCGCCGAGGAGTTGCACTTCGGCCGGGCCGCGGAGCGGCTGCACATCGTGCAGTCGGCGGTCAGCCAGCAGATCCAGCGGCTGGAACGGGACCTGGGCGGCGCGCTGTTCGACCGGTCACCGCGCCGGGTGCGGCTGACGGCGGCGGGGGAGCGGCTGCTGCCCGAGGCGCGCGCGGTGCTCGCGGCGGCGGACCGGGCCCGGGCGGCCGTCGCCCCGCCCGCGGGCCTGCGCGTCGGCACCAGCACGGGACTCGGCGCCCATCTGGACCGGGTGCTCGCCGCGTTCGCCGAACACGCGCCCGGCGTCCCCGTCGAACTGGTCTCGCTGCCCGTCGCCGACCGGCTCGCCGGGGTCGCGCGGGGCTCTCTGGACGCGGCCTTCGTGCGCGCCGCCGATCCCGTGCCCGGCCTGCGGGTGCTGCCCCTGTGGCCGGACCCCCTGGTGGCCGCGCTCCCCGCCGCCCACCCGCTGGCCGCGCGGGACGCCATCGACCTCGCCGAGCTGGCCGGCCTGCCGCTGTCCCTCACCGAGCGCCGCAACAACCCGGCCCTCGTCGACCTGGTCGTCGGAGCCTGCCACGCCGCCGGGTTCGAGCCGCCGACGGGCCCCGCGGGCGGATCGCTCCAGGACATTCTCGCCACCATCGGCACCCGGCCGCTGTGGACCGTCGTGTACGCCTCCCACGCGCGCGTGCTGCACAGCCCCCGGGTGGCCTTCGTGCCCTTCCGCTCCCCGGGCCTGGCGCTGCCCACCGGGCTGGCCGTCCGGGCCGCCGGCTCCGCCCCGTACCTCGACGCCCTGCTGGCGGCCTGCGGCGATCACGGGAACTGATCGCCGCGGTCGCGGGCCGGCCCTTGGTCACCGGAGCCCGAGGCGGTGGACTGGATCCAGCACAGCGGCGCGCGGTGAGGACCGCGAAACGCCGCCGGGAACAAGGGAGTCAGCCATGCCGATCGTCACCGTCCAGCAGGGTCCGCGCGACACCGAACTGAAGCGCGACCTGGTCAAGCGCGTCACCGACGCCTTCGTCGACGCGTACCACATCCCGGCCGAGACCGTGCAGGTGTGGATCCACGAGGTGCCCGCCGACAGCTGGGGCGCGGCCGGCCGCCTCACCGCCGACAAGTAGCGCTGCGGCGCGCCGGATGGAGAGGGGGCGTTGCGGGCCGCTCGTGGTGGCTCGCAACGCCCCCTGGCACGTGCCCGGGGGTTCCCCGGCGGACCTCAGGAGCCGACCTGTGCCGTGACCAGGTCGGAGAAGGTGGTCAGCCTCGTGTACACACCCGGACGGCCCGCTTGCGCGCAGCCGTCCCCCCAGGAAGTGATCCCTGCCAGGACGCCCCCGACTAGCAGGGGACCGCCGCTGTCGCCCTGGCAGGTGTCTGTGCCGCCGGACGGGTATCCGGCGCAGATCATGTCGCTCGCGACGAAGTCGGAGCCGTAGGCGCTCGCGCAGCCGGTGTCGGACACCACCGGCACGGTCGCGGTCCGCAACTGGTCGGACGGGCTGCCGCTCTCGGCGGTGGTGCCCCAGCCGAGGACGCGGGCGGCGGTCCCGGCCTTGTACACACCGGTGTCGGCGTGGGAGACGTACTTCGCCGGGGCGTACGGCATGGCGGTCGCCAGCGTCAGGACGGCCACGTCGTCGCCGCTCGCGGCGTCCGAGTAGTCCGGGGCGATCCAGATGCCGCTGACCTTGCTGACCGTGCCGTCGGTGCCGTCGAGGTAGGTGCGGCCCCCGACCGCCCGCACGCCGTCCGCGCTCTCCCCGGACACGCAGTGCGCCGCGGTGACCACCTTGCCGGCCGCCACGAGCGTACCGCCGCAGAACTGCTTGCCGTCGGCGTCCGTGAGCTGGACGACGAAGGGGTACGCGTTCGTCGTGGTCGGGGTACCGCCGACCACGGACTCCGGTACGCCGGCGCCGGGTTCGGCGGCGGCTGCCGCGCAGGGCGCGGTGAGCAGCGCGGTCGCGGCGCCGGCCGACAGTGCGGCGGCGGTCCGTCCGCGTCTGCCGAATCTGGCGCGGGTGAGGCCGAACATGCGTCTCCTCGTGGGCTGGCCGGTGGGGGATCGCGCGGGCAGGAAGCTGAGCGGGGCGGTACGGGACCCGGTGCTCGGACTCCCACGTGCCCGGGCGAGCGGCACGTCCCTCACGCTAGGACCCACCCCGCCCGCCCCCAATGAGGGAACCCCCTAGCGCACTCGCACAGGGAAAACCCTCGGTGCCCTCCGGTGCCGCGGCCGGGGAAACGCCGTGGCGGGGCCGGGCGGTGGCGACCGGGGCGGTCGTCCCCGGTCGGTACGCGACGCACTGGCCACGGCAGCCACCCGCACTGAGATCCACCCGGTCAGTCAACCCGGGCCGCGCTCACTTCGCGCGCCGGCCGGCCGCCAATCGGACGATGTCGACGCGCGAGCGGATCCCCAGCTTGCGGTAGACCCGGGTCAGCGTCGCCTCCACCGTCTTGACGCTGACGAACAGCCGCCCGGCGATCTCCCGGTTGGTGGCGCCCTCCATGACGAGCGCGGCGACCTGACGCTCCATCGCCGCCAGCCCGTCCAGCGCCGCCGGGACCACCTCCGGCTCCGGCTGGGCCGGACGGGCGACGGCGGCGGCGTCCACGCGGCGCAGCCACGGCAGCGCCCTGCACCGCCTGAAGAGCCGGGCCGCCTCGTCGTACGACGTCGGGCCGGGGCGCCGGGTGCGCAGCCGGGCCAGCGCGAAGGCGGCCCGCGCCTCCTCCAGGCCGTTGCCGAGCTTCGCCAGCCGGTCCTGCGCGGACGTCAGCCGGGCGACGGCGGCCTCCGTGTCGTCGTGGGCCGCCCGCACCAGCGCCTCGGACCGGTCCAGGACGGCCAGCACACTCTCGCGGCCCAGCCGCAGCGCGTGCTCGCGGGCCGTGTCGATGACCTGCTGCGCCTCACCCGGCTCGCCGACGAGCACCAGCGCCTCCGCCAGGTCGCCGTGCCAGCGGCCGCGCGCCGGGTCCGTGATGCCGAGGCCCAGCTCCAGCTCCCGCACCCGGCGCAGCGTCCCCACGGTGGCCTGCGCGTCCCCGGAGACGAACTGCGCGTACCCGAGGGCGGCCAGGGCCCGCGAGAGGTACATCTGGTCGCCGTCCTCCTCGGCGAGCCGGACCGCCTCGCGGGCCAGCGCCAGCGCCCGTTCGGTGTCCCCGCCGGAGGCCTCCGCGAAGCAGGCCAGCATGGCCGAGGCGCCCTCGCCGATGCCGGTGTCCCGGGCCAGCCGCAGGCTCTCGCGGGCCAGGTCCAGGGCCCGCCCGCAGTGCCCGGCGCGCAGTTCGGTCTCGGCGAGCAGCCGCAGGTAGTGCACCTCGCTCTCGACCATGCCGCGCCGCCGCACCTCGCGCAGCAGCGCGGTGATGGTCGCGCGTGCCTCGACGAGCTGGTCGCTCATCAGCAGCCAGCGGTAACGGGCCGCGCCGACGCCGTTGTGGTGGCAGGCGACGTAGGGGTCCTGGGGCTCCTTCATCGCGCGCTTGATCGTCGTCGGCGCGTCGGGGTGGCCCATCAGGGTCTCGGTGGAGGCCCGGAACGCCAGCGCCATCAGCTCGGTACGCCGGTCCCGGCCGCGCGCGGCCAGTTCGGCGGCGTGCGCGGCCTCCTGGCGGGCCTCGCCGAAGTCGCCCTCGACGACCAGTCCGCGCCAGGCCAGCTGGTAGTGGACCTGGGCGAGCAGGCCGGGGTCGTCGCCCGCGTCGGCCAGCGCCTGCGGGAAGACCGCGTCCACGTCCCCGAGGGCCTGCCCGGCGGCCTCGATCACCACCATCCACGCCCGCACCCGCTGGGCGGGCAGGGCAGCCCGGGTCAGCACGTCGCGGGCGATGTCCCGGGCGAGGTCCACCTCGCCGGCCGTGATGGCGTCCTCGGCGGCCAGCAACCGCCGCTCGTCGGGGCCCGGTTCGCCGTCCGCCGGGGTGTGCCGGGCGGCGAGCAGCCCGAGCGAGGCGGCCACCGACGGCGCTCCCCGGTCCCGGGCCAGGGCGGCGGCCCCGGCGAGCCGGGCGGCCACCTCCGGGTCGGTGCCGGTGGTGGCCAGGGCCAGGTGCCGGGCGCGTTCGATGGGGTCGGAGGCGGCGGTGGACAGGGCCGCGTGGACGGCGCGCCGCTCCCGGGCGGGCGCCTCGGCGTACAGCGCGGCTGAGATGAGCGGGTGCGCGAACCGTACGGCGGGGCCCTCCGGTTCGGTCGCCAGCAGCCCGAGGCCCGCCGCCTGGGCGCACTCGGCCTCGGCGTTCTCCCGGCCGGCCGCGTGCAGCAGCGCGGGGGTGGGACGGGCACCGGCGCTGGCCACCAGGAGGGTGCGGCGGGCCTCCTCGGACAGCATCTCCAGGCGGCTGAGCACCAGGGCGCGCAGCGACGTCGGCACGGGCAGCGGCTCGCCCGGCCGGGGCCGGGCGGGGCTCTCGGCCAGCGCCCGGCCGAGCTCCAGCGCGAACAGCGGGTTGCCGCCGCTGGTGCGGTGGATCTCGCGGACCGTGGAGCGCGGCAGACCGGTGTAGCCGCGGTGGTCGAGCAGCGCCGAGACCTGGGCGCGGGTCAGCGGCCCGAGGCGCACCGAGAGGGTGTCGGGCGGGCATGGGGGTCCCCCCGCTCGAGTGAAGCCGAGAGCGGGGGAGCGCAGATGACGGCCGTAGTCCTCGTCCTCGGTGCGCACGGCGCACAGCATCCGCACGGGGGTGCCACCCAGCCGGCGGGCGGCGAAGCCGAGCAGTTCCGCGCTGGCCGGGTCCAGCCACTGGAGGTCGTCGGCGACGATCAGGACCGGCCCGCGGGCGGCGAGCGCGCGCAGCGTGGAGAGGACGGCCAGGCGCAGGGCGAGGCCGTCGCGCTGGAGGGTGGACTCGCCGCGTCCGGTGAGCGCCGATTCCAGGGCGGTGCGCTGGGCGGCGGGCAGTTCGCCGGCCACCTCCTGAAGGACCAGACCGAAGAGGTCGGCGAGGGCCAGGAACGGCAGATGCGATTCGGACTCGGTGGCGGAACAGCGCAACACGGTGCGGGCCGCCGGAGCGTATTCCGCCGCCAATGCCCGCAGCACGGTCGACTTTCCTATTCCGGCCGGCCCGTGCAGCAGCACACTGCCACCTCGGCCGAGCTGCTCACGCGCCGCCGCGGACGGCTCCTCCCGGCCGATGACCAGCTCGGAGCGGCAGCCCGCAGGGCCCTTGAAGTCCCGTAGCACGGTCACCGCTCCCCTCGTGTGTCGTGTCCGGGCCAAATTCTAGGCAACGTGCCCCTGAATTCCGGTGTGCCGGCGTCGTGAGGGAAATAACAGCAGCCGTGCATGCCGGAATTCAAAGCCGCGCCGATCGAATAGACGCCCCGCACGCACAGCCCTCCGACGGTACCCCGAGCACCCGGCCGACGGTACTCCCACCACCGGGCGACCCGCCTTGACGACGGCGTCCGGGCCGCACCCGCACAAGCCCTCCGCCGAGCGGCGGCCCCGTGCGCCGGCGCTCCCGGCCGGCTACGGCAGCACCCCCGCCCTGCGGGCCGCCGCGACCGCCTCGCCGCGGGTGTGGGCGCCCAGTTTGCGCATGGCCGAGCGGAGGTAGCCCTTGACCGTCTCGGGCCCGAGGCCCAGCCGGGCGGCGGCGGTCGCGTTCGTGGCCCCCGCCGCCACGCAGGCGAGCACGTCCACCTCGCGGGGGGCCAGGCGCACGCCGGGCTCCGGGACGGCCGCGACGGTCAGCAGGCCGCAGGCCTGGAGCAGCTCCGCGCGCAGGGCCGGGTCGGTGATCCGGGGGGCCAGGGCGCGCAGCGCCGCGTGCGCCTCGCGCACCTGTTCCCAGGCCGGGCCGGACCGCGCGCCCTCCGGCTCCTCTGACGCGGCGGCGGCCAGCAGCTCGCGGGCCTCCTCCCGCACCAGCAGCGCCTGCTCCACGTCCCGGGCCGCGCCGACCGCCGCGCTCAGCGTGCGGTCGCCGAGCGGCTGGGCCGTGCGCAGGGCGCCGTACAGCACGCCCCGCACCCGGCGCCGTACCACCACCGGCACCGCGAGGACCGAGCGCAGTCCCTCCGCGGCCACCGCCGCGTCGTACTCGTGGCTGATCTGCCGGGACAGCGAGTAGTCGGTGACCGCGCACGGGTGGGCCCGCGCCACCGCCCGGCCGCCGAGCCCGTAGCCGGACGTCACCGCCAGCGCGCTGAGCGCGAGCGTCGCCGTACCGGTCAGCTCACTGATCCGCACCCGCGGCCGGCCGGGCTCGACCAGCCCGCCGAAGGCGACCGGAAGTCCCGTCGCACGCCGCAGCCGCACCAGCGCACCCCGGATCTCCGCCGCCCCGGCCGCGTCCGCCGTCACCCGCTCACCCCTTCGTCGCGCCTCCCGCGCCCACCACACCCCCGTTCGGGGGTGGTGAGACCTGCATCACGGATTACACGATGGAGCCGAGCCGCACGGCAATGGTCCGGATGCTGGACCGCACATGGAGGACAGATGACGACGGCGACGGAGACCTTCCGCGGAGCACGGGACTTCCTGCTGGAACACCGTGAGGACTACACCACGGCCTACGCCGGCTTCCAGTGGCCCCGCCCCGAGCACTTCAACTGGGCACTGGACTGGTTCGACGTCATCGCCGACGGCAACGACCGCACCGCCCTGCACATCGTCGAGGAGGACGGCAGCGAGGTCCGCCTCTCCTTCGCCGAGCTGTCCGAACGCTCCGACCGCGCCGCGAACTGGCTGCGGGCGCGCGGCGTCGCGGCCGAGGACCGCGTCCTCGTCATGCTCGGCAACCAGGCCGAGCTGTGGGAGACGGCGCTCGCCGCGATGAAGCTGCGGGCGGTCGTCATCCCCGCCACCCCGCTGCTCGGCCCCGCCGACCTGCGCGACCGCGTGGAGCGCGGCCGGGTCAAGCACGTGATCGTGCGCGCCGAGGACACCGCCAAGTTCGCCGATGTGCCCGGCGCCTACACCCGCATCTCGGTCGGCGGGGTGCCCGAGGAGGGCTGGGAACCCTACGAGGACGTCTACGCAGCCCCGGCGGAATTCCTCCCCGACGGCCCCACCCTGGCCGACGACCCGCTGATGCTCTACTTCACCTCGGGTACCACCGCCCGTCCCAAGCTGGTCGAGCACACCCACACCTCGTACCCGATCGGGCACCTGGCGACCATGTACTGGATCGGCCTGAAACCCGGCGACGTGCACCTGAACATCTCCTCGCCGGGCTGGGCCAAGCACGCCTGGTCCAACCTGTTCGCCCCGTGGAACGCCGAGGCGACCGTCTTCATCCACAACTACACGCGCTTCGACGCCGTCCGGCTGATGTCCGAGATGGACCGGGCCGGCGTCACCACGTTCTGCGCCCCGCCGACCGTGTGGCGCATGCTCATCCAGGCCGACCTGAGCCTGCTGGGCACCCCGCCCCGCGAGGTCGTCGCCGCGGGCGAGCCGCTCAACCCCGAGGTCATCGAGCAGGTCCGGCGGTCCTGGGGCGTCGCCGTCCGCGACGGGTTCGGGCAGACCGAGACGGCCGTGCAGGTCTCCAACAGCCCCGGCCAGGTGCTGAAGACGGGCTCCATGGGGCGGCCCAGCCCCGGCTTCCGCGTCGAACTGCTCGACCCGGTCTCCGGAGCGCCGGGCGCCGACGAGGGCGAGGTCGCGCTCGACCTCTCCGCGCGCCCCGTCGGCCTGATGGCCGGTTACCACGGCGACGCCGACCGCACCGCCGAGGCCATGGCCGGCGGCTACTACCGCACCGGCGACGTCGCCTCCCGGGACGCGGACGGCTACCTGACGTACATCGGCCGCTCCGACGACGTCTTCAAGGCCTCCGACTACAAGATCAGCCCGTTCGAGCTGGAGAGCGCCCTGCTGGAGCACGAGGCGGTGGCCGAGGCGGCCGTCGTGCCCGCCCCGGACGAGCTGCGCCTGGCCGTGCCCAAGGCGTACGTGGTGCTCGCCGAGGGCTGGGAGCCGGGACCCGGCACCGCCGAGGTGCTCTTCGAGCACTCGCGCCGCATCCTCGCCCCCTACAAGCGGCTGCGCCGCCTGGAGTTCGGCGACCTGCCCAAGACGGTCTCCGGCAAGATCCGCCGCATCGAACTGCGCGAGGCCACCGCCCAGGGCTCCGACCACGAGTACCGCGAGGAGGACTTCCGGTGACCTCCGCCCTGTCGTACACCCACGGGACCGGCGACACCGCCCTGCTCGGCGACACCATCGGCGCGAACCTGGACCGCGCCGTCGCCGCCTGGCCCGACCGCGAGGTGCTCGTCGACGTCCCTTCCGGACGGCGCTGGACCTACGCCGAGTTCGCAGCCGACGTCGACCGGCTGGCGTACGCGCTGCTCGCGACCGGCGTCGCCAAGGGCGACCGGGTGGGCATCTGGGCCGTCAACTGCGCCGAGTGGATGCTGGTCCAGTACGCCACCGCCCGCGTCGGCGCGATCATGGTCAACATCAACCCGGCCTACCGCACCCACGAGGTCGAGTACGTCCTGAAGCAGGCGGGCGTCCGCCTGCTCTTCGCCACCCCGCGGCACAAGAGCAGCGACTACCGGGCGATGGTCGAGCAAGTGCGGGGTGCCTGCCCGGCCCTGGCCGAGACCGTCTACATCGGCGACCCGACCTGGGACGCGCTGATCGCGCGCGGGGCGCCCGGCCACGCGGACGAACTGCGGCTGCGCGCCGCCGGACTGTCCTGCGACGACCCCATCAACATCCAGTACACCTCGGGCACCACCGGCTTCCCGAAGGGTGCCACCCTCTCCCACCACAACATCCTCAACAACGGTTACTTCGTAGGGGAGTCGGTCGCCTACACCGAGCGGGACCGCATCTGCGTGCCCGTGCCCTTCTACCACTGCTTCGGCATGGTGATGGGCAACCTCGCGGCCACCTCGCACGGCGCGTGCGTCGTGATCCCGGGCCCCTCCTTCGACCCGGAGGCCACCCTGGAGGCCGTCCGACGGGAGCGCTGTACCTCGCTGTACGGCGTCCCGACCATGTTCATCGCCGAACTGGGCCTCCCCGGCTTCGCCGCATACGACCTCTCCACCCTGCGCACCGGCATCATGGCGGGCTCCCCCTGCCCGGTGGAGGTGATGAAACGGGTGGTCGCCGAGATGCACATGGCCGAGGTCTCCATCTGCTACGGCATGACCGAGACCTCCCCGGTGTCCCTGCAGACGCGCGTGGACGACGACCTCGAACACCGCACGGCCACCGTCGGCCGGGTCCTGCCGCACCTGGAGGTCAAGGTCGTCGACCCGGCCACCGGGGTCACCCTGCCGCGCGGCACGGCGGGCGAGCTGTGCACCCGCGGCTACAGCGTGATGCTCGGCTACTGGGAGGAACCCGAGCGCACCGCCGAGGCCGTCGACGCGGGCCGCTGGATGCACACCGGCGACCTCGCCGTGCTGCGCGAGGACGGCTACGTGGAGATCGTCGGCCGCATCAAGGACATGATCATCCGGGGCGGCGAGAACATCTACCCGCGCGAGATCGAGGAGTTCCTCTACGGCCACCCGAAGATCCGCGACGTCCAGGTCGTCGGGGTGCCGCACGCGCGGTACGGCGAGGAAGTGCTGGCCTGCGTGATCCCGCTCGACGCGGCCGACCCGCCCACGCTGGAGGAGATCCGCGCCTTCTGTGAGGGCCGGCTGGCCCACTACAAGGTGCCCAGCCGGCTGTCCGTCCTGGACTCCTTCCCGATGACCGTGTCCGGCAAGGTGCGCAAGGTCGAACTGCGCCGAAGCCACGGCGGTGCCGTCGCCGTGACCGGCGCCCGCACCGCGGCAGCGCCTCCGGAGAACCCGCGTCACGGATGAGTGGACGCGGGGCGCCGCTCCCGCCGGCCGGGACGGACCGCCCGTCCCGGCCGCCGCCGTACCGGGGCAGCCCGGACGGCCCCGTCCGGCCCCGTCCGGGCGTAGCCGCCACGGCCGGCCGCACGACGCGGTCCCACGCCCGACGGCGGTCTCGCCCCTGTCGGCGGTCTCGCCTCCGACGGCGGTCTCGCCCCTGTCGGCAACCTAGCCCCCGTCGGCTCACCTCCATCGACTCCCTCTGTTCGACCCGCCGGGCATGCGTCCGGCGGGCGCTCACGCATGCCCTCCGGCGGCCTTCCCCGCCCGACTCCCTTGACGGCCTCCGAGCACCGCCTTACATTGCTTCCAGATCGTAGAAACTACTTTCCGCTATACGGAAGTACGGAAGAAGCTCACCGCGGGGCGCGACGGAGTGCGAATCCGGCAGCCGAGACAGCAGAAGACAGCCGAAGCAGGAGTACTCGATGGCTCGTATGACCGCTGCCCGCGCGGCAGTTGAGATCCTCAAGCGCGAGGGCGTCACCGACGCGTTCGGTGTGCCGGGCGCGGCGATCAACCCCTTCTACGCGGCGCTCAAGGCCTCCGGAGGCATCAGCCACACCCTCGCCCGCCACGTCGAGGGCGCCTCGCACATGGCCGAGGGCTACACGCGCACGCACCCGGGCAACATCGGCGTCTGCATCGGCACCTCGGGGCCGGCCGGCACCGACATGATCACCGGCCTGTACTCGGCCATCGGCGACTCCATCCCGATCCTGTGCATCACGGGCCAGGCCCCGACCGCCGTGATCCACAAGGAGGACTTCCAGGCCGTCGACATCGCCTCCATCGCCAAGCCGGTGACCAAGATGGCGGTCACCGTCCTGGAGGCCGCGCAGGTCCCCGGCGTCTTCCAGCAGGCCTTCCACCTGATGCGCTCCGGCCGCCCCGGCCCGGTCCTGATCGACCTGCCGATCGACGTCCAGATGACGGAGATCGAGTTCGACCCGGAGACCTACGAGCCGCTGCCGGTCTACAAGCCGGCCGCCACCCGCGCCCAGGTCGAGAAGGCGATCACGCTGCTCAACGCCTCCGAGCGGCCGCTGATCGTGGCCGGCGGCGGCGTCATCAACGCCGACGCCGCCGACCTGCTGGTCGAGTTCGCCGAGCTGACCGGCACCCCTGTCGTGCCGACCCTGATGGGCTGGGGCATCCTGCCCGACGACCACGAGCTGAACGCCGGCATGGTCGGCCTGCAGACCTCGCACCGCTACGGCAACGCGACCTTCCTGGAGTCCGACTTCGTCCTCGGCATCGGCAACCGCTGGGCCAACCGCCACACCGGCAAGCTGGACGTCTACACGGCCGGCCGCAAGTTCGTCCACGTCGACGTCGAGCCCACCCAGATCGGCAAGATCTTCGCCCCCGACTACGGCATCGCCTCCGACGCCAAGGCCGCGCTGGAACTGTTCGTCGAGGTGGCCAAGGAGCTGAAGGCGGCGGGCAGGCTGCCCGACCGCTCCGCCTGGTCCGCCGCCGCGCAGGAGAAGAAGGCCACGCTCCAGCGCCGTACGCACTTCGACGACATCCCGATCAAGCCGCAGCGCGTGTACGAGGAG
The DNA here is from genome assembly GCF_040641015.1 of Streptomyces sp. NPDC021356. Lineage (NCBI taxonomy): Bacteria > Bacillati > Actinomycetota > Actinomycetes > Kitasatosporales > Streptomycetaceae > Streptomyces > Streptomyces sp. NPDC021356. The sequence goes on along the minus strand of NZ_JBFACU010000018.1, from coordinate 139,470 downwards.
ATGAACAAGGCCTTCGGCCCGGAGACGCGCTACGTCTCCACCATCGGCCTCTCCCAGATCGCCGGCGCGCAGATGCTGCACGTCTACCGGCCGCGGCACTGGATCAACTGCGGCCAGGCCGGCCCGCTCGGCTGGACCGTCCCGGCCGCCCTCGGCGTCGCCAAGGCCGACCCGGAGTCCCCGGTCGTCGCCCTGTCCGGTGACTACGACTTCCAGTTCATGCTGGAGGAACTGGCCGTCGGCGCCCAGCACAAGATCCCCTACGTGCACGTCCTGGTGAACAACTCCTACCTGGGCCTGATCCGCCAGGCGCAGCGCGGGTTCGACATGGACTTCCAGGTCAAGCTGGAGTTCGAGAACATCAACTCGCCCGAACTCGGCGTCTACGGCGTCGACCACGTGAAGGTCGCCGAGGGCCTGGGCTGCAAGGCGATCCGGGTGACCGACCCGAACGAGCTGGGCGCCGCCTTCGAGGAGGCCAAGAAGCTGGCCGCCGAGTTCCAGGTCCCGGTCGTCGTCGAGGCGATCCTGGAGCGCGTCACCAACATCTCCATGTCGGGCACCAACGACATCGGCAACGTCGTGGAGTTCGAGGAGCTGGCCACCGAGCCGCAGCACGCGCCCACGGCCATCAGGACCCTGAAGGCCTGAGACACGGCACCCTCACGGCCGAAGACACGGCCGCCGAGGGGCTGACGCACGACGGACGGCCCGTCCCCCCGGCTTCGGGGGGACGGGCCGTCGACTGCTTCCGGGCGTACTGCAGCAGGGCTCGACCAGGACGTGCGCGACGCCGGGGACGTCGACGCCGTCCGGGAGGGTGACGTCGACGCACGAGCCGTCGTCGGTGAGGTCGGTGGTGGTGGCGGTGTCGTCGTCTCGGGTGTCCGCAGAACCGACGGCCGGACTGACGGCCGGACTGACGGCCGGACTGACGGCCGGACTGACGGCCGGTCATCGGGCGCCGGCGGTGGGACCGGGGGCCCGCCGCCCCCGTGCCGGCGGGCCCCCGCTGCCGGATGACTGCCCGGTCCGGCCAGGGGCCGAAGCCTGTCCCGGCCCGGTTCAGAGCTTGATTTGAGCATGGCGTAGCCGCCCTACGCCCTGTGCGGTACGCGGCAGGGGGGCGCGGGGGGCGGGTGTGGGGCCGCTGCGGGGTGGGTGCCGGGCGGCTGCGGCGGGCGCGGCCGGCGTCCTCAGGTCTCTCCGTGCTCCGACATGCCGGGCCACTCGTCCGGTCCGCCGCCCTGCCACTCGATGAGGTCGCTCTCCTCGACCTCGATGCGGTCCAGGTCGGCCAGCCGGAGGATCTCGACGACGTCGTCCAGGTGCGAGGCGAGTCCGAGGGTCACGTCGTCCTCGGTGACCCGCCGGGAACCGTCCAGCGCGGGGGAGTGCACGACGATGTGCGGATGCTGGGTACCGTGGTCCATGCCCCCAGACTCCTGCCGGCGGAGCCGGCCCGCACCCCGGGAACGCGGGGGAGGCCGGACAGGGCGGGAACGCGCGAGACCGGACGGCGCCGGATGCGGGACCGTCCGCATCCGGCGCCGTCCGGCCGGTGAGGTGTTCGGTTGTGGAGACCGTCCGACGACGCGAGACTGGGCGCGACAGGACATTCGCGCCGCCGGACGGGGTCTGGGGCCCCGCCGGGGCGGGGCAGGGGGCTGGGACCGCGGCGGGTGCGACGGTCCGGGAGGCCTTCCCTCTGGTCGAGAAGGCGGTCCCGGGACCTTCACCACCGCACTGGCTCGCAGCCGCCGCGGTCCTCGCCCTGACCGCGCGGGCCGTCCGGCGACCACCCCTCATCCGGGTCGCCCGACGCCCGCGCGGGGCGTTGCGCGTCCGGGTCCCGACCTCCCCGTCAGGACTCCGGACGCGGCTCGTGGTCAGTCCTCGCGCAGGGCGCGGACCGCCGCCTCCACACGCTTGCCGTACTCGGGGTCGGCGGCGTGGAAGTGCGCGATGTTCTTCTCGACGACGTCGTTGCGGGAGACCTGCGAGAGGCCGCCGGCGATGGTGGCGACCAGCCGCTCCCGCTCCGCCTCCGACATGACGCGGTACAGCTCGCCCGCCTGGAAGAAGTCGTCGTCCTTGGTGTGCAGCGGGGCCTCGTGGGTGCCGGTGTGCCCGGAGACCGCCAGCGGGGCCGACAGCGGGCGGCCGGTCTCGACCGGGCCGTCGTAGGAGTTCGGCTCGTAGTTCTTGGCGTCACGGCCCTGGGCGTTGGACGCCATGAAGCCGTCGCGGCCGTAGTTGTTCGCGCCGCCCGGCACCGCCTTCGGGGCGTTCACCGCGAGCTGGGTGTGGTTGACGCCCAGGCGGTAGCGGTGGGCGTCCGCGTAGGCGAACATGCGGCCCTGGAGCATCTTGTCCGGCGACGGACCGATGCCCGGCACGAAGTTGTTCGGGGAGAACGCGGCCTGCTCGACCTCGGCGAACACGTTGTCCGGGTTGCGGTCCAGCGCCATGCGGCCCACGCGCTTGAGCGGGTAGTCCTTGTGCGGCCACACCTTGGTCACGTCGAACGGGTTGAAGCGGTAGTTGTCCGCCTCGGCCGCCGGCATGATCTGCACGTACAGCGTCCAGGAGGGGTGCACCCCGCGCTCGATCGCCTGGAGCAGGTCGGTCTGGTGCGAGTCCGCGTCGCTGCCCGCCAGTTCGGCGGCCTGCTCGTTGGTCAGGCAGCGGATGCCCTGGTCCGTCTTGAAGTGGTACTTGACGAAGAAGCCCTCGCCCTTGGCGTTCGTCCACTGGTAGGTGTGGGAGCCGAAGCCGTCCATGTGGCGGTACGAGGCCGGGATGCCGCGGTCGCCCATCACCCAGGTCACCTGGTGCGTGGCCTCGGGGGAGTTGGCCCAGAAGTCCCAGACGTTGTCCTGCTCGGTCTTGCCGGTGAACGGGTCGCGCTTCTGGGTGTGGATGAAGTCGGGGAACTTGATCGGGTCCTTGATGAAGAACACCGGGGTGTTGTTGCCGACGAGGTCGTAGTTGCCCTCCTCGGTGTAGAACTTCACCGCGAAGCCGCGCGGGTCGCGCACCGCGTCCGCGGCGCCCAGGTTGCCGGCCACGGTGGAGAAGCGCACGAACACCTCGGTGCGCTTGCCGACCGTGTTCAGGAAGTCGGCGTGGGTGAAGCCGGTGACGTCGTCGGTCACCTCGAAGTGGCCGTAGGCGCCGGAACCGCGGGCGTGCACCACGCGCTCCGGGATGCGCTCGCGGTTGAAGCGCGCCAGCTTCTCCAGGAGGTGCTGGTCCTGGAGGAGGAGCGGACCGCCGACGCCGGCGGAGGCGGAGTTCTGGTTGTCGGCGACCGGGGCGCCGGACTCTGTCGTGAGCACGCGCTGCGACATCGTGGACCTTCCATGCGGGGGCAGCGGAAACTTGTTTCCGCTTCGTGGAGCCTAGGTTTGGGCGAACGGGACGTCAACAGTTTGTTGAATTCCTGATCGGGACTGCTGCCGGGTGCGGACCGGGTGGACGCCGCCGCCTGGGCGCGACAGGACAGGTGTCGGCGGCGGCGTCCCCCGGAGCTGTGGGACCGGCAGGCTGGTGCTGTGGCCGGCGGATCTTCCCCGGTCACAGCACCGGGTCAGACCTGGGCGCCGGAGAGGCGCTCCACGGCCCGCAGCAGGGCCGAGTGGTCCAGGCCGCCGTCGCCCTGGGCGCGCAGCGAGGCGACCAGCTGGGCGACCACGGCGCCGACGGGCAGGGCCGCGCCGACGTTGCGGGCGGCGTCGGTGACGATGCCCATGTCCTTGTGGTGCAGGTCGATGCGGAAGCCCGGCTTGAAGTCCCGGTTCAGGAAGTTGTCCTTCTTGCGGGTCAGCACGGTGGAGCCGGCCAGGCCGCCGTTGAGGACGTCCAGGGCGGCGGCGAGGTTCACGCCGGACTTCTCCAGGAAGACCACGGCCTCGGCGCACGCCTGGATGTTCACGGCGACGATCAGCTGGTTGGCCGCCTTCACGGTCTGGCCCGAGCCGTGCGGACCGCACAGCACGATGGTCTTGCCGAGGGCGTCGAAGATCGGCTTGGCCTGGTCGAAGTCGGCCTGCTCGCCGCCGACCATGATCGACAGTACGGCCTCGACGGCGCCGGCCTCACCGCCGGAGACGGGGGCGTCCAGGACGCGGATGCCCTTGTCCTTGGCGGCCTCTGCCAGGTCGATCGAGGTCTGCGGGGTGATCGAGGACATGTCGATCAGCAGCGCGCCGGACCTGGCGTTCTCCAGGATGCCGTCCGGGCCGTAGGCGATCGCCTCGACCTGCGGGGAGGCGGGCACCATCGTGATGATCACGTCGGCGTCCTGGACGGCCTCGGCGATCGAGCCGGCCGCGGTGCCGCCGGCGGCGGCGAGGCGCTCCAGCTTCTCCTGCTCCAGCGTGAAGCCGGTGACCTGGTAGCCCGCCTTGATCAGGTTCTCGGACATGGGGGAGCCCATGATGCCGAGGCCGATCCACGAAACCTTGGGAAGAGTGCTCATGACAGGGGTGCCTCTCTGAAGAACTGTGCTGTGTCGGAAGGTCAGCGGGCCGCGCGGGCCTCGGCCGGCAGCCAGTCGAAGGCCTCGGCGCTCGGCCGGTCGCCCGGCTTGTACTCCAGGCCGACCCAGCCGTCGTAACCGGCCTTCTTCAGCTGGTCGAGCAGCTCCTCCAGGGGGAGGGAGCCGGTGCCGGGGGCGCCGCGGCCGGGGTTGTCGGCGATCTGCACGTGGCCGGTCTTCGACGCGTACTGCTCGATCACCGACGGCAGGTCCTCGCCGTTCATCGACAGGTGGTACAGGTCCATCAGGAACTTGGCGTTGCCGAGGCCGGTGGCCGCGTTCACCTTGTCCACGACCTCGATCGCGGCGGGCGCGCTCACCAGCGGGCACAGCGGCGACTCGGGCCGGTTCAGCGCCTCGATCAGGATCGTGCCGCCGACGGCGCCGACGGCACGGGCCGCCAGGACCAGGTTCTCCAGGGCGAGCGCGTCCTGCTCGGCGGGGTCCACGCCCTCGACGCGGTTGCCGTAGAGCGCGTTGAACGTGGTGCAGCCGAGCGACTGGCCGAAGGCGATGGCCACGTCGATGTTGGCACGGAACTTCTCCGACTCCGTGCCCGGGACCGACAGCGCGCCGCGGTCGGGGCCCGGGAGCTGCCCGGCGTAGAAGTTCAGCCCGGTGAGCTGGACGCCCGCGTCCTCGATCGCCTTCTTGAGGGCGTCGGGCTCGGACTGCTCGGGGGTGGGGGCGTCGACCCAGGGCCACCACAGCTCGACCGCGGTGAAGCCGGCCGCGGCGGCGGCCGCGGGGCGCTCCAGGAGCGGGAGTTCCGTGAAGAGGATCGACAGGTTGACGTTGAAGCGCTGGTCTGCGAATCCCATCGGGGTCGCGCTCCCTTCCGTTCTTGCAATTCCGTATTACGGAAGTTCGTTTCTGCTTACTGGAAGATTGCCGTCGGGTGTCGGAGCTTGTCAAGAGGGGGCGGGCGGCCGGCGGACTCCGGGCCGCCGGAGGCCGCCCGAAAACCGGCCTTGCGCGTTAGGTTGAGCGCGTGCGATTGAGAGTGGAGTTCACGACCGAACCCTTCGACCTGGACGAGGCGCCCGCGCACGCGGTGGTGGCCCGCGAGGTCGTCGAGGCCGCCGAACTGGACGCCGTGGACGTCGGCCCCTTCGGCAACACCGCCGAGGGCGGCGCCGACGCCGTCCTCGGCGCCGTGGACGCCCTGCTGCGCAGGAGCCTGAAAGCCGGCGCCACCCGGATCTCGCTCCAGGTCAACGTGATCGGGGAGGGTGATAGGTGAGCGGTCAGGAGCCCTTCATCGCGGCCGTGAAGCCGCTGGTCGACGCGATCGGCGGCGAGCTGCTCCCGCCCGACGAGGCCGGACCCGACGACGTCGTGCTCGCCTGGGACGGGGTGGACGCCGTCGGTGTGCGCCTGCCCCAGCTCGCCGACTCCCTCGACCACATCCTGGCCGCCATGGAGCGCCGCAGGGGCATGCCGCTCGCGGACCTGGACCGCAGGGCCAAACAGGAGGTCGTACGGGTCCTGGAGGCGCGCGGCGCCTTCGCCGTGCGGCACGGGGTGGAGACCGTGGCGAGCGCGCTGGGCGTCAGCCGCTTCACCGTCTACAACTACCTCAACCGGGAGAAGGAAGGCTGAACAGCCCGGAACGGGAGCGGGGCGGGCGGGTGTTCCAGGGTTTCCTCAGAATTTTCAACAAAGTGTTGACGTGATGTTTCGGAGGGCGTTAGCTATCCGCAGCCCGTTCAGCACACAGGCCGTTCGCGGCCACGGAGGCTCCCGTGACTACGACTTCCACGCCGTCGGGCCTCGCCCGCTTCAACACCCTCCCGGATGCCGCGGCCCGCTCCGAGCTCCTGGAGGCGTGCGCCTCCACGGCATGGGCCGAGCGACTGCTCGCCGCTCGTCCCTGTGCCGGTGCCGAGGACCTCTACGCCGCCAGTGACGCCGCCATGGCCGAGCTGACGGCGGCGGACCTCGCACAGGCCATGGCCGGCCACCCCCCGATCGGCCGCCCCAAGCCCGGTGACCCGACCTCCGCCCGCGAACAGAGCGGCATGGCCGGCGCCTGCGAGGACCTCAAGGCGGAGATGCTCGAACTGAACCTGGCCTACCAGGAGAAGTTCGGCCATGTGTTCCTCATCTGCGCCACCGGCAGGACCGCCGAGCAGATGCGGGACGCGGTCAAGGAGCGGATCGGCAACGCGCCGGAGCAGGAGCGGGAGATCGTCCGCACCGAGCTGGGGAAGATCAACCGGATCCGGCTCGCGCGCCTGCTCGAAGACGCCTGAGCACCCGCTCGAAGACGCCCGAAGAGGAAACCATGAGCACCGAGACCACCGCCTCAGTGTCCACGCACATCCTGGACACCAGTGCCGGCCGCCCCGCCGAGGGCGTCGCCGTCCAGCTCTTCGCCCGTTCGGGCGCGGAAGCGGACTGGCAGACACTCGGCGGCTCCGCGACCGACGCCGACGGGCGGTGCAAGGACCTCCCGGCACTGCCGGAGGGGACCACACACGTACGGCTCGTGTTCGAGACCGAGACGTACTTCGCCAAGAAACAAGCCGCGGCCCAGCAGGACGCCCCCGCGCTCCGGGACAGCGAGAACGGCCGGCCGGTGTTCTTCCCCGAGGTCACCATCGCCTTCGCGGTGGTGCCCGGTGAGCACTACCACGTTCCGCTGCTGCTCAACCCGTTCGGCTACTCCGTTTACCGAGGGAGCTGACCGACACCATGACCCGTTTCGTCCTGGGACAGAACCAGTACGGCAAGGCCGAGAACCGCGTCGTCAAGATCACGCGTGACGGCGACACGCACCACATCAAGGACCTGAACGTCTCCGTCGCCCTCTCCGGCGACATGGAGGAGGTCCACCGCAGCGGTTCCAACGCCAACGTCCTGCCGACCGACACCACCAAGAACACGGTGTTCGCCTTCGCCAAGGAGCACGGGATCCAGAGCGCCGAGGACTTCGGCGCCAAGCTCGCCCGTCACTTCGTGGACGACAACGAGCCGATCCACCAGGCCCGCATCCGCGTCGAGGAGTACGGCTGGGAGCGGATCGAGACCTCCAAGGGCGGCGCCCGCTTCGTCGGCTCCGACGAGATCGCCCACTCCTTCGTCCGCAAGGGCCAGGAGACCCGCGTCGCGCAGATCACCTACGACGGCCACGGCATCCAGGTGCTCTCCGGCTTCAAGGACCTGACCGTCCTGAACTCGACCAACTCCGAGTTCTTCGGCTTCCTGAAGGACAAGTACACCACCCTCCAGGAGGACTACGACCGCATCCTCGCCACCACCGTCTCCACCTGGTGGCGGCACAACTGGGACGGCATCGACTCGCACGCCCCCGACTGGGACCGCTCGTACAGCGGAGTGCGCAAGCACGCGCTGCAGGCGTTCGCCGAGACCTACTCGTACTCGCTCCAGCAGACCCTCTTCGAGATGGGCGTGCGGGTGCTGAACTCCCGCGACGAGGTCGACGAGATCCGCTTCTCGATGCCCAACAAGCACCACTTCCGCTCGGACCTGTCGCCCTTCGGGATCGACAACGACGCCAAGGACGGCGCCGTCTACTACGCCGCCGACCGCCCCTACGGCCTGATCGAGGCCACCATCCTGCGCGACGGCGCCGAGCAGCTCATTCCGGTCGACATGACCAACCTCTGACGCGGGACGCGCGCCACCGGCCCCGGCCACCGGGGCCGGTGGCGCGCCACACCGGAGGGAACACCATGGCACAGCCTGCAACGGAGCCGGCGAAAGGCTCCTGTTCCACCCCGCCGGTGCACACCGAGGACGCCGTCACGTCCGTGCACCCGGTGGACGAGAAGCTCCACCCCTCGCGGCTCGTCCCCGCCGCTCTCCAGCACATCGCCGCGATGTACGCAGGCGTTGTCACTCCTCCGCTCATCATCGGCCAGGCCTGCGGACTCGACATCGCGGCCCGCACCCGGCTGATCGCCGCCTCGCTGCTCATCGCCGGCGTGGCGACCATCCTGCAGACCGTCGGCGTCAAGGGTGTCGTCGGCAACCGCCTGCCGTTCGTGAACGCCGCCTCCTCGGCCGGCATCGCGCCCATCCTCGCGATCGCCGAGACCAACTCCAAGGGCCACCAACTCCCCGCCATCTACGGTGCGGTGATGGTCGCGGGCGTGTTCTGCCTGGCCGTCGGACCGTTCTTCGGCCGGCTGCTCCGGTTCTTCCCGCCGCTGGTCACCGGCGTGGTGATCACGCTCATCGGCGTCACGCTGATGCCCGTGCCGGTCGGCTGGGCCCAGGGCGGCGACAAGAGTGCCGCCGACTTCGGCGCCATGAAGAACCTCGCGCTCGCCGCGTTCACCCTCGTCGTCATCCTGCTGATCCAGCGCTTCGGCAAAGGCTTCGTCAAGCAGGTCGCCCTGCTCTTCGGGCTGCTGGTCGGCACCCTGGCCGCCGTCCCGTTCGGCATGGCCGACTTCAGCGGCATCAAGTCGGCCCCTCTCGCCGCCCTGCCCACCCCGTTCGCCTTCGGCGCCCCCGTCTTCCAGCCGGCGGCCATCCTGTCGCTGTGCATCGTGATGCTGGTCCTGATGACCGAGTCCAGCGCCGGCATGCTCGCCCTCGGCGAGATCTGCGACCGCCGCGCCGACGCCCGCACCATCACCCGCGGCCTGCGCACCGACGGCATCGCCACCCTGGTCGGCCCCGTCTTCGGCGGCTTCCCCACCTCCGCCTTCGCGCAGAACGTCGGCGTCGTCTCGCTGACCCGGGTCCGCAGCCGCTACGTCGTCGCCGTCGCCGGTGGCGCCCTGCTCGTCCTCGGTGCCTTCCCGGTGCTCGGCGCGGTCGTCTCCCTGGTCCCCATGCCGGTCCTCGGTGGCGCGGGCATCGTCCTGTTCGGCTCGATCGCGGTCAGCGGCATCCGTACGCTCTCCGAGGCCGGACTCGACGACAGCTCCAACATCATCCTGGTGGCCGTCGCGCTCGGCGCCGGCATCATCCCGCTCGCCGCGCCCACCTTCTACGCCGAATTCCCCGCCTGGGCGCAGACCGTCCTCGGCTCCGGGATCAGCGCCGGAGCGATCGTCGCGGTCCTGCTCAACCTGTTCTTCCACCATCTCGGCACCCGGAGCCGCACGGCTCCGGCACTCAAATCCTCCTAGGGTCCTGCCGTGCCCTTCCCGTGGGCTCCCCGTCCACGGGCCGCCACTGAAAGACAAGGAAGCGCCATGGCACCATCGGCAGCCCAGCGCATCGTCATCGAGAACTGTGCGATCGCGACCGTCGACGCGGACGACACCGAGTACGCGTCGGGACACCTGGTCATCGCCGGCAACAGGATCGAGTCGGTCGGCGCCGGCCAGGCCCCCACGGGCCTGGAGAACGTCGTACGCCGTATCGACGCGCGCGGCCACCTGGTCACGCCCGGTCTGGTCAACACCCACCACCACTTCTACCAGTGGATCACCCGGGGCCTGGCCACCGACCACAACCTGTTCAACTGGCTCGTCGCGCTCTACCCCACCTGGGCGCGCATCGACGAGGAGATGGCGTACGCCGCGGCCCAGGGGTCGCTCGCCATGATGGCCCGCGGCGGCGTCACCACCGCCATGGACCACCACTACGTCTACCCGCAGGGCTCCGGCGACCTGTCCGGCGCGATCATCCGGGCCGCCTCCGAGATGGGCGTCCGCTTCACGCTGGCCCGCGGCTCGATGGACCGCAGCGAGAAGGACGGCGGCCTGCCGCCCGACTTCGCCGTCGAGACCCTGGAGGGCGCCCTCGCCGCCACCGAGGAGACCGTCAAGAAGCACCACGACGCCTCCTTCGACGCGATGACCCAGGTGGCCGTGGCCCCCTGCTCGCCCTTCTCCGTCTCCACCGAACTGATGCGCCAGGGCGCCGAACTGGCCCGCCGGCTCGGCGTGCGCCTGCACACCCACGGCTCGGAGACCGTGGAGGAGGAGAAGTTCTGCCACGAGCTGTTCGGCATGGGCCCCACCGACTACTTCGAGTCGACGGGCTGGCTGGGCGAGGACGTGTGGATGGCGCACTGCGTCCACATGACCGACTCCGACATCGCCGCCTTCGGCCGCACGAAGACCGGCGTCGCGCACTGCCCGTCCTCCAACGCCCGCCTCGCGGCGGGCATCGCCCGGGTCCCCGACATGCTCAGGGCCGGCGTCCCGGTCGGCCTCGGCGTCGACGGCACCGCCTCCAACGAGTCCGGCGAACTCCACACCGAACTGCGCAACGCCCTCCTGATCAACCGCCTCGGCGCACACCGCGAGGCGGCGCTCAACGCACGCCAGGCGCTGCGCCTGGGCACCTACGGCGGCGCCCAGGTGCTGGGCCGGGCCGAGCAGACCGGCTCGCTGGAGGCGGGCAAGCTCGCCGACCTCGTGCTGTGGAAGCTGGACACGCTGGCCCACGCCTCCATCGCCGACCCGGTGACCGCGCTGGTGTTCGGCGCCGCGGCACCGGTCACGGCGTCCTTCGTGAACGGCCGGCAGATCGTCGAGGACGGCCGCCTGCTGCACGCCGACGAGGACGCCATCGCCCACGCCACCCGTGCGGAGGCACAGCGCCTGGCCCGGATCGCCGCCCAGCGCTGACCCGATCACCTGCCCAGCGCCGACCCCATCACCGCACAGGGCGCTGGACAGGGAAGAACTCCGGCCGGGAGGGACGGCTCCCGGCCGGTAGCCGTGGACCCGAGCGGGGTCCGCGGCGGCCGGCTCCGGGGCGTGCGTGGACGCGCACGCCCCGGAACGGTCACCGTTCGCCTCCCCAGGGCCCCGACGAGGGGCCGCCCCAGGGCTCGACGGCCAGGCCCTCCCCAGGGCCCCCAGCGGCCCGCCCACGGTCCCGCACGACCACAGCACCACGCACCACCTCCTTGACACCCACGTCAGAGCCGACGTGAAAACCGACCGGAGGAGCCGCCGTGACCGCACAGACCGTCGAGGACGAGACACTCGTCCACCCAGTCGACGAGAAACTCCCCGCCCTGAAGATGGCGACCACCGGCCTGCAGCACGTGGCCGCCATGTACGCCGGTGTCGTCGCCCCACCCCTGATCGTCGGCGGGGCCATCGGCCTCTCCGCCACCGACCTCACCTTCCTCACCGGCGCCTGCCTGTTCACCGCGGGCCTCGCCACCTTCCTGCAGACCCTCGGCATCTGGAAGATCGGCGCCCGGCTGCCCTTCGTCAACGGCGTCACCTTCGGCGGTGTCGCCCCGATGACCGCGATCGTCGCCTCCACCAAGGACAAGTCCGACGCGCTGCCGATCATCTTCGGCGCGGTCATCGTCGCCGGACTCCTCGGCTTCCTGTTCGCACCCCTGTTCTGCAAGGGCATCCGCTTCTTCCCGCCGGTCGTCACCGGCAGCGTGATCACCCTCATCGGCGTCTCCCTGCTGCCCGTCGCCTTCGGCTGGGCCCAGGGCCCGAATCCGGCCGCCCACGACTACGGTTCGACGACCAACCTGGCCCTGGCCGGCATCACCCTCCTCATCGTCCTGCTGCTGCGCCGCTTCACCCGCGGCTTCGTCAAACAGATCGCCGTCCTGATCGGCCTGATAGCGGGCACGGTCATAGCCATACCGTTCGGCGCGACGGACTTCAGCCCGGTCGCCGACGCCCAGATCGTCGGCTTCCCCACCCCGTTCCACTTCGGCGGCCCGCAGTTCCAGCTCGCCGCGATCCTGTCGATGTGCGTGGTGATGGTGGTCTGCATGACCGAGTCCACCGCCGACATGCTCGCCCTGGGTGAGATCGTCGAACGCCCGGCCGACGAGAAGACCATCGCCGCGGGCCTGCGCGCCGACACCCTCGGCTCCGCCCTCAGCCCTCTGTTCAACGGCTTCATGTGCAGCGCCTTCGCGCAGAACATCGGCCTGGTCGCCATGACCCGCATCCGCAGCCGCTACGTGGTCGCCGTCGGCGGCGGCTTCCTGGTCCTGATGGGCCTGTGCCCGACCGCCGCCTCCCTCATCGCCGTCGTGCCGCGCCCGGTGCTCGGCGGCGCGGGCGTGGTGCTGTTCGGCTCGGTCGCCGCGAGCGGCATCCAGACCCTGGTGCGGGCCGGTCTCGACAAGGACAACAACGTCCTGATCGTCGCCGTGTCGCTCGCCGCCGGCATCATCCCGATCACGGCGCCGGAGTTCTACCACGCCTTCCCGCAGACGGCCCGCATCGTCCTCGACTCGGGCATCTCCACCGGCTGCGTCGTGGCCGTCCTGCTGAACCTGCTCTTCAACCACATCGGCAAGGGACGCGACGCGGAGGACGTCACGCACCCGATGGAGGCGGGCACGGACCTCGCGGACGCGGCCCAGCCGGCCGCCGCGCACTGACGGCGCCGCCTAGGAGGGGCAGGACACGGCACCCCCGTGCCTGCCCCTCCAGGCGTTCGCCGCGGACGGCTCAGAGCCCGAACAGCGCGGGGTCGGAAGCAAGTTCCTTGAACCGGCCCTGGGGATCGGCCACCAGTCTGCGCGCCTTCAGGTCCAGCAGCCCGCCGACCGCGGTGATCTCGGCCGCCACCGTGCCATCGGCCTTCCGCACGGCCTGCCGTATCCGGAAGGTCTTTCCCTCGCCCCACTCGAAGGCGCAGGTCACCTCGACCTCCTCACCGGCGAGCAGTTCCCGCCGGTAGCTGATGGTCGTCTCCAGCGTCACCGGTCCGACCCCCGTGGCGATGAGGTCCGCCTGGCTGATCCCCGCCGCCCGCAGCAGCGACCAGCGGGCGTGCTCCGCGTAGTTGAGGTACACCGCCTGGTTGAGATGGCCCTGCACATCGGTCTCGTACCCCCGGACGGTCACCGGGACGGAAAACGGCTCGCTCACTGCATCCCCTTCTCGCGCCTCACGCCTGTCATGTTCCGACGACCGATCCTGGCACGCCGGTCAGGCCGGTCACGCCGGTCACGCCCCTCACACCCGGCGCGGGGACGCCAGCAGATACCGGCGGCGGGTCCGCGGCTCGGTGCACTCCCCGGCCTGCCAGCCCGCCCGCTCCAGCGTCACCGCGCAGGCCCGCAGCAACTCCGCGTCCGGCGCGTACACGGCGACCGCCTCCGGCTGCGGGGTCGCCCGCACCCGGTACCCGTCGTCGGCCGCGGGCCCCGCCGGACGGTGCCCGGCCGCCTCCAGGGCGAGCGCGGCGGCCCGCACCAGGTGCGCGCGCTCCCAGCCGCACGGCCGCTCGGCCCTGCCGTCCGCGTCGGTCATCCGGCGCAGCTCAAGGAGCCCCTGCCACGCGCTGTGCACCTCGCGCGCCCGCGCGGACGAGTCGTACGCCTCCTCCTCGCCCCCGACCCGGGCGGCGAACACACCGGCAGGGGAGGGGGCCGTCACCACCTCCTCGGCGGAGCCCGCGGGCTCGGGCTCCGCCTCGCGTATACGGTGCCCGGCCGGGGTCAGGAAGTGGTCGTGCGGCGGGCGCGGGTGCCGGAAGGCCAGCCCCCGCTTCACCAGCGCCGCGAGCTGGGCCTGCGTGCCCCGCACCCGGCCGGTCACGGGATCGGCGGCGTCGATGACGCGGCGCTGAGCGGCCGTCGGCGGTCGTGCCACGGCGTCCAACCTCCCCGAATTGTTGCGAATCAGCCTGATCGAGCGGACCGTGGAGACACCGCTCCAGGCCCACTCGAAGACTACGACCCGGGTCTGACAACGCCGTCGGCCGCCAACGGGACGGGCCTGGCCGTGATCAGGACGGCGCGGTCGGCCGGATGTTCCACCCCGCGATGACCGGCCGGTCGTGCTCCGTGCCCAGCCGGCACACCGTGCCCGTGGCCAGCTGGAACAGGGCGCCCGACGACGGGGGCAGACCGAGGCGCCGAGCGGTGAGCACCCGCAGGAAGTGCCCGTGGGCCACCAGCAGCACGACCCCCTCGGTGTTGGCGAAGGCGGCGTCCACCTTGGCCAGCATCCGGTCGGCGCGCTCCCCGACCTGCTCCACGCTCTCCCCGGGATGCTCGGGCGCCCCCGGCACGACCCCGTCGGTGAACAGGAACCAGCCCGGCCGGGAGCGCTGGATCTCGGGGGTCGTGATCCCCTCGTAGCCGCCGTAGTCCCACTCCCGCAGGTCCGCGTCGACCGTGGCGTCGGTGACGCCGACCAGCTCGGCCGTCTCCCGGGCCCGCTGGAGCGGGCTGACGAACGCGGCGCCGATCCGGTGCGACCGGATCAGCGGCACCAGCCGCCGCGCCTCCTGACGCCCGTGCTCGGTCAGCGGCACGTCCGTCCACCCGGTGTGCCGCCCGGACCGCGACCACGCGGTCTCCCCGTGCCGGACGAGAAAGAGATCACCCACGCCCGCCGTCCCTTCCAGCCGCCTGTGCCAGAACCGTCCCACACCCGGCCGACGGCCCGCAGAACGGATTGGGCCAGACGGCCGCTCGGCAGCACCTGGTACGTCAGCGATGCGCGGCGTACGAGACGAACGCGGACCACTGCGGTGCGGGGAAGGCGAGCCGGGGCCCTGCTTCGTCTTGGAGTCGCGTACGTGGAGGGTCCGGGGCGTGTGGGCGACCTCGACGCAGGAGGGGCCGTCGTCGGTGCTGTAGCTGCAGCATCACGCGGTTCACCGGTGCTGACCGGATTTCGGGGCCTACTGCCGATACCCGCCCAGAAACCGCCCGATCCGCCCGATCGCCGTCTCCAGTACGTCCGCGTGAGGCAGCGTCAGGATGCGGAAGTGGTCCGGGGAGGGCCAGTTGAAGCCGGTGCCCTGGACGATCTGGATCTTTTCGCGCAGGAGGAGGTCCAGGACGAACTTCTCGTCGTCGTCGATCTTGTGGACGGCCGGGTCGAGGCGCGCGAAGGCGTACAGCGCGCCCTTGGGTTTGACGCAGGAGACGCCGGGGATCTCGTTGAGCTTCTTCCAGGCCACGTCGCGCTGGTCGTGCAACCTGCCGCCGGGCACGGTCAGTTCGCGGATGGACTGGCGGCCGCCGAGCGCGGCCTGGATGGCGTACTGCGCCGGGGCGTTGGGGCACAGGCGCATGGAGGCCAGCATGGTCAGGCCCTCCAGGTAGTCCTTCGCGTGCTGCCTGGGGCCGGTCACGACCAGCCAGCCGGAGCGGAAGCCCGCCACGCGGTACGTCTTCGACAGGCCGCAGAACGTCAGGACCACCAGGTCAGGCGCGAGAGCGGCCGTCGAGTGGTGCACGGCGTCGTCGTAGAGGATCTGGTCGTAGATCTCGTCGGCGAACACCATCAGGCCGTGCCTGCGGGCGAGGTCGAGGATGCCCTCCAGGACCTCCTTCGGGTAGACGGCGCCCGTGGGGTTGTTCGGGTTGATGATCACGACCGCCTTGGTGCGGTCGGTGATCTTCGACGCCATGTCGTCCAGGTCCGGGTACCAGTCGGCCTGCTCGTCGCACAGGTAGTGGACCGCCTTGCCGCCCGCCAGCGTGGTCACGGCCGTCCACAGCGGGTAGTCCGGCGCGGGGATCAGGACCTCGTCGCCGTCCTCCAGCAGGGCCTGGACGGCCATGGAGATCAGCTCCGAGACGCCGTTGCCGAGGAAGACGTCGTCGACGCCGGCCTCCAGGCCCCGCTCCTGGTAGCGCTGGGCGACCGCACGGCGGGCGGAGAGGACGCCGCGCGAGTCCGTGTAGCCGTGCGCCCGCGGGAGCATCCGGATCATGTCCTGGACGATCTCCTCCGGCGCCTCGAAGCCGAAGAGCGCCGGGTTGCCCGTGTTCAGGCGCAGCACGCTGTGGCCCGCCTCCTCCAGCGCGTTGGCGTGCTCGATCACCGGGCCGCGGATCTCGTAACAGACCTCGTTGAGCTTGCTCGACTGCCGGAACTCCATGCGCCCCTCCGGTTCGTGGTGATGCTTGGTTTTACCAAGTGTGAGCTTGGAAAGTCCAACAACATGTCTAGACTGCGTCGCATGTCACCTCGCCGAAGCTACGACCAGTACTGCTCCGCCGCCCGTGCGCTAGACGCCGTGGGCGACCGGTGGACCCTGCTGATCGTGCGGGAACTGCTGGCCGGTCCCCGCCGCTACACGGATCTGCACGCCGATCTGCCGGGGGTGAGCACCGACGTCCTCGCCTCGCGGCTGAAGGACATGGAGCGGGACGGGCTGGCGAGCCGGCGCCGGCTGCCCCCTCCCGGGGCCGCCTACGTCTACGAACTGACTCCGCGAGGACGTGACTTGCTGCCGGTGCTGCAGGCGCTGGGGGAGTGGGGGCAGGCCGAGCTGGGCGAGCCGCGGCCCACCGACGCCGTGCGCGCGCACTGGTTCGCGCTGCCCCTGCTGCGCGCGCTGGAGGGCGAGGGGCTCGTCGAGGTGCTGCTGGAGGAAGGCGTCTTCCACCTGTACGTCGGCGGGGCGGAGGGCGGCCGGGCGGGCGACGGCGGGGGCGCGAGCACGGGCGCGCGGCCGGGCCCGTACGGCGACGGGCCCGCTCCCCGCGACCCCGACGCCCGGCTCGCCCTCGACTCCCCGACCTGCACGGCCCTCGCACGCGGTGAACTGGGCCTCGCGGACGCGGTGCGCGACGGCCGGGTGACGGTCACCGGCGACGGCGCCCTGGCCAAAGCGCTGCGGGAAGCGTGACGAGAAGCCCGCCCCCTGGGGGACGGGCTTCTGTGGGACTACTGGCGCCGACGGGCTTTTACCGTGCTACCGGCCGATGAGGCGTCAGGCGCCCGGCGGCACCCGCGAGGGCCGCCCGGACCCGCGGGTCAGCGCGTACCCGCCGATGCCCGCGAGCGCGGCCAGCACCGCACCGATCCCGGTCCACACCCACCGGTCGGACCACCAGCCCGAGGACCAGCCGTCGTCGGGCTCGATGCTCGACAGCACGGCCGGCTTCCTGGTCGCCGAACCGCCACCGCTGTCGCCCGAACCGCCGCCGTCCTGCTGCGACTTGACCGCGATGCCCGGCACCAGCGGCTTCGCCAGCGAGCCGTCCACGGCCGCCGCGCCGCCGATGTGCTTGGAGTCCGCCTTCACCTCGGCGCTCACCGGCAGACCGAGGTCGGAGGACTGCATGCCGACCACCGTGAGCCGGATGTAGTACGTGCCGGGCAGCGGGTCGTTGGCCCACGGCTCCGACCAGGCGCGGACCGTGCGCAGGACGCAGGCCAGCTCCACGGAGGGCGTACCGGCCTCGGCGGTACGCGTCTGGGCGCCGTACTGGCACGACTGGCGGCGCCGCAGGCCGTCGTAGACGTCGATCTGCCAGGTCTGCGTGGTGTGCTTGTCCGGCAGCTTGACCGTCGCGTGGACGGTGGGCCGCTGCCCGGCGTCCGCGGGGAACGACCAGTACAGGTAGTCGCCCGTGGAACCGCTCGCCGTGGCCTGCTGCCCCTGCTCGATCTCCGTGGCCGTACGGAACGATGTGCCCGCCTGGGACGGGGCCTTGCTGTCACCGGACGGGCTCGCGGAGGGGGAGGAGTCGGCCACCGCGGGGGCCGCCGCCAGTCCCAGCGCCAGCAGCGCGCCGCTGAACACACGTGTGAGACGCATCAGTTCGTCCTCCAGATCGCCACCCGCCAGCGCGACAGCCAGCCCCAGACAAGTCCGGCGAGGAAGCCGACCAGCACCAGGACGCCGAGCAGCCACCAGCCGCGGCCCAGCCCGAACGCCGCCACGTCACTCGCCTTGCTCGGGGCGTCCACGACGTCGACGGTCAGCTCCAGCGGCAGACCCGGTGTGGTCTTGACCCCGTCCGCCGCCGCGAAGGAGTTGGTGACCTGAAGGCACACCGTCTCCGCCGGGGCGTTGTCGTCGTCGCTCTTCGCCTTCGGGTAGCGAAGGCCGGTCGAGGCGACGTCCGTGCGGCCGGTGCCGGCCGCCTCGCCGCGCACGATCTCCCGGCCGTGCACGGTCACCGCCCGCAGCAGCACCCCGTAGTCCGGGTGCACGGCGCGGTCGTCGGCGACGCTGACCGCCGCGCGCAGCTCCTGCCCCGGGTTCACGTCCACCCGGTACCAGCGCTGCTGCCCGAACTCCTCGCGGTCCGTGTACAGGCCGGACTTCAGCACCGGCGCCTTGGCGCAGTCGGCCGCACCCTCGGCGGCGACCGGCGTCACCACCGGATCGGCGGCCCGGTCGACCAACTGGCCTACGCGGTCGGAGAGTTCCTCCTTGTGCCGGACGGAGGTGTAGGTGCCGCCGGTCGCGTCCGCGATGCAGCTGAGCTGGTCCCGGGTCTTGGCGTCCGGCACCAGGCCCAGCGTGTCGATGGTCAGGCCGATGCCCTGGGCCGCGATCTCGCGCGCCACCTCGCAGGGGTCCAGCGGCTGGCAGGTGTCCTCGCCGTCACTGATCAGGACGATGCGGCGGGTGCCGTCACCGCCCTTGAGGTCGCTCGCCGCCTTCTGCAGCGCGGGACCGATCGGGGTCCAGCCGGTCGGCGCGAGCGTGGCCACCGCCGTCTTGGCCTCGGTGCGGTTCAGCGGGCCGACCGGGTAGAGCTGCGCGGTGTCCTTGCAGCCCGTCTTGCGGTCGTTGCCACGGTAGTCGGCACCGAGGGTGCGGATGCCGAGCTGGACCTCTTCGGGGGTGGCGTCGAGCACCTCGTTGAACGCCTGCTTGGCCGCGGCCATCCGCGACCCGCCGTCTATGTCCCGTGTGCGCATGGAACCGCTGACGTCCAGGACGAGTTCGACCTTCGGCGCGGCCTGCCCGTCCGGCTCATCGGCGACCGCGCCGGCGGGAAAGGCGATCCCGGCCGTCAGGGCGGCGAGCAGAGCACAGACTCCTGCCGCCAGCCGTTGTCTTGTGATCATCGGCGGATCTTATTGATCGGAAGGGGGTGGGACCAAAACGAGCGGGTTGGGCAGCTCCGTCCACTGGTCGCCGGGCGTGCCGGGCGACAGCCGCATCAGCGTCAGCGCCTTGGCGGGCAGCGGCTCCTCGGTCAGGGCCCGCACGTCGGGGGTGCGCGGCAGGTCCCGCACGGCCGTGTCCACCGCTGCGCTCAGCGCGGGCCCCGAGCCCGCCGTCCCGGCCAGGGCACCCGCGACCAGCGAACCGAACAACTTGCGGCGCAGCGCCGTCGGGTCGTCGGTGAGGTTGCGGGCCGGGAGGCCGGGGACGGTGATGCCGTGCCGGGCCAGCCGCGCCGGGCTCACCCTGATGTCGGCGACGTCGCGGTAGACCAGACGCAGCGGGGCGCCGGCGTCGGACAGGACGACCAGCAGGTTCTGGCCGTGCGCCTCCAGGGCCACGCCCAGCTCCAGCAGACGCAGGCCCGCACTGAGCGCGAGCCGCGTGAATCCGGCCAGCCAGGACGGCGATGCGGGCAGACCGGTCACGGGCAGTGCCGCCACCGGGAGCACGTGCTCGCCGGGGCCCGTGCACGTCTTCGGCGACTCGCGCCACAGGGCCGCCAGATCGGGGGAGTGCGCGGTGGCCGCCCCCAGGGTGCGGGTGAGGTGCAGCAGACCGCCGGTACGCCCCGCCAGCTCTTCGGCGAAGGCCGACAAGGCCGCCGAGGCCGCGACCGAGGCGACCGAGATGTCCCGCACCGAGGACGTCAGACGCGCCGAGAGAGCCGTCTTGACGTGCCGCCCGTCCGGCAGGGCCAGGGTGCGCAGCGACATCAGCGGGTGCGCGGTGAGCCCGGCGCCCCCGCCGGGCCGTCCGAGGACGTGCTCCGCCTGCCACGGGTGCATGGGGATCAGCAGCCGCCCGCCGTCCCGCAACTCCTCGGGCCACGCACCGCTCACCAGGCACTCCCGCTCCGGGACGGGTACCAGCCCCAGCTCCACCACGGGCCGGTGCTCGGGCCCGTACGCGAGCTGTTCGGCCACCGAGAAGCCGGGCCGGGCACGGCAGTTGGGGTGGAAGGGATGACCGTCGACCACCCGCTGCTCCCACTCCCAGTCCGCGACCGGCCACTGCTCGGGGCGGTCGGCGGGGACAGGGACGGTACAGGGCGGCTGACCTGCCCGTGACAGGGCCAGCGAGGCGACGCTGTGCGCCAGTTCCGCGGCGAACGCGTCACCGTGCGGCACCGCGAGCGCGGTCGTCAGCCGCGCCGGATCGTCGTAGGCCGTGGAACCGAGGCGCACGGCGGTGACGTACGCGGACGTCACGTACGGGTCCGCCGCCGGCCCGTGCAGCACGCGGCCGTCGGACAGCCGGAGCACCAGCCCGTCCCGCACCCGTTCCCGCCCGGTGATCCACGGCAGCGGCTCGTGGGCCAGCGCGCGCCACAGCCGGGTCAGCACGGACGCCCGCGCGCCGCTCAGTTCGCGCGCGTACCGTGGGACCAGGCCGGGCCGCACCGCGGCCAGTTCCTCGCCGATCTCGGCCTCGGCGGGCGGGAAACGGTGCACGGTCGGGCTCCTCGGGTACGGATCAGGCGCGCGGGCGTCACGGTAGCGCGCCGGGCAGACATACTGATCACCTTCGCACCGTGTGGACGTATGGAACGAATGGAACGCATGGAGCTGACGCCCCCCACGGACGACGTCGCGGCGCCCCTCACCGATGACGTCGCCGCGCGCGCCGACGCCTACGCCGCCGCGCCCCTGCTGAACTGCCTCCTGCGCGAGGTGGCCCAGCCCTGTCCCGACCTCGAGGGGCGGCGGGTGTACCGGCTGCCGGGATGCGGGCGGTTGCTGCGCGTGCGCGGCGGGCGGCGGCCCGCCGATCCCGAGGTGTTCGCCGCGGACCGCTGGCAGCGCGTCGGCCACACCGAACTGGTCAAACTCGTCGCCGAGGAGCTGCGCCGCCACACCGGCCTGACCAACGACGAACTGCCCGCCGAGATGATCGACAGCAGGGAGGCGGTGGCGGCGCTGCTCGCAGCCCGGGACCGTGCCGCGCCGCCCGAGGACCCGTACACGCGCTCCGAGCAGTCCCTCGTCACCGGTCACCCCCACCACCCGGCGCCCAAGGCGCGCGGGGGCGGCCCGGTCGCCTCCTGGCTGCCCTACGCGCCCGAGGCGCACGCCCGTTTCCCCCTGGTGCTGCTCGCGGTGCGCGCGGACCAGGTCGTGGAGGAGGGCGACACCTCGGCGCTGGACACCCTCGGCCAGGCCCCGCCCGGCTACCGGCTGCTGCCCGCCCACCCCTGGCAACTGGACCTGGCGGGCGGCGCCCTCGCCGGGGCGTTCGCCGACGGCCGGCTGCTCCGGCTGGGCACGACGGCCTTCGAGGTCCGGCCCACCGCCGCGATCCGCACCGTCCACGCCCCGGACGCCGACCTCTTCCTCAAATTCAGTCTCGACGTGCGCATCACCAACGACGTACGGCGGCTGTGGCGGCACGACCTGCTGAGGCTGCGCCGCACCGACGCCGCGGTCATGACCGCCTTCGCGGTGGCCGGCGGGCCGGCGGCCTGGCTGAGCGACCGCGGCTACCGCACGGCCGCCTTCGCCTTCGAGGAACTGGCGGTGGTCGTCCGGGACGGGCTGGAACGGCACCTGCTGCCCGGCGCGACGCCACTGCTCGCCGCCGCCCTGGCCGAGGGGTTCGCCGGCAACCCGCTGGACGGCCCGCTGGATCCGGCGGTGTGGTGGGCGGCGTACCTGGAGCAGGTCGTGCCCCCCGCCCTCACCGCCTTCGCCGGGCACGGCGTGGTCCTGGAGGCGCACCTGCAGAACTCCCTGATCGCCGTGGACGCCACCGGCCTGCCCGTGCAGGCGCTCTTCAGGGACGCGGAAGGCGTGAAGCTGCTGGGGGACGTGGACCGGGCGGCCGGCTGGGAGCGGCTGGTGTACTGCCTGGTCGTCAACCACCTGACCGAGATCGCCGCGGCCCTCGTCGAGCGCCATCCAGGGTTCGACCCCTGGCCCGTGGCTCGACGGGCATTCGCCCGCCATGCCCTTCCCGAGATCGAGCAGCTCCTCACTGCACCCATTCTCCCGGGCAAGACCAACCTGCTGCTGCGCTGGACGGGGGTGGACGGAGCGGATGCCCGCTACCGGCCGCTGCCCAACCCTCTGGTGTGAAGGCCTCAGGGGCGGTCCGGTGGATCAGGCAGCAGGCCGGGGGTGCCGACGGAGGCCGCGGTGAAGGTACGCAGTCGGAAGGCCTCCGCGAGCGAGATCCGCCAATGCGGTAGCGGTGCGAGGCCTGCGGCTTGCCATCGGTCATGGCTGAGCACACCGAAGGCGGGGCGCTCGGCGGCGCGGACGAAGGCGGCGGAGGCGGTCGGGCGGATCCGTTCCGGGTCGAGCCCGGCGAGTTCGAAGGCGGCACGAGCCAGGCCGAACCAGGTGGTCCGGCCCGAGGCGGTGCCGTGATAGATCCCGGCGGGAGCTTGTCCGGCGAGCGCCGTGCGTCCCAACTGGACGAGGTGCGCCGCCAACGCGTGGGACCAGGTCGGCTGGCCGTACTGGTCGTCCACGACGTCCAGCGTCTCCCGCCGACCGGCCAGTTCCAGAACGTTGGTGACGAAGTCACGGCCGTGTCTCCCGTAGAGCCATGCCGTACGGACTGTGTAGCCGGTCACCGGCAGGAGTCGGGCGACAGCTCGCTCGCCGGCCAGTTTGCTGCGACCGTAGGCGTTCACGGGCGAGGTGGGAGAGTCTTCGCCGTAGGGGACGGCCGATGCACCGGAGAAGACGTAATCGGTCGATATATGTAACAGACGTGCGCCCGTCCATGCGCAGGCCTCGGCCAGATGACGCACGCCGGCGCCGTTCACTGTGGTGGCGATCGCCTCGGCGGTCTCCGCGCCGTCGACGTCGGTCCATGCCGCGGCGTTGACCACGACGTGGTGCCCGGTGACGGCATCTGTCACGGCGGTGGAGTCGGTGATGTCAAGGTCGCTCTTGGACAAGGCGGTCACCTCCGCGGTCGGGTCCTGCCCGAGCACCGAGACCACATCCCGCCCCAGCTTCCCCGTCGCGCCCGTGACCAGCCATCGGAGCGCTCCGTCCGGCACGTCCTGTCCGTACACGAGGGCCACCGGTGCGTGCTTGATGTCCACCTGGCTCTTCTATACCAGCCGGCTATGGGCAGGCGCCGGAATCGCGCGACAGTACGATCGATGGAACATGTTCGCGAAGGGTGGAGCGAAGGTGACCGTACTCGACCGTGGCCATGGGCGGTGCCTTCCCGAACCGGTTGACGAGAAGGACGGAACAAGGCTGTGCAGTTGCGTCCGCTGAAGATCATGGGTGCCTGGGAGATAGCCCCTCGACAGCACACCGATGCGCGCGGTCTTTTCCTGGAGTGGTACCGATCCGATCGACTCGCCGAAGAGGTCGGCCGCCCCCTGCGTCTGGCACAGGCGAACATGTCGGTGTCGGGTCAGGGCGTGGTGCGGGGCATCCACGTCGCCCACGTTCCCCCAGGCCAGGCGAAATACGTGACCTGTGTCCGTGGGGCAGTGTTCGACGTGACAGTCGACCTGCGCGTGGGGTCCCCTACGTACGGTCGTTGGGACGGGGTTCGATTGGACGACGTCGGACGCAAGGCCGTCTACCTCTCCGAAGGACTGGGACACGGCTTCTGTGCCCTCACAGACAACGCGACGGTGTGCTACCTGACCTCGGAGACCTACGACCCTGCGGTTGAACAGTGCGTCCATGCGCTCGATTCCGAACTGGCCGTCGACTGGCCGGTGGACGCGCCCACGCTCTCCCCCCGGGACGAGGCCGCACCCTCGCTCGCCGAGGCACGTGAGTCAGGATTGCTGTCCGACTACGCCGCCTGCCGGGCCCTCGACACCGCCCTGGGCACTGCATGGCGGGCAGCACAGTGATGTCAGGCGGGCCGCGCGATCGTCAGGGGCGAGGTGGCCGGTGGATGGGGCCAGGTGAGGGAGCGGGTGGGCTGGAAAGCCCGTATAGCCTGAGGAAATGCTGACTGAGGTCACCGCCACCCGCTACATCGCCCCGCTGCGCTCCGGCGGCTCCGTCCCCGGCGTCGTGGAGGCCGATGATCTCGGTACGTACGTCGTCAAGTTCACCGGCAGCGCGCAGGGGCGCAAGGCGCTGGTCGCCGAGGTGATCGTCGGGGAGCTGGCGCGGGCGCTCGGGCTGCGGTTCCCGGAGCTGGTCCTGGTGCACTTCGATCCGGCGATCGCCGCGCACGAGGTCCACCAGGAGGTGCGGGAGCTGCACGGCGCCAGTGCCGGGGTCAACCTCGGGATGGACTACCTGCCGGGGGCGCGGGACTTCACCCCGGAGGTCGCGAAGTCGTTCCGGGTGGATCCGCTGGAGGCGGGCCGGATCGTCTGGCTGGACGCGCTGACGGTGAACGTCGACCGTACCGTCCACAGTTCCAATCTGATGATCTGGCCGACGCTCGGCGTCACGCCCCCGCGCCTGTGGCTCATCGACCACGGTGCGGCGCTCGTCTTCCACCACCGCTGGGACCTGACCGCGCCGGAGAAGGCGTACGACTTCCGGCATCACGCCCTCGGCCAGTACGCGCCCGACGTGCGCGCGGCCGACGCCGAGCTGGCGCCGCGGGTGACCGAGGCGCTGCTGCGCGAGATCGTGGCCCAGGTGCCGGACGCGTGGCTGCGCGACGAGACGGGGTTCGCCACGGCCGACGAGGTGCGCGACGCCTACGTCGGCTACCTGCACGCGCGCGTGCGTGCGTCCTCCGCCTGGCTGCCCACCGACTTCCCCGGCCGCGCGGAACTGGCCGCCGAGGAGGCCCGGCGGGCGGCGCGGACGCAGCAGGGGCGGCCGGACTGGCTCAAGCGGGTCCCGGACCTGCACGGCAAGCCGTCCGCGGAGCAGGACTGGTCCGTCCACCTGGACCGCGACGCGTGAACCGCCGAGCGGGCGGCCCCGGGGAGAACTTCTCCCGGGACCGCCCGCTCGGCAACTCCACTTCCCGGCTGTCCGTCAGCCCTGGAGCTGCTGGTACGCCGGCAGCGTCAGGAAGTCGGCGTAGTCCGCATCGAGGGAGACCTGGAGCAGCAGGTCGTGCGCCTGCTTCCAGTGACCGGCGGCGAAGGTCTCGTCGCCGATCTCCTCACGGATGTTCTCCAGTTCCTCGGCGGCGACCTTGCGGGCCAGCTCCGGCGTGGCCTTCTCGCCGTTCTCGAACTCCACGCCCGCGTTGATCCACTGCCAGATCTGCGAGCGGGAGATCTCGGCGGTGGCCGCGTCCTCCATGAGGTTGAAGATGGCGACCGCGCCGAGGCCGCGCAGCCACGCCTCGATGTAACGGATGCCCACCTGGACGGCGTTGACCAGCCCCGCGTAGGTCGGCTTGGCGTCCAGCGAGTCGATCGCGATCAGGTCGGCCGCCTTGACGTCGACGTCCTCGCGCAGCCGGTCCTTCTGGTTGGGCTTGTCGCCCAGCACCTTGTCGAAGGACTCCATGGCGATCGGCACCAGGTCGGGGTGGGCGACCCAGGAGCCGTCGAAACCGTCGCTGGCCTCGCGGTCCTTGTCGGCGCGGACCTTCTCGAAGGCCACCTTGTTGACCTCGGCGTCCCGGCGGGACGGGATGAACGCGGCCATGCCACCGATCGCGTGCGCGCCGCGCTTGTGGCAGGTGCGCACGAGGAGTTCGGTGTACGCCCGCATGAACGGGGCGGTCATCGTCACCGCGTTGCGGTCCGGCAGGACGAACTTCTCGCCGCCGTCACGGAAGTTCTTGACGATGGAGAACAGGTAGTCCCAGCGGCCGGCGTTCAGCCCGGAGGCGTGGTCGCGCAGCTCGTAGAGGATCTCCTCCATCTCGTACGCGGCCGTGATCGTCTCGATCAGGACGGTGGCGCGCACGCTGCCCTGCGGGACGCCGGCGTAGTCCTGCGCGAAGACGAAGATCTCGTTCCAGAGGCGGGCCTCCAGGTGCGACTCCGTCTTCGGGAGGTAGAAGTACGGGCCCTTGCCGAGGTCGAGCAGGCGCTGGGCGTTGTGGAAGAAGTACAGACCGAAGTCGACGAGCGCCCCGGGGACCGGCTTGCCGTCGGCGTCGGTGAGGTGGCGTTCGTCGAGGTGCCAGCCGCGCGGGCGCATGACGACCGTGGCCAGTTCCTCGGCGGGGCGCAGTGCGTACGACTTCCCGGACCTCGGGTCGGTGAAGTCGATGCTGCGGGTGTAGGCGGCGATCAGGTTGAGCTGGCCGAGGACGACGTTCTCCCAGGTGGGGGCGGAGGCGTCCTCGAAGTCGGCGAGCCAGACCCTGGCGCCCGAGTTGAGCGCGTTGATGGTCATCTTGCGGTCGGTGGGACCGGTGATCTCGACCCGGCGGTCGTCAAGGGCCGCGGGGGCCGGGGCGACCTTCCAGGAGTCGTCCGCGCGGATCGCGGCCGTCTCGGGGAGGAAGTCGAGGGTGGAGGTGCGGGCGATCTCGGCGCGGCGCTCCGCACGGCGGGCGAGGAGTTCGTCGCGGCGCGGCGTGAACCGCCGGTGCAGCTCCGCCACGAAGGCGAGCGCCGCGTCGGAGAGGACCTCCTCCTGCCGGGGCAGGGGCTCGGCGTCGACGATGGCCAGCGGGGACGGCGCTGGTGCGGACATGAGCTGTCACTTCCTTCAGCGGTGGCACCGGGTGCCAAGGGGGACGGAAAGGGCGATTCGCACCCGCTGTGCGGTGGGGTGCTTCTGAACAGTGGATAGTAGTTTCCTCATCGTGGAACTTCAATGGTTTGTTGATGTCGAGATTCTCTGAGTCGAGGAAACGTGGCGCTGGGTGCCATCCCGTTCACTCCAGGTGGCCCAGGTCCGCTTCCGTGTCGACGTCATACGCCTGTGCGACGTCACCGCACTCGACGAGGGCGATCCGCGCGGCGTGCTCCTTCAGATAGGCGCGTGCCCCCCGGTCCCCGCTGGCACTCGCCGCGACGCCCGCCCAGTGCGCCGCGCCGAACAGCACCGGGTGCCCGCGCACGCCGTCATAGGCCGCCGAGACCAACGACGTCTCGTCCCCGAAGGCCGCCCGCACCCGCGCCACCGCCTCCGCCCCGATGCCGGGCTGGTCGACGAGCGAGACCAGCACCGCCCGCGCGCCCGAACCCGCCAGCGAGTCCAGTCCGGCCCGCAGGGAGGAGCCCATGCCCTGCTCCCAGTCGGCGTTGTCCACGAGGACGCACCCCTCCAGGTGTGCCCGCTCCCGTACGTCCGGCGCCCGCGCGCCCAGGACCACGTGCACACGCGTGCACCCCGCCGCCCGCAGCACGCCCACCGCGTGCTCCACCAGCGGCCGGCCCCGGTGCGTGAGCAGCGCCTTGGGCCGGCCGCCGAGCCGCCGTCCGCCGCCGGCGGCCAGGACGAGACCGGCGACCTCGTCGTCCGTGCGGTCCTTGCCGCCGTCCTTGCCGCCGTCCTTGCCGTCCACAGGTGTCATGCGTGTCATACGTCCTGCATACCTGAGGGTCCGTGGCCCGCGCCCGGCGCGCGGGGCTGAATTTCGGTCCGTACGGTGGCGCGCCGCGCCCCGGGTGGCGTTTACTGACCCGCGTCCGGGGACTGCGCACGACGACGTGCGAGGGGGAGGGCTGTGTTGCGGAGCTTGGGACAAAGACCGGTGACCGGCAGCGGAGAGGACCCGCGGGTGGCGGAACTGCGCACTGCGGTATCCCGCTTACGTCGGGAACTCGCCGCTCATCCCCGCGAGTTCCCCGACCGCGCCATAGCCGAGGACGAACTCGCCGCGCTCGCCGCTATGGTCGCCCACGGCACCCCCGAGATCCCCCGGCTGCGCCGCTCCCTGCTGCTGATCGCAGGCTCCATGGGCTCCGTCAGCGCCCTGCGGGGCGGTCTGTCCGAGGTGCGGGCGGCAGTGGACATGTTCGGGCCGCCACCCCTCGGCCGGCCGGAGCCACCGCCGGTCCGCTGAGTCACCGGTCCGCTGAGCCGCCGGTCCCCGCTGAGCCGCCGAGCTGGTGGGGTCCGGGGTGGGGCTCGGGGCGGCGGCTCGGGGGTCCTCAGCATCGCCTCGCGCCTGCCCGCGGGGCGCCGTCACGACGGTGACCGGGGCCTCCGACCCGGGCGGGCCCGGCCTGCTCGCTGCCCTGTGGCCACGCCGGTCACATCGGAGAACGGGCGGGTGGGCGCTGGGCGTGCGCGTGGGGGTGCAGGCACGCCGGCCCGTGCGCGTGGCCGCTGCACGGGCCGGGCGGCTGATCACCGCGGACTGGGGTGCGGCCGGGCGGGGGTGCGGCCTTGGTGGGGTGCGGCCGACGGGGCGCGGCCCGGTGGACCGTGCGCGGGACCAGCACGGCAACGCCCCCTCACGAGTGGGCCTGCCCGTCGGCGGTCTCACCGGCCGGGCGGCCCGCCGTCGGCCTCACCGGGCGGGGTGCCCACCGTCGGCCTCACCGGCCAACCGCACTACCGTCCGTCTCACCCGGCGGGGTGCCCACCGTCGGCCTCACCGCCCAGCCGGTCCACCGTCACCCGCCCCCGCCCGCCCGCGGCGCTCGCAGTGCCCTTCCGCGTCCGCTCCCCCTCAGGCCGTCGCCCCCGCGCTGGTCAGCGCCTGGGACAGTTCCGCCGCTACCTGCTGCAGGACCGGGACGATGCGCTCGGTCGCGGTCTCCGTGACCCGGCCGGCCGGACCGGAGATGGAGATCGCCGCCGCGGTGGGGGAGTCGGGCACGGTGACCGCGAGGCAGCGCACCCCTATCTCCTGCTCGTTGTCGTCCATGGCGTAACCGAGCTTGCGCACGTCCTCCAGGGCGGCGAGGAAGCCCTCGGGAGTCGTGATCGTCTTCTCGGTGGTGGCGGGCATGCCGGTCCGGGCGAGCAGGGCACGCACCTCCTGGTCCGGGGTGTGCGCGAGGAGCGCCTTGCCCACGCCGGTGGAGTGCGGCAGGACGCGCCGGCCGACCTCGGTGAACATCCGCATCGAGTGCCGGGACGGCACCTGCGCCACGTACACGATCTCGTCGCCGTCGAGGAGCGCCATGTTCGCCGTCTCCCCGGTCTCGTCGACCAGCCGGGCGAGGTAGGGGCGGGCCCACGTGCCCAGCAGGCGGGAGGCGGACTCGCCCAGGCGGATCAGCCGGGGGCCGAGCGCGTACCGCCGGTTGGGCTGCTGGCGGACGTACCCGCAGGCCACGAGCGTGCGCATCAGGCGGTGGATGGTCGGCAGGGGCAGTCCGCTGGCGGCGGACAACTCGCTCAGGCCCACCTCGCCGCCCGCGTCCGCCATCCGTTCGAGCAGGTCGAAGGCGCGCTCGAGGGACTGGACGCCACCGCTGGCGGAGGACTTGGCGGAGTCGGTGGTGCTGGCGCTGGACGTCGGCACGGCGCGTTCCTTTCGGGGCGGGCAGGAAGGGCCAAAGCCTACCGGGGGGACGGTTGACTCCCTGCCTGTACGGAACTACGTTCTGTCTATTGGAATTCTAATTCCGCTTTGTGGAAACGTCCAGAGTGTGTGCGCCGACCAGCTGTCCAGCAGTGTGCCCCTTGACGGGGTGAGGGCGGGAGTGAAGACTCCTTCAACAGAACGTTGAAGTCCGTTACATGGGTGTAAATGGGCGTAAGTCCCTGTGCCCTCGTGTCCTGGAAGCACGGCGGCGAAGAAGAGAGGGGTCCCGGTGTCCGACGATCGACTGGTGCTGCGCTCGACACGAGTCATCACGCCCGATGGGACGCGCGCCGCGTCCGTCGTGGTCGCCGACGGCGTGATCACGGCCGTACTGCCCCACGACGCCGAGGTGCCCGCCGGGGCCCGTCTGGAGGACCTCGGCGACGACGTCCTGCTGCCCGGCCTGGTCGACACCCACGTGCACGTGAACGACCCGGGCCGCACCGAGTGGGAGGGCTTCTGGACCGCCACGCGCGCCGCGGCGGCCGGCGGCATCACCACCCTGATCGACATGCCGCTCAACTCCCTGCCGCCCACCACCACGGTGGACAACCTGCACGTCAAGCAGGACGTGGCCCGGGACAAGGCGCACATCGACGTCGGCTTCTGGGGCGGCGCCCTGCCCGACAACGTCAAGGACCTGCGCCCGCTGCACGACGCCGGCGTCTTCGGCTTCAAGTGCTTCCTGTCGCCGTCCGGCGTGGACGAGTTCCCGCACCTCGACCAGGACCGGCTCGCCACCTCGCTGGCGGAGATAGCCGGCTTCGGCGGCCTGCTGATCGTGCACGCCGAGGACCCGCATCACCTCGACGCCGCCCCGCAGCACGGCGGACCCAAGTACACCGACTTCCTCGCCTCCCGCCCGCGCGACGCCGAGGACACCGCCATCGCCACGCTGATCGCCCAGGCCAAGCGCCTCGACGGGCGCGTGCACGTGCTGCACCTCTCCTCCAGCGACGCGCTGCCGCTGATCGCCGAGGCCAGGGCGGAGGGCGTGCGGATCACGGTCGAGACCTGTCCGCACTACCTCACCCTGACCGCCGAGGAGGTCCCGGACGGCGCCAGCGAGTTCAAGTGCTGCCCGCCGATTCGCGAGGCCGCCAACCAGGACCTGCTCTGGCAGGCGCTGGCCGACGGCACCATCGACTGCGTCGTCACCGACCACTCGCCCTCGACCGCGGACCTGAAGACCGACGACTTCGCCACCGCCTGGGGCGGCGTCTCCTCCCTCCAGGTGAGTCTCGCGGCCGTGTGGACCGAGGCCCGCAAGCGCGGGTACGGCCTGGAGGACGTGGTCCGCTGGATGTCCACGCGCACCGCCGCCCTCGCCGGCCTGGACCGCAAGGGCGCCATCGAGGCCGGACGCGACGCCGACTTCGCCGTCCTCGCCCCCGAGGAGACCTTCACCGTCGACCCGGCCCACCTCCAGCACCGCAACCGCGTCACCGCGTACGCGGGCCGGACCCTGCACGGCGTGGTGAAGTCCACCTGGCTGCGCGGCGAGCGCATCGTCTCCGGCGGCGAGTTCACCGAGCCGAAGGGCCGGCTGCTGACCAGGTCCCACTGAGCCACCCACCCAACCGCGGGTGCCACCGCGGCCGTACCGCGGCCGTACCGCGACCGCACCCGCCGCCCCCACCCGCACCGGCCGACTCCCGAAAGGAAGAACTGATCACCGTGACGGCGACTCCCCGTTTCACCGGCGACGCGAACCCCTACGGAGGCGGTGACCCGTACGCGGACTACCGCACCGCCGACTTCCCCTTCACCCAGCACGCCAACCTCGCCGACCGCCGCCTGGGCGCCGGGGTCATCGCCGCCAACGACGAGTTCTTCGCCCAGCGCGAGAACCTGCTGGTGCCCGAGCGCGCCGAGTTCGACCCCGAGCACTTCGGGCACAAGGGCAAGGTCATGGACGGCTGGGAGACCCGCCGCCGCCGCGGCGCGTCCGCCGGGCACCCCTGGCCCACCGAGGACGACCACGACTGGGCGCTGATCCGGCTCGGCGCGCCGGGCGTCGTACGCGGGGTCGTCATCGACACCGCGCACTTCCGCGGCAACTACCCGCAGGCCGTGTCGGTGGAAGGCACCTGCGTACCGGGCTCCCCCTCGCCGGAGGAACTCCTCGCCCAGGACGTCAAGTGGACGACCCTCGTCCCGCGCACCCCGATCGGAGGCCACGCGGCCAACGGCTTCGAGGTCGACGTCGAGCAGCGCTTCACACACCTGCGCGTCAACCAGCACCCCGACGGCGGCATCGCGCGGCTGCGCGTGTACGGCGAGGTCGTGCCCGACCCGAAGTGGCTGGAGGTGCTCGGCACCTTCGACGTGGTCGCCCTGGAGAACGGCGGCCGGGTCGAGGACGCCTCCAACCTCTTCTACTCGCCCGCCACCAACACCATCCAGCCGGGCCGCTCCCGCAAGATGGACGACGGCTGGGAGACCCGCCGCCGCCGCGACCAGGGCAACGACTGGATCCGCTACGAGCTGGTCGCCCGCTCCGAGATCCGCGCCGTCGAGATCGACACCGCCTACCTCAAGGGCAACAGCGCCGGCTGGGCGTCGGTGTCGGTCAAGGACGGTGAGGACGGCGAGTGGCGCGAGGTCCTGCCGCGCACCCGCTGCCAGCCCGACACCAACCACCGCTTCGTGCTGCCCGTGCCCGCCGTCGGCACGCATGCGCGCGTGGACATCTTCCCGGACGGAGGCATCTCCCGCCTGCGTCTGTTCGGCTCCCTGACGGAGGACGGCGCGAAGCGCCTGGCCGCCCGCCACCAGGAACTGGGCGGCTGACCCGCCCCACGGCCCGCGGGGCGCCCGGCCCGACAGCACCGGCGCGCCCCGCGATCCCCGCCCCGCCCGGACCGCCCTGTACGGCGTCTGAGCGGGGCCCGTGAGCTTGTACGGGGTCCGGGCCGGCCGCACGCCCGGGCCGCGCGCTGGGCGTCTGCGCGCGGTCCCGTCGTCCGGGCCGCGCGCTGGGCGTCTGCGCGCGGTCCCGTCGGACGGGCCGTACGCGGGGTGTCCGCGCGCGGTGCGGTCGCCCGGAGCCTCAGGCGGCGTGTCCGCCGTCCACGGAGAACTCCGCACCCGTGACGTAGGCAGCGTCGGCCCCCGCCAGGTACGCCACCATCGAGGCGACCTCGTCGGCGGTGCCGAAGCGGCCCAGGGCCGTCATGGCCGCCTGGCCGGGCGCGTGCGGCCCGTCGGCGGGGTTCATGTCGGTGTCGATGGGACCGGGGTGGACGATGTTCGCCGTGATCCCGCGCGGGCCCAGCTCCCGGGCGAGCGCCTTGGTCAGACCGATCAGGGCGGACTTGCCGGTCGCGTAGAGGGTCCCGCCCGGCCCCGGCACGCGCTGGGTCATGCAGGTGCCGATGGTGACGATCCGGCCGCCCTCCCGCATCCGCGCGGCGGCGGACCGGCAAGCCAGGAAGACGGCGCGCACGTTCACCGCGAGCACCCGGTCGGCGTCGGCCAGGGTCAGGCTCTCCACCGGTCCCAGCAAGCCCACGCCCGCGTTGTTCACGAGCACGTCGAGCGCGCCCATCTCGTCGCTCGCGCGGCCGACGACATCCGCCGCCTCGCCCGGCTCGGCCGCGTCGGCGCGCAGGGCGACCGACCGCCGCCCGAGCCGCCGTACGGCCCGCGCCACGTCCTCGGCCGCATCCTTTCCGTTCACGTAGGTGAGGGCCACGTCGGCGCCCTCGCGGGCGAGCCGCAGAGCCGTCGCCGCACCGATCCCGCGGCTGCCGCCGGTCACGAGCGCCACCTTGCCTTGGAGGCCCTCGCCGTGGAGGGCCCCGCTGTCGAGGGTGTTGTCTTCGAGGTTCCGCTGAGAAGTCATGTCCTCATCCCAGCGGCCGGCCGCCACCGGTGCTGGCGGCCATCGGACGCCGAGGTCCCGGGCGGCGCCCGGAGCGGCAGCGGGCAACGCGCGTCCGCTCTCGACCCAGTTCGAGTTCGCATGAACGTCCAGGGAACACCTGAACGATCAGGGTCAACCAAGAGTGAATTCACCGCACTTGACGGTAAACTCCACGGCTTTGACATTGACATGCCACTATCTACGCGCGTCATCATGAGTCCATGAGATTCCCCCCACGCATGACCCGCATCGGCGCCGCGGGCGCCCTCCTGTCCGCCCTCCTCGTGGGCGGCACCGTCTCCGCCGGCCAGGCCGGCGCCGCCACGTCCTCGGTCGGCAGCATCTGCTACGGCGCCCTGCCCTCCCAGGCGCACCACACGCTCGACCTGATCGACCAGGGCGGGCCCTTCCCCTACTCGCAGGACGGCAGCGTCTTCCAGAACCGCGAGGGCGTCCTGCCCAGTCAAGCCGGCGGCTACTACCACGAGTACACGGTGGTCACCCCCGGTTCCCCCACCCGGGGCGCCCGCCGGATCATCACCGGTGAGCGGACCCAGGAGGACTACTACACCTCCGACCACTACGCCACGTTCGACCTCGTCGACTTCGGCTGCTGAGCCTGCCGCCGGGCCGTCACAACCGCCGCCGGGCGACCGCACCGACGGCCCGGCGCACGCTCACCGCATCGACGGCCCGGCGCACGCTCACCGCACCGACGGCCCGGCGCACGCTCACCGCATCGACGGCCCGGCGCACGCTCACCGCTTGCGGCTGTCGGCGGCGGCGAACAGGGCGCAGGCCAGCACGATCAGGACGAAGCTCACGAACACCTCGTAGCCGTGGAGGAACGGCACGCGCCGCACCAGGCCCACGTGCCAGTCGGTGAACTCCTGCACGAAACCCAGCGCCCCCTGCACCAGGGCGATGAATCCGACGACCTCCAGAACCTTCTTCATGCATCCGAGACTCGCCCCGCGCTCCCCCCGCGCGCATCGGCCGCGGGGCGGGTTCCGGCCGACCAAGGTCCACGGGGCGCCCGGCGCCGGGAGCCGAAGGTCGCCGGCCCCGGCGACTTCGGTCGCGGATGTGCTTCGCGCGCGACGGCGGGCCTTTTCCGTTGCGTAGATTTGTCGACTGTGACAGCTGACAGGACGATGCCGGAGCCGACGGTGTTCAACGGGCGGCGCTGGTGGCTGCCCTCCGCCGTGGCCGACGAACTCGACCCCGACGCGGGGCGTACCGGCCGGACCCGGCGCACCGCCCGCGACTGGCTCGTCGACTTCTTCTGCTTCTTCCTGGCCGTGCTCATCGGCATCAGCGCCGTCCGCTCGCTGCCGAACGAGACGGACCTGCCGCGCGCCCTGGCCGTCACCGACCAGGTGGTCGGCGCGCTGGCCTGCGCCGCGATCTGGCTGCGCCGCCGCTGGCCCCTCGGGCTCGCCGTTGCCGCGGTCCCCGTCAGCCTCGTCTCGAACAGCGCGGGCGGCGCCCTCGTCGTCGCCCTCTTCACCCTCACCGTGCACCGTCCGTTCCGGTACGTGGTCTGGGTGGGCGGTGCTCAGCTCGCGCTGATCCCGGTCTTCTACTGGCTGCGCCCGGACCCCGAGCTGTCCTACCCGGGCGTCGTCGTCTTCGGCGAGCTGCTGACCTTGTCGGTGATCGGCTGGGGCATGTTCGTACGCTCCAAGCGGCAGCTGATGCTGAGTCTGCGGGACCGGGCGCGGCGTGCCGAGACGGAGGCAAGGCTCCGTGCCGAGCAGGCACAGCGGCTCGCCCGGGAGGCCATCGCCCGGGAGATGCACGACGTCCTCGCGCACCGGCTGACCCTGCTGAGCGTGCACGCCGGCGCGCTGGAGTTCCGGCCCGACGCGCCCCGCGCGGAGATCGTGCGGGCCGCCGGGGTCATCCGGGAGAGCGCGCACGAGGCTCTACAGGACCTGCGGGAGATCATCGGCGTCCTGCGCGCCGGGGACTCCGACGACGCGGGCCGCCCGCAGCCCACGCTGGCCGCGCTGGACGCCCTGGTCGCCGAGTCCCGCGAGGCCGGCATGAAGGTGACGCTGACCGGTCAGGTCGTCGACCCGGCCGCCGTGCCCGCCTCCGTCGGCCGCACCGCCTACCGCATCGCGCAGGAGGCCCTGACCAACGCCCGCAAGCACGCCCCCGGCGCGGAGGTCACGGTGACCGTCACCGGCGGCGCCGGGCAGGACCTCGCCGTCCACGTCCGCAACCCGCCGCCCGAGGGCGAGGTCCCGCCCGTTCCCGGCTCCGGGCAGGGCCTCATCGGCCTCGCCGAACGCGCCGCCCTGGCCGGCGGCACCCTGCGCCACGGGCCCACACCGGACGGCGGCTTCGAGATCCGGGCGCACCTGCCATGGCCGGCCTGAGCACCGCACGCGCCGGGCGTACGCCGATCCGCGCCGGTGCCGACCCGACGACCACTCGCGCCGGGCGTACGCCGGCCTGCACCGCGGCCCGCTCCGTGGTGCGCACGCCGGCCTGCACCGAGACCCGCTCCGTGGTGCGTGCCCTGGTCCGTGCCTCGGCCCGCTCCCTGGTGGGTGCTGCGTCCGTGTATCGGTCCGTTCGGCGGCCTGTTCCCCGGTGCGTGCCCCGGCCCGTTCCATGGCCTGTTCCCCGGTACGAGCACAGGTCCGAGTCAGCCCCGACGGCCCCGGTCACCGCCCGAGCAGTCCCCGAGCGGCCCGGGCCGCCTCCCGTTCCCGCGCCGCCTCCTCAGGGCCGCAACACCACGCGCCGTCCGTGCAGTTCGCCGCGCTCCACCCGCTGATGCGCGCGCGCCGTCTCGCTCAGGGAGCCGTACTCCACCGCGCGCGGTCGCAGCCCGCCCCGCGCCAGCCGTTCGTTCACGGCGTCCGCCGCCCCGGCCAGCTCGGTGACCGTCGCGTGGGAGATGGCGAAGCCGCGCAGGGAACCGTCCTTCATGTAGAGCGGGCCGACCGGCAGGGCGGCTTCGTCCCGGGCACCGGCGAGGAGCACGACACGGCCCCGGTGCGCGAGGAGGGCGACCGCGGCCCGCAGGTCGTTGCGGCCCGAGGTGTCGACATGGACGTCCACGCCGTCCGGGGCCAGGGCCGCCAGCCGCTCCACGAGATCGTCGGCGTGGTAGTCCACGACCTCCGCCGCACCCAGGGACCGCACGTGCGCGTGGTCGCGGGGCGCGGCCGTCGCCAGGACACGCGCCCCGGCGCACGCCGCCAGCTCCACCAGTGCGCTGCCCACATTGCCGCCGGCTCCGCCGACCAGCACCGTCTCCCCGGGCCGCAGGCCGCCGTGCGCGAACAGGGCCAGGTGCGCGGTTGCCGCGGGGTGGAACACGGCCACCGCCTCCTCGGGGCGCACGCCCGGAGGCAGGCGGTAGAGGCGGTCGGCCGGTACGGCCGCCTGTTCGGCCGCCGCGCCCTGGCGCCCGTCATGGCCGAGGCTGTTGCACCACACCGTCTCGCCGGCGGCGAACCCCGACCCGGCGGACGCCACCGTCCCCACGAGGTCGCGCCCCACCACGAACGGGAAGGTCAGCGGCGTACGGAACACCCCGGACCGGACGAAGGTGTCCACGGGGTCGACCGCTGTCGCCAGCACGTCCACCAGCACCTCGCCGGACTTCGGCACGGGCGGCGGCAGCTCATCCCAGCGGATGACGTCGGGCGGACCCAGCTTTTCGATGTAAGCGGCACGCATGAACGCCCATGGTGCCACCGCCGGGCTTCCAGGGCCGACATCGTGGCCGTCGGTGCGCCTCGGTGCGCCTGCCCGGGGCGCCCGGGACCCGGACCCGGCCCCGGCCCCGGCCAGGGGCAGACGCCCGGGCCGGGGACCGGGCGGAGGCCGCGGGGCGGCGAGCCGGTGTGGCTCCGGTGCGGGCGGTTTGGTTGGCTGGGCCCATGACCGTGATCCGAGTGCTCCTCGTCGACGACGACCCGCTGGTGAGGGCGGGCCTGTCCTTCATGATGGGAGGCGCCGCCGACATCGAGATCGTCGGTGAGGCGGCCGACGGCGGCGAGGTGGAGGCGCTGGCCGAGCGCACCCGCCCGGACGTCGTCCTCATGGACGTGCGCATGCCGGGCGTGGACGGCATCACGGCGACGGAACGGCTGCGCGCCCGCCCGGAGGCACCGCAGGTCGTGGTCCTGACCACCTTCCACGCCGATGAGCAGGTGCTGCGGGCGCTGCGCGCGGGTGCCGCCGGCTTCGTCCTCAAGGACACCCCGCCGGCCGAGATCGTCGAGGCGGTGCGCCGGGTGGCGGCCGGCGACCCCGTGCTCTCGCCCACCGTCACACGCCAGTTGATGCGGCACGCGGCCGGAGCAGCGGGCGACGACCGGCGCTCCCGCGCGCGTGAGCGCCTCGCCGCGCTCAACGACCGCGAACGCGACGTGGCCGTCCGGATCGGCCAGGGCCTGGCCAACGCTGCGATAGCCACCGAACTGTTCATGAGCGTCGCCACCGTCAAGACGCACGTCTCCCGCATCCTCGCCAAGCTCGACCTCAACAACCGCGTGCAGATCGCGCTGCTCGCCCATGACGCGGGACTCCTCGAGGAGGACGCCTCGTAGGGGGAAGAGGAGGCGTCGCAGGGGCGCCTCTCGAAGCCGTGGCGGCGCCTGTCGAAGAGGACGCCTCGAAGCCGTGGCGGCGCGTGTCGAAGAGGACGCCTCGCGGGGCACTTCGCGTCGCCGCCGCTCGTTGTCCGGGCACGGGGCGGGCGCCGGGTGGCGTGCGCGCCCCGGAGGGGAGCCGAGATGGCGGACGTGATCGACCTGGCGGAGTACGGCGAGGGGTTCCGGGACGACCCCCACCCGGTCTACGCGCGACTGCGCGAGCTGGGCCCGGTCCACCGCGTGCGGCTGCCACCGCCGGAGTCCTACGACAGCTGGCTCGTCGTCGGGTACGACGAGGCGCGCGCAGCCCTCGCCGACCCCCGCCTCGCCAAGGACGCCACCGGTATGGACGTACGGCCCGGCGACGAGAACCTACGGGCCGTCGAGGACCAGGTGCTCGGCGAGCACCTGCTGGTGGCGGACCCGCCGCAGCACACGCGGCTGCGCGCCCTGGTCACCCGCGCGTTCACCGCGCGCCGCATGGAGGCGCTGCGGCCCCGGATCCAGACGATCACCGACGAGCTGCTGGACGCGATGCTGCCGCTCGGGCGCGCGGACCTCGTGGAGGCGTTCGCCTACCCGCTGCCGATCACGGTCATCTGCGAACTGCTGGGCGTGCCCGAGATGGACCGGACCGCGTTCCGTGAGATGTCCAACGAGTTCGTCGCACCCGCCGGCGAGGAGGGCTTCCTCCGGTCCGTGGACCGGCTCGCCGCCTACCTCTCCGGACTGATCGAGGACAAGCGGTGCGCCGGGCCCTCCGACGACCTGCTCGGGGCGCTGATCCGCACCACCGCGGAGGACGGCGACCGGCTCTCCCCAAAGGAGTTGCAGGGCATGGCGTTCCTGCTGCTCATCGCAGGCCACGAGACCACGGTCAACCTCATCACCAACACCGTCCACACGCTGCTCAGGCACCCCGGACAACTCGCCGAGGTGCGGGCCGACCCCGCACTGGTCGACGCCGCCGTCGAGGAGACGCTGCGCTACGAGGGCCCGGTGGAGAACGCCACCTTCCGGTACGCGGCCGAGCCCCTGGAGATCGGAGGCACCGCCATCGCGCGCGGCGAACCGGTGCTGATCGGACTCGCCGCGGCCGACCGGGACGCCGGCCGCTTCCCGGCAGCGGACCGCTTCGACCTCCACCGCGACACCCGGGGCCACCTCGCCTTCGGCCACGGCATCCACTTCTGCCTGGGTGCGCCCCTGGCCCGGCTGGAGGCACGCACCGCCCTGCACACCCTCCTGCGCCGGGCGCCCGCCCTGGCCCTCGACGCCCCGGCGGCGGAGTGGCTGCCGGGCATGCTCATCCGGGGCACCCGGACGCTACCGGTGCGCTGGTAGCCGGTCGCAGCCGTTCCGCAGTCGGCCGGGGCGAGACCGGCCACCCTGGAGGCCGGTGCAGGCGTTCCGCCGCCCGGTCGGCTGCCGCAAGGGCGGGGGCGTGCCAGAAGCCCTGCCCCCACTAGGAGGCGGCCGCAGGAACCGGGAGCACCGGTTCCCGGGCGGTCGGCTGATGCACTATGTCCGGACAACCTGACTATACGACTTCCCGTCAACCGACCACCGGGCTACGCTCGGCCCGTGCCCAAACCAGATGTGGACCCCACCGTGTCGCTCGCGCTCAGTGTCGACCGGAGTTCTCCCGTGCCGTTGTACTACCAGCTGTCACAGCAGCTCGAAGCGGCGATCGAGCAGGGCGCCCTCACTCCCGGCAGTCTGCTGGGCAACGAGATCGATCTGGCCGCCCGGCTCGGCCTGTCCCGTCCCACCGTCCGCCAGGCCATCCAGTCGCTCGTCGACAAGGGGCTGCTGGTGCGCCGCCGCGGTGTCGGCACCCAGGTCGTGCACAGCCAGGTCAAGCGCCCGCTGGAGCTGAGCAGCCTCTACGACGACCTCGAGGCGGCCGGGCAGCGGCCCACGAGCAGGGTCCTGGTCAACACGGTCGTCCCGGCGTCCACCGAGGTCGCCGCCGCCTTGGGCGTGGCCGAGGGGGCGGACGTGCACCGCGTGGAGCGGCTGCGACTCGCGCACGGCGAGCCGATGGCGTACCTGACCAACCACCTGCCGACCGGACTGCTCGACCTGGACACCGGACAGCTGGAGGCCACCGGCCTGTACCGGCTGATGCGCTCCGCCGGGATCACCCTGCACAGCGCCCGCCAGTCCATCGGCGCCCGCGCCGCCACCCCCTCCGAGGCGGAGCGGCTCGCCGAGGCGGAGGGGGCGCCCCTGCTCACGATGGAGCGCACCACCTTCGACGACACGGGCCGCGCGGTGGAGTTCGGCACGCACACCTACCGGCCCTCCCGCTACTCCTTCGAGTTCCAGCTGCTCGTGCGGTCCTGACCCGGCCCGACCCGGGAGCCCCGCCCTGGACCGGGGGCCCGGCCCGGACCGAGAACCGCGCCTGAATCCGGCGGCCCGGCGTCACAATGTCCGGACAAGGCGAGGAGGTTCCGGCCCCCGGCCGTTTGCCTCCACCGTCCATGCCCGATAATGCGATGTTCGGGGTTGATGGGTGGGCCATCGGCCCCGCGCGTACGTTCGGACACAGCCGGAGAACACGGCTACCGGAGAACACAGCTAGAAGGGCACGGCCTCGTGGCACGGTTTCCAACCTGGGTAGGCATCGCGCTCGCAGGGGCGCTGTCGCTGTCCCTCGCGGGATGCAGCAGCACCGGCGGCAAGCGGGCGGAGGACGCCCGCAAGGCCGCGGCGGCCCAGGGCAGGGCGGCGGTGAACACGCCCCGCTGGACCTTCGCGATGATCACCCACTCCGGTGACGGGGACACCTTCTGGGACATCGTGCAGAACGGCGCCAAGCAGGCCGCCGTCAAGGACAACATCAACTTCCTGTACTCGCACGACGACGAGGCCCAGCAGCAGGCACAGCTCGTGGACGCGGCGGTGGACAAGAAGGTCGACGGCATCATCGTCACGCTCGCCAAGCCCGACGCGATGAAGGCCGCCGTGGCCCGCGCCGAGAAGGCCGGCATCCCGGTGGTGACGGTGAACTCCGGCTCCGCGGAGTCCAAGGCCTTCGGCGCCCTCACGCACATCGGCCAGGACGAGACCGTGGCCGGGGAGGCCGTCGGCGAGGAACTGAACAAGCGCGGCAAGAAGAAGGCCCTGTGCGTCCTGCACGAACAGGGCAACGTCGGCCACGAGCAGCGCTGCGCCGGTGTCGCCAAGACCTTCACCGGCAAGGTCGACAACCTCTACGTCAACGGCACCAACATGCCCGACGTGCAGTCCGCGATCGGGGCCAAGCTCCAGGCGGACAAGTCCGTCGACGCGGTCGTCACCCTCGGCGCCCCCTACGCCGACACCGCCGTCAAGGCCAAGGCGGACGCGGGCAGCAAGGCCGAGGTCGACACTTTCGACCTGAACGCCAAGGTCGCCGCCGAGCTGAAGGACGGCACCCTCGGCTTCGCCGTCGACCAGCAGCCCTACCTCCAGGGCTACCAGGCCGTCGACCTGCTGTGGCTGTACAAGTACAACGGCGACGTCCTCGGCGGCGGCAAGCCGGTCCTCACCGGCCCGCAGATCGTCACCAAGGACCAGGCGGCGGCCCTGGAGGAGTACGCGAATCGGGGCACCCGATGAGCGCCGCCCCGGACCGGGCGGCAACCCTCACCGACGAAAGGCTCCTGCGCACCTCGGCGCTGCGCAAGCTGCTCTCCCGGCCCGAGCTGGGCTCGGTCGTCGGGGCGATCGCCGTCTTCGTCTTCTTCGCCGTGGCCGCCGACGGGTTCGTACGGGCGTCCAGTCTCAGCACCGTGCTGTACGCCTCCTCCACGATCGGCATCATGGCCGTCCCGGTCGCGCTGCTCATGATCGGCGGTGAGTTCGACCTGTCCGCGGGCGTGATGGTGACCTCCTCGGCGCTGGTCTCGTCGATGTTCAGCTACCAGATGACGGCGAACGTCTGGGTCGGCGTCGGCGTCTCCCTGCTCGTCACCCTCGCGATCGGAGCCTTCAACGGCTTCATGCTGACCCGCACCAAACTGCCCAGCTTCATCATCACTCTGGGCACCTTCCTGATGCTGACCGGCATGAACCTCGGCTTCACCAAGCTGATCGACGACACCGTCTCCACGAAGACCATCGGCGACATGGAGGGCTTCCCGGCCGCCCACGCCGTCTTCGCCTCCACGTTCACCGTCGGCGGCGTCGACTTCAAGGTCACCATCCTGTGGTGGATCGCCCTGGTCGCCGTCGCCTCCTGGATCCTGCTGCGCACCCGCACCGGCAACTGGATCTTCGCCGTCGGCGGCAACCAGGACGCCGCCCGAGCGGTCGGCGTACCCGTCACCAGGACCAAGATCGGCCTGTACATGGGCGTGGCGTTCGGTGCCTGGATCTCCGGGCAGCACCTGCTGTTCTCCTTCGACGCCGTGCAGTCCGGCGAGGGCGTCGGCAACGAACTGATCTACATCATCGCCGCCGTCATCGGCGGCTGCCTGATCACCGGCGGCTACGGCAGCGCCGTCGGCTCGGCGGTCGGCGCGCTGCTGTTCGGCATGACCAGCAAGGGCATCGTCTTCGCCGAGTGGAACCCCGACTGGTTCAAGTTCTTCCTCGGAGCGATGCTGCTCCTCGCGACCCTGCTCAACGCCTGGGTCCGCAAGCGGGCGGAGGCCGCCAAGTGACGCAGACCGAGACCCGCACGGCGCTGGTGGAGCTGTCGGACGTCAGCAAGCACTACGGCACCGTCCGCGCCCTCGAAGGCGTCTCCCTCGAAGTGCACGCCGGTGAGATCACCTGCGTGCTGGGCGACAACGGCGCAGGCAAGTCCACACTGATCAAGATGATCGCGGGACTGCACCGGCACGACGGCGGCGTCCTGCGCATCGAGGGGGAGGAGACCTCCCTGTCCTCCCCGCGCGAGGCCCTGGACCGGGGGATCGCGACCGTCTACCAGGACCTGGCCGT
The DNA here is from genome assembly GCF_040641015.1 of Streptomyces sp. NPDC021356. Classification (NCBI taxonomy): domain Bacteria; kingdom Bacillati; phylum Actinomycetota; class Actinomycetes; order Kitasatosporales; family Streptomycetaceae; genus Streptomyces; species Streptomyces sp. NPDC021356. Next base: position 96,344 of record NZ_JBFACU010000018.1, on the reverse strand, counting down.
CGTCGGCCTGATGCCGGTCTGGCGCAACTTCTTCCTCGGCTCCGAGCCCAGGAAGGGCGTCGGCCCCCTCAAGCGCCTGGACGTCGACCTCATGCGTCGCATCACCCGCGAGGCGCTGCTGCGCATGGGCATCGACCTGCGGGACGTGGACCAGCCCATCGGCACCCTGTCGGGCGGCGAACGCCAGTGCGTGGCCATCGCGCGGGCGGTCCACTTCGGCGCCAAGGTGCTCGTCCTCGACGAGCCCACGGCGGCGCTCGGCGTCAAGCAGTCGGGCGTGGTGCTGAAGTACGTGGCCGCGGCGCGCGACCAGGGCCTGGGTGTCGTACTCATCACCCACAACCCGCACCACGCGTACCTCGTGGGGGACCGGTTCGTGCTCCTGAAGAGGGGCACGATGGTGGGGCATCACACACGCGACGAGATCACCCTGGAGGAGCTGACCCGTCAGATGGCGGGCGGCAGCGAACTCGACGATCTCCGTCACGAACTCGAAAAGGGCACCTCCTGAAGGGTGTTGGCACCCGCGCGGGCGACCTCCACGCGCGCGCGTGCGCTACGCCGGGGGCACCGGTCGTCCGGTGCCCCGTACAGCACCCTTACCGGGCGTGCGGCAGAATCGGGGCCGATGAGCACCTACCGCGACCTCACCGCCCCCATCGGCTCCCGCCGAGCCCCGGTCCTGCGCACCGTGGGCACCCGTGAGCGCCGTTCCCACCTGACGGCGCCCCGGGTCCCGACGGTCGGCATCGACATCGGCGGCACCAAGGTGATGGCGGGCGTCGTCGACGCCGACGGCAACATCCTGGAGAAGCTCCGCACGGAGACCCCGGACAAGTCCAAGAGCCCGAAGGTCGTCGAGGACACCATCGCCGAGCTGGTCCTGGACCTGTCCGACCGGCACGACGTGCACGCCGTCGGCATCGGCGCGGCGGGCTGGGTCGACGCCGACCGCAACCGCGTGCTCTTCGCACCCCACCTGTCCTGGCGCAACGAGCCGCTGCGCGACCGCCTCTCCGAACGCCTGTCGGTACCGGTCCTCGTCGACAACGACGCCAACGCCGCCGCCTGGGCCGAGTGGCGCTTCGGCGCCGGCCGCGGCGAGGACCACCTCGTCATGATCACGCTGGGCACCGGGATCGGCGGCGCCATCCTGGAGGACGGCCAGGTCAAGCGGGGCAGGTTCGGCGTCGCCGGCGAGTTCGGCCACATGCAGGTCGTGCCCGGCGGCCACCGCTGCCCGTGCGGCAACCGCGGCTGCTGGGAGCAGTACAGCTCCGGCAACGCCCTGGTCCGCGAGGCGCGCGAGCTGGCCGCCGCCGACTCCCCGGTCGCCTACGGCATCATCGAACACGTCAAGGGCAACATCTCCGACATCACCGGCCCGATGATCACCGAGCTGGCCCGTGAGGGCGACGCCATGTGCGTCGAACTGCTCCAGGACATCGGCCAGTGGCTCGGCGTCGGCATCGCCAACCTCGCCGCCGCCCTCGACCCGTCCTGCTTCGTCATCGGCGGCGGCGTCTCCGCCGCCGACGACCTGCTGATCGGCCCCGCCCGGGACGCGTTCAAGCGCCACCTCACCGGTCGCGGCTACCGCCCCGAGGCCCGTATCGTCCGCGCCCAGCTCGGCCCCGAGGCGGGCATGGTCGGCGCCGCCGACCTCGCCCGGCTGGTCGCCCGCCGCTTCCGGCGCGCCAAGCGCCGCCGGGTCGAGCGACACGAGCGCTACGAGCGGTACGCCCAGACGCGGCGCGAGGCCCGGGAGGCGCTGTGACGATGTCCCTGCCGCGGCAGGCGGCGGCGCCGGACGAACCGCCGCCCCCGCCGACCGAGGACCGCCGCCACCGCAACCGCCGCAGAGCGCTCACCCTGCTGATCATCATGCTGCTGATCGGCGTCCCGGCCGGGTACCTGGTCATCTCCGCCGCCCAGAGCCGCGACAGCGGCAAGGACAAGGAAGCCAAGTACGCGGCGACCGGCCTGACCCCCACCTACCCGGCCAAGGTCCAGCGCCGCCTCTACCAGGTGCCCGTCCCGCACCCCGCCGACCGCGTCGCCTCCTACGAGACGAACAACTGGAAGACCAGCCGCCTCTACGTCCAGTTCCGGACCACCCAGCCCGGACTCGACACCTTCCTGGAGGCCATGGGGGTCAACCGGAGCGACCTCAGGAAGGGGGACATCACCTTCAGCCGCCGCGATCGCGACGTCACCGGCTGGAACTTCAAGGGCCCCGGTCCCTGGTGGGGCCTCAGCCACAGCCAGGACAACCCGGCACCCAGCCAGGACGTCATCGTGAACCTCTCCAACCCCGTGCTGCCGATGGTGTACGTCGTCTCCCAGACCGTTCCCTGAGCCGCAGACCCGCCTCCCCGACCCGCGGCCGCCCCCGCCGCACCCCTTCCCGCCCGGCCCCGAGGAGCGGCACCCGGACCGGCCCGGAGCCGATTGTCAGACCCCGCCCGTAGAGTCGAAGACGGCTGACTCGACCGACGAGCGGGAGGTGACAGGACGTATGAGCGACATGGCCGTGGCCGAGACGACCGGGGCGAGGCCACCCGGCACCGGGGCGCACCGGACGGGGGCGCCCAGAGCGGAGCAGGCCGGCGCCGAGCACGCCGTGTCCCTCCGCCTCCCCGCCGTCTTCGTGCCCGCGCCGCTGCCGCGCCAAGGCCGCATCGTCCTGTGGGACCCGGACGGCCCGCAGCCCGGCAGCCCGCCCGAGACCGCCCCGCCACCGGCCGGCGCCCCGCCCGTGCACACGGCCCTCACGGTGGTACGACCGCACGGCGCCGGCGCCCGCCGCAGGACCGCCCCCGCTCTGTCCCTCCCGATCGACGTGGCGCTGCCCCACCTCGTGCGCGCCCGCCACGACCCGGCCGCCCACCCTGCCACGGCCTGCTGGGGCGCCGCCGCCCTGCACGCCCTGCGGCTCGCGGCACGCGGACGCCTGCTGCCCGGCCTGACCGCCACCGGGCACGACGCCTGGCGGGCCGGCCCGCTCGACCCCGACGACATCGCCCACCTGCGTGCCATCGCCGCCGCCCTGCCCGCCGAGGGCCACGCCGTGCCGCTGCCCGGCCCGGGCCCGCTCCGGCTGCCGGAACCGGAAGCGCTGCTGCGGGCCTTCCTGGACGCCGTCGCCGACACCCTGCCGCGCACCCCGGCCGCCCCGCACACCGCCGGGAAACCCTTCGCGCATCGCACGGCCCAGCATCTCCCCGCCGCGCACGACTGGGCCGCCGAGGTCGCCGCGGGCATGGACGCCGGCGTCCGGATCTCGCTGCGCCTGGACCTTTCCGCGTACGACCTGTTCGACGCCGACCCCGCGGACGACGGGGCCGGCGCGGCGGACACGGCCCGCCGGGAGCCGTCCCGCCGGGCCGGCGCGGCGGTCGTCCAGGTGCACGGTCTCGCCGACCCCACCCTCGTCGCCGACGCGGCGGCCCTGTGGGCCGGCGAGGCCGACACGGCGTTCGGCCCACGCGCGCGCGTGGACGCCGCCCTGGCCGTGCGCCGCGCGGCCCGCGTCTGGCCCCCGCTCGACCGGCTCTCCGCACAGGACGTGCCCGACGTCCTCGCCCTCTCCGAGACCGAGGTGAGCGACCTGCTCGGGGTGGCCGCGACCCGGCTCGCGGCGGCCGGCGTCGCCGTGCACTGGCCCCGTGACCTGGCGCACGACCTCACCGCCACCGCCGTGGTCCGGCCCGCGCCCGGCTCCGCCACCGACGGCACCGGCTTCTTCGACAGCGAGGAACTGCTCCGGTTCCGCTGGCAGCTGGCGCTGGGTGGCGATCCACTCACCGACACGGAGATGGACGCCCTCGCCGAAGCCCACCGTCCGGTCGTCCGGCTGAGGGACCGCTGGGTCCTGGTCGACCCCGCCCTCGTCCGCAAGGCCCGCAAGCGCGACCTGGGCCTGCTCGACCCGGTCGACGCGCTCTCGGTCGCCCTCAGCGGCACCGCGGAGGTCGACGGGGAGACCGTGGAGGCCGTGCCGACCGGGGCCCTCGCCGCCCTGCGGGACCGCATCACCGCCGGAGTCCGCCCCGCCGAGCCGCCCCGCGGCCTGCACGCCACCCTGCGCGACTACCAGCTGCGCGGCCTCGCCTGGCTCGACCTCATGACCTCCCTCGGCCTCGGCGCCTGCCTCGCCGACGACATGGGCCTCGGCAAGACCGTCACCGTCATCGCCCTCCACCTCGAGCGGGACCATCACGCACCCACCCTGGTGATCTGCCCCGCCTCCCTGCTGGGCAACTGGCAGCGGGAGATCACCCGGTTCGCGCCCGGCGTCCCCGTCCGCCGTTTCCACGGCCCCGACCGCACCCTGGACGGCCTCGACGGCGGCTTCGTCCTCACCACGTACGGCACCATGCGCTCGGCCGCGCCCCTGCTCGCCGACCGTTCCTGGGGCATGGTCGTCGCCGACGAGGCCCAGCACGTCAAGAACCCCCACTCGGCGACCGCGAAAGCCCTGCGCACCATTCCCTCGCCCGCCCGTGTCGCCCTGACCGGCACCCCGGTGGAGAACAACCTCTCCGAACTGTGGGCCCTCCTCGACTGGACCACGCCCGGCCTCCTCGGCCCCCTCCAGTCCTTCCGCGCCCGCCACGCGCGCGCGGTGGAGAACGGCGAGGACGAGGAGGCCGTGGAACGGCTCGCCCGCCTGGTCCGCCCCTTCCTGCTGCGCCGCAGGAAGTCCGACCCCGGCATCGTCCCCGAGCTGCCGCCCAAGACCGAGACGGACCACCCGGTCCCGCTCACCCGCGAGCAGGCCGCCCTCTACGAGGCGGTGGTGCGCGAGTCCCTGCTCGCCATCGAGACCGCCGACGGCATCGCCCGCCGCGGCCTGGTCCTCAAACTGCTGACCTCGCTCAAGCAGATCTGCGACCATCCGGCCCTCTACCTCAAGGACGGCACGCCGCCGGGCGGCGGTGACCGCCTGGCCGCCCGATCAGGCAAACTCGCCCTGCTCGACGAACTGCTGGACACCCTGCTGGCGGAGGACGGCTCCGCCCTGGTCTTCACCCAGTACGTCGGCATGGCCCGGCTGATCACCTCCCACCTCACCGCCCGCGCGGTCCCCGTCGACCTCCTCCACGGCGGCACCCCCGTCCCCGAGCGCGAGCGCATGGTGGACCGTTTCCAGGCGGGCGCCACCCCGGTCCTCGTCCTCTCCCTGAAGGCCGCCGGCACCGGCCTCAACCTCACCCGCGCGGGTCATGTGGTCCACTTCGACCGCTGGTGGAACCCGGCGGTCGAGGAACAGGCCACCGACCGCGCCTACCGCATCGGCCAGACCCAGCCCGTCCAGGTCCACCGCCTCATCACCGAAGGCACCGTCGAGGACCGTATCGCCGAGATGCTCGCCGCCAAGCGAGCCCTGGCCGACGCCGTCCTCGGCTCCGGCGAGTCCGCCCTCACCGAACTCTCCGACCGGGAACTGTCCGACCTGGTGTCGTTGCGGAGGGGGGCCTGATGAGGGCGGAGCAGCCGACCGCGGCCGAAGAGCCGTACGCGGCCGAGCGGGGCGGGTCTCCTCAGGCGGGCGTGGCCGAGCGGGGCGGGCCTCCTGAGGCAGGCGAGGTCGAGCGGGGCGGGTCTCCTCAGGCGGACGAGGCTGACTGGGCCGGGCCCCCTCACGCGGACGGCTCGGGCCGCTCGGGCGAGCCGGCACCGGTGATCGGCAGCAGCGCCCCCGGCGTCGGCGCGCGGGCCGCCGCCGACCAGGAACCCGCGGCGCTGACACCCGCCCGCCCCCAGCCGCCCCGGCCGGGCGACGCGGCCCGCGAGGCACTGCGGGCGGCACGGGCACATCGGTCACCGGCCGGGACGCCGGCGGCCGAGGCCCCGGCACCGGACGCCCCACTCCCGGCGCACCAGCCGCCCAGGCCGGGTGACGTGGCGCGCGCGGCCCTGCGCCGGAGCACCTGGGCGGAGCCGCGTCGGCAGGAGACGGCGGAGGACCCGGCCACGGCACCGGAGGAGCCCACCGAACCACCCCGTGACCAGCCCGTGTCGGGCGCACGGCCAACCGATTCCCGCTCGGGTGCCTCTCGCCCCGCCGACGTGGCCCGCGAGGCCCTGCGCGCCGCCCGCGCTCGCGGTGCCCACCATGAACGGGACGGGGGGGAAGAGAACGCGGAAAGGGAGGAGCGTGCGGCACCGGACGTACGACCGAGGGATCTCCCCGCCGCCCGCACCCCACGCCGCTCCACCCCGCGAACGAGTGGATCCCGTAGGACCACCCCACCGGTCGGCGAGCCACACAGGAGCGGGCCGACGACGAGCGGCGGTCCGGCCGACGGCGTCGGTGCCTCGATCCGCTCCGTCGGAGCACTGCTCGCCGACGGTTTCCGTCTGCCGCCGACGCCGCCGCCTCCGATGTCCCAGACACCGCGACCAGAACCACAAGCGAAACTCCAGCGACAAACACCACAACATCAGCCACAAGCGAAACCGCAGCCACAAGCACAACAACAGCCACAGGAGAAACCCCCGCCACAGGCGAAACCTCAACCACGAGCGCAACCACATCCGCAGCCTTCGCAGCCACCCCCGCCCCCGGAGCGGGCAGCAGGCGGCGAGGCGGACCGCCCTGCCGCCACGCCGGCCGGCACTCCCGAAATCCCCCGCACCATGGCATCCCCCCGCCGTGACGGCGAGCTCAGGCGCACCTTCCCCGCGCTCCCGGCACCCGCCCCCGCGGACTCCCGCTCCGCCGGGACCTGGTGGGGGAACGCGTGGGTCACCGCCCTGGAGGAGGGCGCGATGGACGCGGCGCGCCTGGCCCGGGGGCGCGGTTACGCACGGACGGGCCACGTGGACGCCATCACCGTGACGCCCGGCCTGGTCCTGGCCTACGTACAGGGCAGCCGTCCGCGGCCGTACCGCGCACAGGTGCGGCTGCGGACGCTGGACGACACCGAGTGGGACCGGTTCCTGGACGCGGCCGCCGAGCGGCCCGCCCACATCGCCGCGCTCCTGGACAAGGAGATGCCGCAGACCCTGACCGACTGCGGCATCCCGCTGCTCCCCGGCCCGCACGACCTGGAAGCGCACTGCTCCTGCCCCGACCGCGGCCACCCCTGCAAACACGCCGCGGCCCTGTGCTACCAGACGGCGCGGCTGCTGGACGCCGACCCCTTCGTCCTGCTGCTGCTCCGCGGCCGGGGCGAGCGGGAACTGCTCGACGCTCTGTCCCGGCGCAGTGCGGCCCGCGCCGCCCGTGCCGCCCAGGAACGGGAACCGGAGCCGCTGCCGGGGACACGGGCCTCGGACGCCCTCACGCGCCGCCCGCTGCCCCTGCCCGCCGCGCTGCCGCACCCGCCGCATCCGGAGCAGCCTCCGGCCTACCCCTCGGCGCCCGGCGGTCCGGACCCGCTCGCCCTGGACCAGTTGGCGACCGACGCCGCCGTACGCGCCCACGCCCTGCTCACCACGGGCCGCGACCCCGTCGGCGGGCTGACCCTGTGGCAGGACGCGGTGCGCCTCGCCGCGGCGCGCCCCGGCTCGGGACTGACCGCTGCCACCCGCTCCCTGTACGCCTCGCTGGCCTCCGCTGCCGGACGCACCCCGGCCGAACTGGCCCGCGCGGTGGCCGCCTGGCGGCAGGGCGGCGCGGAAGGGCTCACCGTCCTGGAGGAACCCTGGGACCCGCCGGCCGGCCGGTTCGACCGGGCCCGGCCCCTGCTCCTCGCCGCCGACCTGCCCGCCTTCCGCCCGCACCGCAACCGCCTCACCCACCCCGGCGGCAGGCTCCAGCTCCGCCTGGGCCGAGACGGCCTGTGGTACGCGTACGAGTCCGAGCCCGGCCGCGAGGACTGGTGGCCCCGCGGCACCCCCGACCTGGACCCGGTCGGCGCCCTGACCGGTCTGGACCCGTCCGCCGGCCTGTGACCTGCCGACCTGAGCCGGCAGTGCGGTATGGAGAGTGGGGCCCAGGGACAGAGGGCCCATGACCTGCGGTTAGCGTGGAGCGGTGAGTGAGGCGACGACCCCTGCCCTCCAGTACCGCTTCGACGGCCCGGAAGGGCGCCCGGGTCCTCATCCTCGGCCCCTCACTCGGGACGACCTGGCACAGGTTGCAAGGGCCGTCCAACCGGGTCCAGGGCAGTCCATGACGGGCGCGTAATGCCACTTCACGGCCAACTGGTCCGGGGGAGTCGACGCAGTCGGTGATAGGCGTGATAGGCGTGTGAGAGCGGCGTTCGGCGAAAGCCCCGCCGACGCGGCCCGGCGGGACGTCCGAAGCAGTGGGTTGCAGCGTCTGGCGTTGGCACGTCGCACTCGGTTGTCCTCTCTCGTAGCCCCCGGCCTCCGAACTGGCCGACGGGTGCTACGACGTCGCCGACCACCGGGACGGCGCCCCGGAATGGTGGTCGTGTTCCCCGGACCAGGGTCGACCCGGCCAGCTCAGACGGCTGCGGGACCGAAACTCCGGCAGGGACGTCTACTCTGCGGGAACGGCTGTCCAGCCTCGGCAACGCCGAGCTGTACCGCACCTGCGCGCGCCTCGGCCCACCCGACGGTGGGGGAGCCGAGGACGCGGTGGCCCAGGCCACCCACATGACGCTGAGCATGCTCGCCCAGCGCATCGAACAGCTCACCGCGCAGATCGATGAGCTTGAACCAACACCTGACCCGGCTCGTCGAACGCCGCGCCCCACAGCTGCTCGCGAGCGCGACCGCGTCCGCCTCGGACTGCGGCGGATGGTTCTTCATGACCACGAGATGTCCGTCCTCAGATCCTCAGGATCCAGTGCCTCGTGTATCCAAGATCAAGGGTCAAGGCCCTTGTGCCGCCCGCGAGACCCTCGACCTGGGCAGACCGGTCTTCCCGCACCTCCGGGTCATAGGGGCGTCCGTGAGCGTCAGGCGTGGCGCAGGCAGAGGGTGCCCCACTGGAAGCCCGCGCCGATCCCGGAGAGTACGTAGGTGTCTCCCGGGAGCAGGCTTCCCTCGGTGAGGGCGGAGTGGAGAGCGGTGAACATGCCGGCTGATCCGGTGTTGCCCAGTCGGTCGACGGTGACGGGAGCGCGCTCCGGGGGGACGCCCAGGGCGGCCAACGTCTCGGTGAGGATGTTCAGGTTCGCCTGGTGCAGGAAGAAGTGGCGGACGCGGTCGATCGGCACGCCCGCGCGTCGGACGGCGTTCGTGATGCTTTCGGGCAGGCGGACCGTCGCCGTGTCCCAGACGGCACGGCCGTCCATACGCAGGTAGTGGTGGCCGGCGGTCACGGTGGCGCTGCTGGTCGGCATACGGGAGCCGCCGGCGGCGATCTGGACGCCGTAGGACAGTTGGGAGCCGAGGTCGTAGGAGAGCAGGCCCGCTCCGGCAGCGCCGGTACGAGTGAGGACGATGGCCGCCGCGGCGTCCCCGAAGAAGACACCGGTGGTGCGGTCGGCGGGGTCCGTGACCCGGGAGGCGCAGTCGGCCGCGATGAGCAGGACGGTGGTGAGGGACGGGTTCTGCAACAAATGGGCGGCGATCAGCATGGCCTGGACGCCGTTGGCACAGGCAGCCTGGGTGACGTCCAGCGCCAGGGCGGTGTGGGCGCCGAGGGCGTCCTTGACGATCAGCGCGGTCGACGGGAGCGGCTGGTCCCCGGTGTAGGTGGCGACGATGACCGCGTCCAGGCGCTGGGGGGCGACGCCGGCCGAGTCCAGGGCCGGCGCGGCGGCGGCGACGCACATGTCGGAGGTCGCCAGGGACGGGGCCAGGCGGCGGCGTTCCCGGATGCCGGTGCGGCTGGTGATCCACTCGTCGCTGGTGTCCAGGGTGCGGGTGAGCTCCTGGTTGGTGACGACCGCCGGTGGTAGGTGCATGCCGGTCCCGGCGACGGCGAATGGCACGGGCAGGCCGGCGCCGGTCTGGTGGAACAGGGTCCGGTCCTCGGCGACGGTCACGCCAGGGTGCTCCGTTCCTGCGCGATCGGTTCACCTCGGGAGAAGGCCATGTCCGTTCCCTTCTTCGGCGGTTCGCCGGAATCGATCTCTACCGCTCCGGCATCGTTTCATGCAGCACTGATCGCGGACATCGGATTTCCTTCGTCTGCGTGATGAAATGCTCAACCGCTTGACATGGTCGTCTGAGTGATAGGTGACTGCGAGAGTTCGTGCGTCAATTCTGTGATGACCCGCGTCGACGCCGTTCGAGTGGCTCGGGGACGGAGATTCCGTACACAGCCGAGACCTCGTCACCGGGTGCCGTGGTCTTCGGCCCGTTCGAAGACCTGCCGGGCCGCATAGAGTGCGAAGCGGAGAGGGAGCCCAAGTCGCCCGTCAGGGCCTGCCTTTGCGCTCCCTCGCTCGGCATTCCGCGTGCCAGCCAGCTCTTGGCGCCCTTTTCCAGTCGGAACGAAAGTTCACACGTGAGGCCACACATCACCGACATGCATCGGATCACCGGACCGCGCCAGGCCGTTGATCTCGGCAGAGCCCACCACCGCGCCGCGACGGCGCTCCCTCACTCGCACAGGACCGACGGGTCCCTCCCCTTCCAGCAGGACCACTCCGCCCTGCGCGCCGCGCTCGCCGCTGCCACCGAGGACGCCATCATCTACGACCTGGACGGCATCGGCCGCCAGTACGCAGCTCTCTGCGCCGAGCTCCCAGGCATCGCCGTGCGTTTCGCGATGAAGGCGTGCCCGGTGGACGAGGTGCTCGGTCATCTCGCCCGGTTCGGCGCCGGTTTCGACGCCGCGAGTCCGCAGGAGATCGTCCAGGCGCTGCGTACCGGAGTCGCCCCCGGGCTGATCCACTACGGCAACACCGTCAAGTCCGACCGCAACATCGCCGCCGCCTACCGGCTGGGTGTGCGCGACTTCGCCACCGACAGCCTTGAGGACGTCGTGGCCATCGCCGAACACGCCCCCGGATCACGGGTGTTCTGCCGGATCGCGACCACCGGCGAAGGAGCGCTGTGGGGCCTGAGCCGCAAGTTCGGCTGCTCACCCGAGGACGCGCTGCTCGTGCTCTGCGCCGCCCGCACCCTCGGGCTGGTTCCCTCCGGCCTGTCCCTGCACGTCGGTTCCCAGCAGATGACCGCCGAAGCATGGGTCACGGCGATCGACGCGCTGGCCGCCGTGCTCCGGGCGCTCGGCCGGCGCGGCATCACCCCGGACCGGATCAACCTCGGCGGCGGACTGCCCGCCCTCGGTGTCCTCGACCGGTACGGGCGGCCGCTGGTGCCATCGTTGAGCAGCATGTTCTCGGCGATCCGCGAGGGCATGGAACGGCTGCGCGCCGCCCACGCCGTCCCGCTCCACTTCCTCCTGGAGCCCGGCCGGTACCTGGTCGCCGACCACGGTGCGATCCGGGCCCACGTCGTACGGCTCACCTCCCGGCACCGGCTCGACGGCACCCGCGAGCGCTGGCTCTTTCTGAGCTGCGGCAAGTTCAACGGCTTGTACGAGATCGACCAGTTGCAGTACCGCCTGGAGTTCCCCGTCAATTCCGGCGGACAGTTCGTCGACGCCGTGGTGGCCGGGCCGACCTGCGACAGCGACGACGCGTTCGCCCAGGAGGGCGGTCCGGTACGGGTCCCGCGCGCGCTCGCGTCCGGCGACCCGGTGTGGGTCCACTCCTGCGGCGCGTACGCCACCGCCTACGCCACCCGCGGCTTCAACGGCTTCGAGCCGCTGCCGTGCACCTGCGTCGGCGGCCGGGCGCGGAGCGGAGAGGACGTATGACCGACACCAGGATCCGGCTGCTCCAGGACGTGGACTGGGACGACGTGGCCGCGCTGGAGGCGGCCGCCTACGGCGCGAGCGGTCTGTCCGAAGGCCGCGACGCGCTGCGTTCGCGGCACCGTGCCTCACCGTCGACCTGCTTCGTGCTGGAACACGCGGGCGCCTTCGGCGGCTACCTGCTGGCCCTGCCGTACCCGCTGTTCCGCTGCCCGGACCTGAGCCTGGCAGAGCGAGGCGCCGGGCGCGAAGGTCATCGGGGAAGCAACCTTCACCTCCACGACCTGGCGCTCGCCGAGCGCGTCCGCGGCCGGGGCATGGCCCGCCGGATGGTGCGGCACCTCGAGGAGACCGGCCGGGATGCCCGCTACCGGTCCCTCTCGCTGGTCGCCGTGCACGGCTCCCGCCCGCTGTGGGCCCGGCTGGGCTACCGCACCCGGCCCGAGGTCGCGCTGCCCGCGAGCTACGGCGCCGGGGCGGTCTACATGACGAAGCCGCTGGCTCCCACCGCCGACGCGCCGCCCGAATCCGTCCGCGGCGCCCGCGGAACGAGCTGATGCCCGTGCCCGCACGCCCGACGACCCCGCCGCCCCCCTACCGCTCATCGAGGCGTGTCGCGTCGGCCGCGGACGCCTGCGGGTCCACGCGACACCCGCATACCCGCGACAGGACCGCGAGCGCGTCCGCCGCACCCGGACACTCTGCCCCCTGGACGTCGCTCCCGGCCGGATGCGCCGGCCGGGAACACCCTTGTCAGTAGCGCCAGCGGACGGCCTCGACGACTTCCGCGTCCGTGTACCCGGAAAACAGTTCCGCCTCCGCCTGCCGGACGGCCAGCACGGCCTCGTACAGCTCGCCGCCGAGTGCTTCCCGCAGCGGCGCCGACTTCTTCAGCGCGTCGATCGCCTCCGCCAGGCTCGCCGGGAGGCGCTCGGCGGAGCCGAGGGTGGTTGGGTCACTCGGCGTCTCGGGCGGGAGCGGCAGCCCGGATTCCAGGCCGGCGAGCCCGGCGGCCAGTACGCCGCCGACCGCCAGGTACGGGTTGGCGGCGGCGTCGAAGCATTTCACCTCGGCGTTGGCCTGCCCGGCGGCGGAGCCGGTGATCACGCGGAGCGCCGCCTCACGGTTCTCCAGGCCCCAGCAGCGGTAGGCTCCCGCGAAACGCGAGGGCACCAGCCGCAGGTAGGAGGCGACGCTGGGCGCACCGAGGGCGAGCAGGGCGGGCAGCTCCGCCAGTACGCCCGCGAGGAAGTGCTCGGCATCGGGGTGCATCCCGTGGCGCCCGGGGCCGCCGTGCGCGAGGTTGCGGCCCTCTCGCCAGAGGCTGAGATGCAGATGGCTGCCGTTGCCGAGCGAGCCCTCGGCGAAGACGGGCGCGAACGAGACCTGCAGGTCGTGGCGGGCGGAGACGGCCCGGATGGTGTGGCGCACCAGCATGGTCGTGTCCGCCGCCTCGACCGGCCCTTCGGCGGCGACCGAGACCTCGAACTGTCCGGCGGCGTACTCGGGATGGAGCTGGAGCACGGTCAGCCCCTGGTCGGTGAGGACGTGCAGCAGGTCCCGCAGGTAGTCGGAGTGCTCGACGAAGCGGGTCATCCCGTACGCGGGCCCGAGCGCCGCGGGCGCCCCGGCGGCGTCGGCCACCACCCATTCGACCTCGATGCCGGTCCTCACCGAGAACCCCCGCTGTTCGACCGCCTCGGCGGCCCGGCGCGCAAAGCCGCGCTGGCAGCCGGGATGCGGGGTGCCGTCCTGCGCGTAGCGGTCGGCCGGCGCCCAGGCCCAGCCGGGCTGGGCGGCGAGCGGGACGAGCCGATCGAGGTCGGGGATGAGCCGCAGGTCACCCACCGGGCCGGTGCTCGAGGGCGTGACGGTGAAGGAGTCGTCCACCAGGGCGAGGTCGAAGCAGGGCACCGCGCCCACGCCGTGCTCGGCAGCGTGCGCCAGCCGGGCGCGCGGGACGGACTTCACCCGGGTGAGGCCGGCGTTGTCGACCCATCCGAACACCACCCCGTCGATTCCGTCGGCTTCGAGCTGGGCTTCGGCTGCCCGGGCCTGAGCGGCCCTTTCAGTCCGGGAATGCGTGATGGTCATGCCGGCCATGCTCGTGTCGGCGGCAGCCGGTGTGCCACCGACCGACCGGGAGTTCACTCGTCCGTGCGGAGCGAATATCGGAAGAGTGAATTAACAGGATTATCGGGAGAGTGAGGAGAAGAGCACTCGCATGAGTGAAACGGTCAGGACCATTTGGTCTCATCGGACGTGGCTGGACTACGGTGATCTGGGAGCGGACGGTTCGCCCCTTCGGCGAACGAAGCCACCCGGCAGGCCGTCCGGCACGGAATTTCCCACTGCGGCGAAGGCGGATTTCTTCCGTCTCCCTCGTCGTGCGTCCGGAATCAGCCGCGCCCTGGGCCCCTGTCCAGAATTCGCGTGAAGAGGTTGGAGCGCCATGCCCCCCGTCGTCCCCCCGTTCCTGATCGGTCTCATCGTGGCCCCCCTGGCCAAGCGCATCCTCAAGCCGCTCGTGCGGGGCGTCATCACGACGTCCGTCGGTGTCGTCATGGAAGTCAAGAAGGCGGCCCACGAGGCAGGGGAGAACATCAACGACCTCGCGGCCGAGGTGGCTGCCGACGTGATGGCGACGCAGATCGCGTCCGCCGAGGGCACGGCTGCGGCGGGCGAGGCGGCCAAGGCCGGGACCCGGGGCGAAGCGGAGGGCAAGATCCCGAGGACCCGCGCGACCACCGGCACCGGAAAGGGACAGTGACCCTCTGATGCCCGGTCCGGCCAGCCGCCCCGGCCCGTCCCCGCGCCGGCCGCACCCCCGCCCCTGCCGGGGTTTCCGTTCCCTCGCAGTGATCCGCCGCGCGCCGCACTCTGCCGCGCCCGTCGACGGGTTATCCGGGACCTCCGCGAACAGGTGATCGTACGCATGGCATTGCTAGTGGGCGCCGCAGCAGGACTCCGTACCGTGGAAGGCGACGCGCGCCCGCGCTCGGTCACCCCGGGCCGCCAGCGCTGGGACGTGAGACTGGTGCGTGGACGGCCACGGACGGCCGAACTCCTCACCGCCGCACTCCGTCGCATCCCCGGCATCACCGAGGCCCGGGCCAACCCCGTCACCGGTGGACTGCTCGTCCGGCACGACGCCCGGGTGCGCGCCGCGGACGTCGGCCGGATGGTCCGCAGAGCGGTCACCGTGATCGCCGGTGATCCGGCCGGCGCCGGCGGACGTCCGACGTCGGCCCGAGACGCCGAAGCGTCGGCACCCCACCCGGATCACGGCCCGGTCGTGCGACCGGTACTGGCAGTCGCCACAGGGACCGCGGCGGCAGTCGCGCTGGCCAAGGGATCCGCGCTGACCAGGCAACTGGTGGCGCTGGGCGGGGTGGCCGTCGCGACCGGTGCCGTCCTGCGCAAGGCATGGCACGGAACGGCCGACGCGCCTTCAGAGCCGGGCGGGCGCGCAACGTCCGGCAACGCCCCGGACGCGGCCGGGCGGGGCGCTGGACGGCACCCCCTGCTGGAGATCGTCGGACCCCACCGCCGCAGGCTCTCCCGTGCAGCTGCCCTGTCCGTCGCCTGCCAGGTCTCGGAGGTCGCGCTCGGCACCTTCCTCGGCTGGACCGGACTGGTCCTCATCAAGGGCCAGGCAGCCCCGCTGGCCCGCCTCGGCCTGACCACCGCGTCGGCGCAACTCCTGGGCCTCGCCGGGCTGGTGGCGGGCGCGTGCGCTGCCGTGGCGGGCCTCTCGTACGCGTCGAACCTCCAGTGGCGCCGGCTCGGCCAGGACGTCGAGCACGACTGGCGCAGCCGCACGTACCGGCACGTCCAGCACCTGGAACTGCGGCACCTGGAGGGCGAGCGGACCACCCGGCTGGCCGGCGCGCTCACCGACGACGTCGGCCAACTGGGCGCCTTCTTCGCCGGACCGGCCAACGAGGTGCTGCAACTGGGCACCAGCCTGGCCCTCCTGGTCCCGGCGTTCCTGCTGCTGGCCCCGCAGATCGCCTGGATCGCGTTCCTGCCGATCCCGGTCGTCGCCTGGCTGTCGCTGCGTCACCAGGACAAGGCCGCCGCCGACTACGCCGTCACCGGGGAGCGGCGGGCCCGGCTGGGCAGCCAAGTGATCAACTCGCTGGAGGCCAGCGCCACCGTCAAGAGTTTCTGCACCGAGGAACACGAGGCCGAGCGCACCGACGAGTTGAGCGAGGCCGCCCTGGAGAGCGGCCGGCGGACCGACCGCAGCACCATCCGGCACGCCGAGACCGTCCGGGCCTGCACCACCGCGTCCATGGCCGGCACCCTGCTGATCGGCGGCCGTTCGGTGCTCAACGGCACCCTGCGCTTCGAGGTGTTCAGCCCGCTGATCGGGCTGCCCCAGATGCTGCTGATGCGGATGAGCCGGCTCGGCGGCATCGTCGACCAGTACCAGCGCACCGTCGCTTCCTACGACCGGGTTCAGCGGCTGCGGGCCCTGCCCGTCGAGGCCGACGGCACGGGTGAAACGGTTGACGTCGGGAAGGTGCGGGGAGAGATCGCCCTGGAGCACGTGTCCTTCGCCTACCCCGGTCGGACGCCGGCGCTTGACGACCTCTCGATGACCATCCCGGCCGGGCAGGTCACCGCCCTGGTCGGTGCCACCGGCTCGGGCAAGACCACCATCGCCAGGCTGCTGATGCGGTTCCAGGACGCAGACCTCGGCAGCGTACTGCTCGACGGGCGGGACGTGCGCGAGATGCCCCGGCGCGAGCTGCGCCACGCGATCGGCTTCGTGGCCCAGGACCCGTTCCTGTTCGACGGCACCATCGCCGACAACATCCGCTACGGCACCTTCGGCGCCTCGGACGAGGCCGTGGTCGAAGCCGCCAGGACTGCCGAGGCCCACCCCTTCGTCGCGGCGCTGCCCGACGGCTACGAGACGGTGATCGGAGAGCGCGGTGCGGCGCTCTCCGGGGGACAGCGCCAGCGGATCGCGCTGGCGCGCGCCATCCTGAAGAACGCGCCGGTCGTCATCCTCGACGAAGCCACCTCCGCCGTTGACAACGAGACCGAGGCCGCCATCCAGCGCACGCTCCGCGGCTTCGCGGCCGACCGGACCATGCTGGTCATCGCCCACCGGCTCTCCACGGTCCGCCACGCCGACCGCATCTACGTCATGGACGCCGGCGGCGTCGTCGCCGAGCAGGGCACCCACGACGAACTCCTCGCGCGGCACGGACTCTACGCGTCCCTGTGGCAACTCCAGGCCGGCGAACCCGCCGCCTGACCATCCTTCTCCCCCCGGCCGACCGCGTGACGACACCGCGGCCGGCGCGCTCCGGCGTGTCCTGTCACCACGCCTGCCCAACTTCCGGAGGTACCCGCATGTCCCGTCGCGATGGTGACGCCCTGCCGCTGACCGCGGCCCAACGCGAGATCTGGCTCGCGGAGCAGAGCGCCCGCACGCCCGTGACGGGCTACCGCGTCGGCGAGTGCCTGGAGATCCACGGCCCGGTGGACCGGGAACTGTTCGAGACGGCACTGCGCCAGGTGGTCGACGAGGTCGACGCCCTGCACGTGACCTTCACCGACGACGGCGACGGCCCGCGCCAGATCCTCCGGGAGAGCTGGGACTGGGCCCCGGCCCACCTGGACCTCAGCGCCGAGCCAGACCCCCGGGCAGAGGCCATTCGCTGGATGGAGCGCGACCTGCTGCGCCCGCTGGACCTCGCCCGTGACCCGCTGTTCGGCCACGCGCTGATCAAGGCGTCACCGATGGAGTACCTCTGGTACCTGAACTACCACCACCTGGTACTCGACGCGATCAGCAGCTCCATGCTCCGCCAGCGGGTCGGTGAGGTGTACTCGGCCCTGGCCGAGGGTACGGCCGTGCCCCCCTGCCCCTTCGGCCCGCTGCGGGTCCTGGTCGACAGCGACACCGCCTACCGTGCCTCCACCGACTTCGCCGCCGACCGCGCCTACTGGACCGAGCGGTTCACCGACGTTCCAGCCCCGACCCGGCTCACCGACGCTTCCGTGACCGACCCGCACCGCCCCCTCCGGCTTGCCGAGGAGCGGGAACTGCGCCGCCCGGAGGCTCTGCGGGCGGCGGCGGACCGGTCCGGGGTCCGCTGGTCCCGGCTGCTGGTCGCCGCGACGGCCCTCTACGCCCACCGGCTGACCGGCGACCAGGACGTCGTGCTGGCCCTGCCCGTCACCGCCCGCCGGGGCGCCGACCGAGACCTGACGGCGGTGCCGGGCACGACCTCCAACGTGGTGCCGCTGCGGCTGAGCGTGCGGCCGGACATGCCCTGGGGCGAACTCGTCGCCCAGGCGGCGCGGGAGGTCGATGCGGCGGTCGCGCACGAGCGGTACCGCAGCGAGGACCTGCTGCGGGACCTCGGCTTCGCCGGCGGCATCGGGACGGCGTTCCCGCTGATCGTCAACATCATGGCCTTCAACTCCCGGCCGAGCTTCGCCGGGCACCCGGCCTCCGTGCACCACTTCGTGTCCGGGTCGACCACCGACCTCGCCGTCTGGGTCTTCGACTACCGCGACGGCAACCCGCCGCTGCTCCGGCTGCACGGCTCCCCCCAGGCGTACGGACCCGGCGACCTCGCCGACCACCAGCGGCGGCTGCTCGCGCTGCTGGACACCCTCGCGGACTGGGACGAGGACGAGCCGGTGGGCCGGGTCCCGCTGCTCACCGACGAGGAGCACCGCGAGCCGGCGGCGCTCGGTACCGGCCCGGTCGCCCAAGTCCCGGCCGCGAGCCTGCCGGAGCTGTTCCGGGAGCACGTCCGGGCGACCCCGGACCTCGCCGCCCTGGTGTGCGGAGACGTCTCCCTGACGTACGCGGAACTGGACGCGCGGGCCAACCGGCTGGCGCACGCCCTGATCGTCCGGGGAGCGGGCCCGGAGCGGCTGGTGGCGGTGGCCCTGCCGCGCTCGGCCGAGCTGGTGGTGGCGGTCCTCGCGGTGCTGAAGACCGGGGCGGCGTTCGTGCCGGTCGACCCCGGGTACCCCGCCGCCCGGACGGCCCTGCTGCTCGACGACGCCCGGCCGGCCCTGCTCGTCACGGACTCCGGCGGTGCGGAGCGGCTGCCGCAGTGCGGCCCCTTCGGCCGTCTGGTCCTCGACGACCCGGAGACGGCCGCTTCGGTGGCCGCCTGTCCGGCGGACGACCCGCAAGTGGCCATCGTCCCGGACCTCCCCGCGTACGTCATCCACACCTCGGGTTCCACCGGACGGCCCAAGGGCGTGCTGCCCACCCACGGCGGTCTGCTCGACCTGCTCACCGACCTCCGGCAGCAGCACTTCGCGCCGGCGCTGAGAACACGTCGGCGGCTGCGGGTGGCGCTGACCACCTCGGTCTCCTTCGACGCCTCCTGGAACCAGTTGCTCGCCCTTTTCGGGGGCCACGAGCTGCACGTCCTCGATCAGGCGACATGGTCCGACCCCGCCGCCCTCGTCGGTTACGCTGCGCGCCGCGGACTGGACTACCTCGAAGCCACCCCCTCCTACTTGCAGGAACTGGTCGCGCACGGGCTGCTGAGCGACCCGCAGTGGCGCCCGGCGCTGGTCGCCGCGGGCGGCGAGGCTGTCCCGCAGGCGCTGTGGGACCGGCTGCGGTCGGCCGAGGGCGTGACCTGCCTCAACCTCTACGGACCGTCCGAATGCACCGTCAACTCGGTCGTCGCGCCGATGGAGTCGAGCCCGCACCCGGTGATCGGCAGGCCGGTGACCAACACCCGGCTGTACGTGCTCGACGGCGCTCTGCGGCCGCTGCCGGCCGGTGCGCGGGGCGAGCTGTACATCGCGGGCGCGGGGCTGGCACGCGGCTACCTGAACCGGCCGGGGCTGACCGCGGGGCGGTTCGTCGCGGACCCGTTCGGGCCGAGCGGGTCGCGGATGTACCGCACCGGGGACCTGGTGCGCTGGGACGCGGCCGGGAACCTGGAGTTCCTCGGCCGCACCGACGACCAGGTCAAGGTCCGCGGCTTCCGGGTCGAACCGGGCGAGATCGAGGCCGTGCTCGCCGAGCACCCGCAGGTCGCCCGGGCCGCCGTGACGGCGCACACCGAACCGGGAGGGGAGCCACGGCTCGTCGCCTACGCGGTGCCCGAACCCGGCGCCACCGTGACCGGCGCCGTCCTCCGCGACCACCTGCGCGACCGGCTGCCCCGGCCCATGGTGCCGGCCGCGTACGTGCTGCTGGACGCGCTGCCCCTGACCCCCAACGGCAAGCTCGACCGGCGAGCCCTCCCCGCGCCCGGACCGGAAGGGCCCACCGCACCGGGCCGCGCCCCGCGCACCGCGACCGAACGCCTGCTCGTCGGGCTGTTCGCCGAGGTGCTCGCCGCGCCCGATGCCGGACCGGACGACAACTTCTTCGACCTCGGCGGGCACTCCCTGCTCGCCACCCGGCTGGTCGCCCGGATCCGCTCGGTCCTCGGCGTGGAGCTGCGGCTGGGTGACCTGTTCGACGCGCCGACTGCGGCGGAACTGGCGGCGGCCGTGGACCGCGCGGGCCGGGCCCGTCCGGCGCTCGTGCCCCAGGAGCGGCCCGACGTCGTCCCCCTGTCCTTCGCGCAGCGCCGGTTGTGGTTCCTGCACGGCATGGAGGGCCCGAGCGCCACCTACAACATTCCGCTGGCGGTGCGGCTGTCCGGGGACCTGGACCAGCGGGCCCTGGAAGCCGCCCTGGCGGACGTGGTCGAGCGGCACGAGAGCCTGCGCACCGTCTTCCCCGCGATCGGCGGCGTGCCGTGCCAGAGGGTGCTGGACCCGGAGAAGGCCAGGCCCCGGCTGCGGACGACCGAGACCGGCGAACACGAGCTGCCCGAGCGGCTCGCGCGAGCGGCCCGGCACGGCTTCGACCTCGCCGAGGAGCCGCCGCTGCGCGCCGAACTCTTCCGGCTGACGACCGAGGAGCACGTACTGCTGCTGGTCGTGCACCACATCGCCGGCGACGGCTGGTCGACCGGCCCGCTCTCGCGGGACCTCACGGCCGCCTATGCCGCCCGCGCCGAGGGCGCGAAACCCACGTGGTCGCCGCTGCCGGTCCAGTACGTCGACTACACCCTCTGGCAGCGGGAGCTGCTCGGCGACGGCACGGACCCGGACAGCCTCCTGAACCGTCAGCTCGCCTACTGGCGCCGCCGGCTGGCGGACCTCCCCGATCAGGTGGAGCTGCCGTTCGACCGGCCCAGGCCGGCCGCGATGTCCTACCGGGGCGACCGGCTGCCGGTGCGGATCGACGCCGAACTGCACCAGGGCCTGCGCACGCTCGCCCGCAGGGGCGGCGCCAGTCTCTTCATGGTGCTCCAGGCCGGACTGGCCGCCCTGCTGGGCAAGCTGGGCGCGGGCACCGACGTCCCGATCGGCACACCCGTCGCCGGACGCACCGACGAGGCCGCCGACGACCTGGTCGGTTTCTTCGTCAACACCCTGGTCCTGCGCACCGACCTCTCCGGGGACCCCTCGTTCACCGAATTGCTGCGCAGGGTACGCACCGACGCGCTCGCCGCGTACGCGCACCAGGACGTGCCGTTCGAGCACCTGGTGGAGGCGCTCAACCCGGCCCGGTCGCTGGCGCACCACCCGCTGTTCCAGACCATGCTCGCGTTGCAGAACGCGCCGCTGGACGCCTTCGACCTGCCCCGGCTGCGAGTGACGACCGACCTGGCGCCCACCGGGACGGCCAAGTGCGATCTCACCTTCGTCCTCGCCGAACAGCCCGACGGGGACGGCCTGTCGGGCGTGGTGGAGTACAGCACCGACCTGTTCGACGAGCCCACCGTGACCGGCATCGTCGAGCGGTGGCTGCGGCTGCTGCGCACTGTCGTCACCGACCCGGGCCGCAGGCTCGGCCAGGTGGACGTCCTGTCCGAGGAGGAACTGCGCGCACTGCTCCCGGCGCCCGCCGACCGGCGAGAGGAGCCTACGGCAGACAGCCTGACCGCGCTGTTCGAGCGGCGGGTACGGCAGAACCCGGGCGCCGTAGCGGTCACCGACGGCGACCTCTCCCTGACCTACGCCGAGCTGAACGCCCGCGCCAACCGGCTGGCGCACGCCCTGATCGCCCGGGGAGTGGGCCCGGAGCGGCGGGTGGCCTTGGCCCTGCCACGCTCGGCGGAGCAGATCGTGGCGGTGCTCGCCGTGCTCAAGGCAGGGGGCGCCTACCTCCCGGTGGACCCGTCGTACCCCGCCGCGCGGATCAGCCACCTCCTCCAGGACGCCCGGCCCGCGCTCCTGGTGACCACGAGCCGGATCGGCGACCTGCCCGGCGCGGACCACGTGGACCGGCTGCTGCTGGACGCCACAGACCTCGACGGCCTGCCGGACACGGACCCGGCGGTCCCCCTCGACCCGCGGCACGCGGCCTACGTCATCTACACCTCCGGCTCCACCGGCGCCCCCAAGGGCGTGGTGGTCCCGCACCGGAACGTGGTGCGGCTGTTCGGCGCGACCAGGGAACTGTTCGGCTTCCACGCCCAGGACGTCTGGACGCTCTTCCACTCCTACGCCTTCGACTTCTCGGTGTGGGAGCTGTGGGGGCCGCTGCTGCACGGCGGCCGCCTGGTGGTCGTGGACCACGAGACCAGCCGCTCGCCCGACCGCTTCCTGGCGCTCCTCGCCCGTGAGCGGGTGACCGTGCTCAACCAGACGCCGTCCGCTTTCTACCAGCTCATGCAGGCCGACGCGGATGCTCCGGAGACCGGCCGCCGCCTCGCGCTGCGCACGATCGTGTTCGGCGGCGAGGCGCTGGAGCACACCCGGCTGGCGAGCTGGTACGCGCGGCACCCGGACGACGCGCCGCGGCTGGTCAACATGTACGGCATCACCGAGACCACGGTGCACGTCACCCACGTGGCGCTCGGCCGGACCGGCGCCGCCGCCGGCGAGATCGGCACGGCCCTCGTGGACCTGCGGACGTACGTGCTGGACCCCCACCTGCGCCCGGTCGCCCCGGGCGTGCCCGGCGAGCTGTACGTCGCGGGCGCCGGCCTGGCGCGCGGCTACCTGGACCGGCCCGGCCTGACCGCCGGGCGGTTCGTGGCCGACCCGTTCGGCACGCCGGGATCGCGGATGTACCGCAGCGGCGACGTCGTCCGCCGTGCGGCCGACGGCAGCCTGCGCTACGTCGGCCGCGCCGACCAGCAGGTGAAGGTGCGCGGCTTCCGGATCGAGCCGGGTGAGATCGAGGCGGCGCTGGCCGCGCACCCCGGCGTAGCCCAAGTCGCCGTCCTCGCCCGGCAGGACCGGGCCGACGACACCCGGCTGGTCGCCTACCTGGTGCCCGACGCCGGGGCCGGGCCCCGGCCGGACGAGCTGCGCACGCACCTGGCAGCCCGCCTGCCGCAGTACATGGTGCCGTCGGCGTTCGTCGTGCTGGACGCGCTGCCGCTGACGACCAACGGCAAGCTGGACCACCGGGCCCTGCCCGCACCTGACCTCGCCCCGGCGGCCCAGGCCCGCGCGCCGCGCACCGCGCAGGAGCGGATCCTGTGCGAGCTGTTCGCCGAGGTCCTGGGCGTCGCGTCGGCCGGTGTCGACGACGGCTTCTTCGACCTGGGCGGGCACTCCCTGCTGGCCACCCGCCTCGCCGCCCGGATCCGCGCGACGCTCGGGGTGGAGATGCCGCTGCGAGCCCTGTTCGAGGCGCCGACCCCGGCCGGTCTGGCCGCCGCCCTGGTGGCGGCCGGACCGGCGCAGCCCGCCCTGGCCCGGCGCGAACGTCCCGAGGCGATCCCGCTCTCCTTCGCCCAGCGACGCCTGTGGTTCCTGCACCAGCTGGAGGACGCCGGCGCCGGCTACCACATCTCCCTGGCCTGGCGCCTGTCCGGGCAGCTGGACCGGCGGGCCCTGGAGGCCGCCGTGGCGGACGTGGTGGCACGGCACGAGAGCCTGCGCACCGTCTTCCCGGCGGTGGACGGCGTCCCCCGCCAGCGGGTGCTGGACGTCGCGGAGGCCCGCCCGCGGCTGCTCGTGAGCCGGGCGACCGAGGCGGAGCTGGCGGACGTCAGGGCGCAGGCGCAGGCCCGGACGTTCGACCTGGCCGTCGACATGCCGCTGCGCGCCGAGCTGTTCGAGCTGGCGGCGGACGAACACGTCTTCCAGGTGGTGCTCCACCACATCGCGGGCGACGGCTGGTCGCTGGGCCCGCTCGCGCACGGACTGACCACCGCCTACGCGGCGCGCCGCCGCGGCGAGGCACCGCAGTGGGCCGAGCTCCCGGTCCAGTACGTCGACCACACGCTGTGGCAGCACGAGCTGCTCGGCGACGCCGCCGACGAGGACAGCCCACTCGCCCGCCAGACGGCCTACTGGACACGGCAGTTGGCAAACCTGCCCGAACAGCTTCCGCTGCCCGGCGACCGGCCCCGCCCGGCCCTCGCCTCGCACCGGGGCGGGTCCGTCCGGGCCGAGCTGGACGCCGGCCTGCACCGCATGCTGCACGAACTGGCCCGAGCCCATGGCACCAGTCTGTTCATGGTGCTCCAGGCCGGGCTGGCGGTCCTGCTGAGCAAGCTCGGCGCGGGCGACGACATCCCGGTCGGCAGCCCCGTCGCGGGCCGGACCGACCAGGCCCAGGACGAGCTGGTCGGCTACTTCGTCAACACCCTGGTCTTCCGCACCGACACCTCGGGCGACCCTACGTTCGCCGAACTGCTGGGCCGGGTCCGGGAGACCGCACTGGCCGGGTACGCCCACCAGGACCTGCCCTTCGAGTACCTGGTCGAGGTCCTCAACCCGGCCCGGTCGCTGGCGCACCACCCGCTGTTCCAGGTCATGCTGGTGCTGCAGAACGCTCCCCGCGCCGACTTCGCGCCACCCGGCCTGCGCGTCGCCGGCATGCCGCCCGCCTCGACCACCGCCAAGCTCGACCTGCTCTTCACCCTGGCCGAGCGGCACACCGAGGACGGCTCCCCGGCGGGGATCGACGCTTTCGTCGAGTACGCCTGCGACCTGTACGACCCGGCCACCGTCCGGACGATGTGCGAGCGCTGGGTCCGGCTGCTACGCGCCGTGGTCACCGACCCGCGGTCCCGGCTCAGCCGGTTCAGCCTGCTCGGTGCCGAGGAGCGCGCCCGACTGGAGGCGCTGGGCGTCGGCCCGGCGGCCCGGCCGTTCACCGAAAGCCTGCCCGAACTGTTCCGGGCACAGGCCCGCGAGACTCCGGACGCACTCGCACTGGTGGGACCGGACGCTTCGCTGACGTACGCGGAGCTGGACGCGCGGGCGAACCGGCTGGCGCACGCGCTCCGCGCGCGGGGCGCGGGCCCGGAGCGGCTGGTGGCGGTGGCCCTGCCGCGGTCGGCCGAGCTGGTGGTGGCCGTCCTCGCGGTGCAGAAGACCGGCGCCGCGTACCTCCCGGTCGACCCGGGGTACCCGGCCGCGCGGGTCGCGTACATGCTCGACGACGCCCGGCCGGTCCTGGGGGTGACCGACACCCGCACCCGCGGCCGGCTGCCGCAGGCCGGTCCCGCCGGGTGGCTGGTGACCGACGATCCGGGAACGGCCGCGGCGGTGGCCGCGTGCCCGTCGACCGATCCGGGCGTCACTGTCCATCCCGACCACCCGGTCTACGTGGTCTACACCTCCGGTTCCACCGGGCAGCCCAAGGGGGTGGTGGTGACGCACGGCGGCCTGGCCAACTTGTTCGCCGCCCAGCGCCCGCTGGTCTTCCGTACGGGTGAGCGGATGCGGATCGGGCTGACGACGTCCGTGTCGTTCGACGCCTCCTGCGACCAGCTGTTCGCCCTCTACGCCGGCCACGAGCTGCACATGCTGGACGAGGCGACCTGGACCGATCCGGACGCCTACCTCGCGTACGCCTCGCGGGCCGGGCTGCACACCGTCGGCGGTACCCCCTCCTACCTGCAAGTCCTCGTCGACCACGGCCTGCTGGACCACCCGCGGTGGCGGCCCTCGTTCGTCGGCCTGGGCGGGGAAGCCGTACCGGAGCGGCTCTGGAAGCGGTTGCGGGCGGCCGAGGGCGTGTCCTCCCTCAACTACTACGGGCCGGCCGAGTGCACGGTGGACTCGCTGTGCGCGCCGCTCGCGCCGCACTCCCACCCGGTGATCGGCCGACCGCTCGCCGGCGTACGGCTGCACCTGCTCGACGCCGCCATGCAGCCGGTGCCCGCCGGCGTGCCCGGTGAGCTGTACCTCGCCGGTGCGGGCCTGGCGCGCGGCTACCTCGACCGGCCCGGGCTGACCGCGGCGCGGTTCGTGGCGGACCCGTCCGGCCCGGCCGGCACGAGGATGTACCGCACCGGCGACCTGGCGCGCTGGGGCGCGGCCGGGAACCTGGAGTTCCTCGGCCGCACCGACGACCAGGTCAAGGTCCGGGGGTTCCGGATCGAGCTGGGCGAGATCGAGGCGGCCCTGGTGGCACACCCGCAGGTCGCCCAGGCCGCCGTGATCGTCCGGCAGGACCGGGCGGAGGATCCCCGGCTGGTCGCCTACCCGGTACCCGCCGCAGGGGCCGCGCTGCGCCCCGAGGAGTTGCGGGCGCACCTGCGCGAGCGGCTGCCCGACTACATGGTGCCCGCCGTATTCGTCCCCCTCGACGCCCTGCCGGTGAACACCAGCGGCAAGCTGGACCGGCGCGCGCTCCCCGAGCCGGACACCGACGCGACCCGGTCCGGCCGCGCCCCGCGCACGCCCCGGGAACAGGTGCTGGCCAGGCTGTTCGCCGAGGTGCTGGGCGTGTCCGAGGTCGGTGTCGACGACGACTTCTTCGACCTGGGCGGGCACTCCCTGCTGGCCACACGGCTGGCGGCCCGGGTCCGTGCGGCTCTCGGCGTGGAACTCGCCCTGCGCACCCTGTTCCAGAGCCCGACGGTGGCCGGGCTGGCCGCCGCGCTGGGCGACGCGGACCGCGCCCGGCTCGCCCTGCGGCGGGTCGAGCGGCCCGCGCTGGTGCCGCTGTCGTCCGCGCAGCGAAGGCTCTGGTTCCTGCGGCAGATGGAAGGCGCGGACTCCGTCTACAACATGCCGCTGGCCTGGCGGCTCACGGGGCCGCTGGACGTGCCCGCCCTGGAGACGGCGCTGGGCGACGTCGTCGACCGGCACGAAACCCTGCGCACGCTCTTCCCGGCCGTCGACGGCGTGCCCCACCAGCGGCTGCTGCCGCCCGAGGAGGCGCGCCCGGCGCTGTCGGTCGTCCCGGCCGACGAGACGGACCTGCCGGACCTGCTGGCGCGGGCCGCGACCCGGGGATTCGACCTCGCGGCCGAACCGCCCCTGCGCGCCGAGGTGTTCCGGGTCGCGGCGGACGACCACGTGCTGCTCCTGGTGATCCACCACATCGCGGGCGACGGCTGGTCGCTGGGCCCGCTCGCCGCCGACCTGGCCACCGCGTACGCGGCACGCCGCGCGGGCGAGGAGCCGCGGTGGGCACCGCTGCCCGTGCAGTACGCCGACTACACCCTGTGGCAGCGCGAGCTGCTCGGCGACCCGGCCGACCCGGACAGCCTGTTCGCCCGCCAGCGGGCCTATTGGACGGAGCGGCTGGCGGACCTGCCGGAGCAGCTCCGGCTCCCCGCCGACCGCCCCCGCCCCGCGACCCCCTCCTGGTCCGGGGGCCGGCTCCCGATCACCTTGGACGCCGGTCTGCACGCCGGCCTGGTCCGCCTGGGCCGGAAACACGGCGCCAGCGTGTACATGGTGCTCCAGGCCGCGCTGGCGGCCCTGCTGGACAAGCTCGGCGCCGGACAGGACATCCCGGTCGGCGGCCTGATCGCCGGGCGGACCGACCAGGCGCTGGACGACCTGGTCGGGTTCTTCGTCAACACCCTGGTCCTGCGCACCGACACGAGCGGCGACCCGACCTTCGCCGAGCTGCTCGGCCGGGTCCGGGAGGGCGCGCTGAGCGCCTACGCGCACCAGGACCTGCCCTTCGAGCACGTCGTCGAGGCGTGCAATCCGTCCCGGTCCCTCGCCCGCCAGCCGCTGTTCCAGGTGCTGCTCGCGCTGCAGAACGTGCCCGGCACCGAGTTCGCCCTGAGCGGTCTGACCGCCGAGATCTTCCCGGTGCGGACGCCGACGGCCATGTTCGACCTCGGCTTCCACCTGCTGGAGTGCGGCGGCCCCGGCGGACCGGCCGAAGGCATCGTCGGGCGGGTCGAGTACAGCACCGACCTCTTCGACGCCACCACGGTCGAGGCACTGGTCGCGCGGTGGCTGCGTGTGCTGGCTTCGGTGGCCTCCGACCCGGACCGGCCGCTGAGCCGGATCGACGTCCTCACCGCCGAGGAACGGCACGACCTGCTGGTCGCGCGCAACGACACCGCGCGCCCGGTTCCCGCCGCCACCCTGCCCGCCCTGTTCGAGGCGCAGGTCCGGGCGGCTCCCGAGGCGCCGGCGCTGTTGTTCGAGGACACCGTGCTGACCTACCGGGAGCTGAACCGCAGGGCCAACCGCCTGGCGCACGCGCTGATCGCGCGCGGGGCCGGGCCGGAGCAGGTCGTGGCCCTGCGCCTGCCGCGCTCCGCCGAGCTGGTCGTCGCCGTCCTCGCCGTGCTCAAGACGGGCGCGGCCTACCTTCCGGTCGACCCTGACTACCCGGCCGCCCGGATCGCCTACATGCTGGATGACGCACGCCCGGCCGTGGTGCTCGACGACCTCGGGGCCGTCGTACCGGACGGGTCCTGGCCGGAGCACGACCCGGCCGCCGCCGCGGATCCGCGCCACCCCGCGTACGTCATCTACACCTCTGGCTCCACCGGCAGGCCCAAGGCCGTCGTGATGCCCGCCGCCGGCCTGCTGAACCTGCTGGCCTGGCACCACGAATCCGTCGGCGGCGCACCCGGCACGCGCACCGCGCAGTTCACCGCCCTCAGCTTCGACGTCTCGGTGCAGGAGACCCTCTCCGCGCTGCTGTACGGCAAGACGCTGGTGGTGCCGACCGAGGAGCAGCGCCGCAGCGCCGAGCTCTTCGCCCGCTGGCTGGACCGCAACGAGGTCGAGGAGCTGTTCGCGCCCAACCTGGTGATCGAGGCGCTGGCCGAGGCCGCCGAGGAGGCCGGTCTCGCGCTGCCGAGGCTGCGGCTGATCGCGCAGGCGGGGGAGGCGATGCGGCTCGGTGGTGTGGTACGCCGCTTCGCGGCCCGGCGCCTGGGCCGGGAGCTGCACAACCACTACGGCCCCGCCGAGACCCATGTGATCACCGCCTACCCGCTCCCGGCCGACCCCGCCGACTGCCCGCTGCCCGTGCCGATCGGCCGCCCGATCGCCAACTGCCGGGCGTACGTGCTGGACGCGGCGCTGCGACCGGTCGCCCCCGGCGTGCTGGGTGAGCTGTACCTCGCCGGGGCGGGTCTGGCCCGCGGCTACCTGAACCGGCCAGGGCTCACCGCCACGCGGTTCGTCGCCGACCCCCACGGTCCGGGCGGCACCCTGATGTACCGCACCGGCGACCTGGTCCGCTGGCGGGCCGACGGCGAGCTGGAGTTCGCGGGCCGGGCGGACCACCAGGTGAAGATCCGCGGGTTCCGGGTCGAGCCCGGCGAGATCGAGGCCGAGCTGGCCGCGCACCCGTCGGTCGCACAGGTCGCGGTGCTCGCCCGGGAGGACCGGCTCGTCGCCTACGTCGTCCCGCCGGCCACGACCGTGGCGAGCACCGCGGAGCTGGCGGCGCACCTGCGCGACCGGGTCCCGGACCACCTGGTGCCGTCCGCGTTCGTGCTGCTGGACGCGCTGCCGTGGACGCCGAACGGGAAGCTGGACCGGGCGGCGCTGCCCGCGCCCGCGCCGGACACGGCCGCCGGCGGCCGGGCGCCGCGCACGCCGCAGGAGCAGATCCTGTGCGAGCTGTTCTCCGAGGTGCTGGGCGTACCGCGGGTCGGTGTCGACGACGGCTTCTTCGACCTCGGCGGGCACTCCCTGCTCGCCACCCGGCTGGTCTCGCGGGTCCGCGCGACCCTCGGCGCCGAACTGGAGCTGCGCTCCCTTTTCCGGCACCCGACCCCCGCCGGACTGGCCGCCGGGCTGCACGGCACGGGCGCCGCACGCAAGGCCCTGGTGCCCCGGCCACGTCCCGAGGCCATGCCGCTGTCCTTCGCCCAACGCCGCCTGTGGTTCCTCCAGCAGTTCGGGGCCCCGAGCGCCACGTACCACATGCCCCTCGCCCTGCGGCTCTCAGGCGACCTCGACCGGGCCGCGCTGAGCGCCGCACTGGCCGACGTCGTGGCCCGGCACGAGACCCTGCGCACGGTCTTCCCGCACACCGCCGGGATCCCGCACCAGCGGGTCGTGGACACCGCGGAGGTCCCCGTCCCGCTGACCGTGCGCGCGGCCGGCGAGGCGGAGATGCCCGCCCTGCTGCGCGCCGCTGCGGTGCGGGCGTTCGACCTGACCCGGGAAGTGCCGCTGCGCGCCGAACTGTTC
Source organism: Streptomyces sp. NPDC021356 (assembly GCF_040641015.1). Classification (NCBI taxonomy): domain Bacteria; kingdom Bacillati; phylum Actinomycetota; class Actinomycetes; order Kitasatosporales; family Streptomycetaceae; genus Streptomyces; species Streptomyces sp. NPDC021356. The sequence continues at coordinate 66,265 of NZ_JBFACU010000018.1, read as the reverse complement.
GCCCTCGCCCCCGACGAGCACGTGCTGCTGCTGGTCATGCACCACATCGTCGGCGACGGCTGGTCCATGGGCCCGCTCGCCCGCGACCTGGCCACCGCCTACACCAGCCGGCGCGGCGGCGGGGCGCCCGCCTGGCCCCCGCTGCCGGTGACGTACGGCGACTACACACTGTGGCAGCACGACGTCCTCGGCGACGAGCACGACGAGGACAGCCTCTTCGCCCACCAGGTCGCCTACTGGAAAGAGGCGCTGGCCGGGCTGCCCGAGCAGGTGCCGCTGCCCGCCGACCGGCCGCGCCCGGCCACCATGTCGTACAGCGGCGACCTGCTGGAAATGCGGATCGACGCAGAACTGCACGCGTCCCTGCTGGAGCTGGCGCGCCGCTCGGGGGCCACCCTGTTCATGGTGCTGCAGGCGGCGCTCGCCGCGCTGTACACGAGGCTGGGCGCCGGGACGGACATCCCGATCGGCAGCCCGATCGCGGGGCGGACCGACGAGGCGCTGGACGATCTGGTCGGGTTCTTCGTCAACACGCTGGTGCTGCGCACCGACACGAGCGGGGACCCGACCTTCACCGAGCTGCTGGGCCGGGTGCGGGAGAGCGCGCTGTCGGCGTACGCGCACCAGGACGTGCCGTTCGAGCACCTCGTGGAGGTGCTGAACCCGTCCCGGTCCCTGTCCCACCACCCGCTGTTCCAGACCGGCCTGGTCGTGCAGAACGCACCGGGTGGTGATTTCGACCTGCCGGGTCTCAGGGTCACCGGCATCCCCGTGCTGACCGGGACCGCACGGCTCGACCTGACCTTCGGGTTCGCGGAGGAGCACGGGCCGGACGGTGCGGCGGCCGGGCTCAGCGGCGCGATCGAGTACAGCACCGACCTGTTCGACCGCGCGACGGTCGAGGCCCTGGCCGCCCGCTGGGCCAGGCTGCTGGCCGCGGTCGTCGCCGGGCCGGACCTGCCGATCGGCGGGATCGACCTGCTGTCCGCCGAGGAGCGCCACGAGCTGCTGCCCGCCGCCGGGAGCGAGGCGGCCGGGAAGAGCCTGCCGGCGCTGTTCGCCGCCCAGGCGGCGCAGACGCCCGACGCGGTGGCGCTGGTGAGTGGGGACACCGAGGTGTCGTACCGGCAGCTCGACGCCCGGGCGAACCGGTTCGCGCACGCGCTCAGGGCGCGGGGCGTGGCCCCGGAACACATTGTGGCGGTGGCGTTGCCGCGGTCGGTGGAGTCGGTGGTGGCGGTGCTGGGCACGCTGAAGGCCGGGGCCGCGTACCTGCCGGTGGACCCGGCGTACCCGGCGGCACGGATCGCGTTCATGCTGGACGACGCGCGGCCGACGGTGGTCGTCGACGATCCGGCCCTGGTGGCCGGCGCCGCGGGCCTGCCGGAGACCGATCCGGGTGTCGCGGTGGACGCCCGGAACCCGGCCTACGTGATCTACACCTCGGGCTCGACGGGCCGCCCCAAGGGCGTGGTGGTGAGCCACGCCGGCGTGTCGGGGCTGGTGGCGGCGCAGGCCGACCGGCTCTGCGTGGCGCCGGGCCGCCGGGTGCTCCAGTTCGCCTCGCCCAGCTTCGACGCGTCCTTCTGGGACCTGTGCGCTGCCGTCCTCACCGGGGCCGCTCTCGTCCTGGCTCCGTCCGACAGTCCGTTGGAGGCCCTGACGGACCGCCGGCTCGGTGTCACGCACGTGACCCTTCCGCCGTCGGCCCTGGCCGCGGTGGACGGCGCCGACCTCACGGCCACCACCCTGGTCGTCGCTGGTGAGGCGTGCGCGCCGGAGCTGGTGGCCCGCTGGGCGCCGGGCAGGCGGATGATCAACGCCTACGGTCCGACCGAGACCACCGTGTGCGCGACCATGAGCGACCCGCTGTCCCCGGGGTCCGGCGCACCGCCGATCGGCCGGCCGGTCGCGGGCTTCCGGGCGTACGTCCTCGACGAGCGGCTGCGCGTCGTGCCGCCCGGTGTCGCGGGGGAGCTGTACGTCGCCGGCCCCGGCCTGGCGCGCGGGTACCTGAACCGGCCGGGCCTGACGGCCGGACGGTTCGTCGCCTGCCCGTTCGGCCCGGAGGGTGCGCGGATGTACCGCACCGGGGACGTGGTGCGCCGCCGCACCTGGGGGTCCCCCCGGCCGGAGGCGGGGGGAGAGCTGGAGTACGTCGGCCGCGCCGACGACCAGGTGAAGGTGCGCGGCTTCCGGATCGAGCTCGGCGAGGTCGAGGCGGCGCTGGCCGAGTATCCGGACGTCGCCCGGGCCGCCGTGCTCGCCCGGGACGACCGGCTCGTCGGCTACGTCGCCGCCCGCCCCGGCGTCACCGTCCGCCCCGCGGAGCTGGCGGCGCACCTGCGTGACCGGCTCCCCGACTACCTGGTGCCGTCCGCGTTCGTGCTGCTGGACGCGCTGCCGTTGACGCCGAACGGGAAGCTGGACCGGGCGGCGCTGCCGGCGCCCGCGCCGGACACGGCCGCCGGCGGCCGGGCGCCGCGCACACCGCGGGAGCAGATCCTGTGCGAGCTGTTCGCCGAAGTGCTGGGCGTACCGCGGGTCGGTGTCGACGAGGACTTCTTCGAGCTGGGCGGGCATTCCCTGCTCGCCACCCGGCTGGCCGCACGGGTGCGTTCGGTGCTCGGCGTGGAGGTGGGACTGCGCGCCCTCTTCCAGGCGCCCACCGTGGCCGGCCTCGCCGAGTCGCTGACCGAGGACGGCCGTACCCGCCCGGCACTGGCCCGGCGCGAGCGGCCTGAGGCGGTGCCGCTGTCCTTCGCCCAGCGCCGCCTGTGGTTCCTGCACCGCATGGACGGCGCCGCCGCGACCTACCACATCCCGCTCGCGCTCCGGCTGACGGGGACGCTCGACCGGACCGCGCTGGACACGGCGCTGGCCGACGTGGTGGCCCGGCACGAGAGCCTGCGGACGGTCTTCCCGGAGGTCGACGGCGTACCCCGCCAGCTCGTCCTCGCGCCCGCCACGGCCCGGCCCCGGACGCGACTGATCCGGGTGTCGGAGGCGGACCTCCCCGAGCGACTGGCCGAGTTCGCCCGGCTGCCGTTCGACCTGGAGAACGAGGCGCCCCTGCGGGCGGAGCTGTTCGCGCTCGCGCCGGACACGCACGTCCTGCTGCTGGTGATGCACCACATCGCCGGTGACGGCTGGTCGACCGGCCCCCTGGCCCGCGACCTGGCCGAGGCGTACACCGCCCGGTGCGAGGGCCGCGCGCCGCACTGGCGCGCCCTGCCGGTGCAGTACGCGGACTACACGCTGTGGCAACGGGACCTGCTCGGCGACGCCGCCGACCACCGAAGCCGGTTCGCCGAGCAGCTCGACCACTGGAAGCACCAGCTCGCCGACCTGCCGGAGCTGCTCCGGCTGCCCACCGACCGGCCCCGGCCGGCCGTGGCCGGGTGGCACGGGGACCATGTCGCTCTGGAGTTGAGCCCCGAACTGCACGCGTCCCTGCTGGAGCTGGCGCGCCGCTCGGGCGCGAGTCTGTTCATGGTGCTGCAGGCGGCGCTCGCCGCGCTGTACACGCGGCTGGGCGCCGGGACGGACATCCCGATCGGCAGCCCGATCGCGGGGCGGACCGACGAGGCGCTGGACGATCTGGTCGGGTTCTTCGTCAACACGCTGGTGCTGCGCACCGACACGGGCGGCGATCCGACCTTCACCGAGCTGCTGGGCCGGGTGCGGGAGAGCGCGCTGTCGGCGTACGCGCACCAGGACGTGCCCTTCGAGCACCTCGTGGAGGTCCTGAACCCGTCCCGGTCACTGTCCCACCACCCGCTGTTCCAGACCATCCTGGCCGTGCAGAACGCTCCCATGGGCCGTTTCTCCCTGCCGGGCCTGGACGTCACCACCTACGCGGTGGACACCAGGACCGCGAAGTTCGACATCGGCGTGAGCCTCGTCGAGCGGTCCGGACCGGACGGCGGCCCGGCGGGGATCGTCGGCGCGATCGAGTACAGCACCGACCTGTTCGACCGCTCCACGGTCACGGCCCTCGCCGCACGCTGGACGCGCCTCCTGGAAGCCGTCACCGCCGACCCGGACCGGCCGATCGGCGCGATCGAACTGCTCGGCGCCGACGAGCGGCACCGTCTGCTGGAGGGGAGCAACGAGACCGCCCGGGAGGTGGCGGCCGTCCCGGTGCCGCAGGCGTTCGCGGCGCAGGTGGCGGCGACCCCCGACGCGGTGGCGCTGGTGTGCGGCGACACCGAGGTGTCGTACCGACAGCTCGACGCCCGTGCGAACCGGTTCGCGCACGCGCTGATCGCCCGGGGCGTCGGGCCGGAGCAGACGGTGGCCGTGGCCCTGCCGCGCTCGGTGGAGGCCGTCGTGGCCGTCCTCGGCGTGCTGAAGGCCGGGGCCGCGTACCTGCCCGTGGACCCGGCGTACCCGCGGGCGCGGATCGCGTACATGCTGGACGACGCCCGGCCGTCCCTGGTGGTCGACGACCCGGCGCTGGTGACCGAGGTGTCCGCGTGGCCCGAGACCGATCCCGCGGTCGCACTCGACGCCCGGCACCCGGCCTACGTGATCTACACCTCCGGGTCGACCGGCCGCCCCAAGGGTGTCGTCGTCGGCCACGGCGGCATCGCGAGCCTGGTCGCCGCGCAGACCGAGCGCTTCGCGATCGACCCCACCAGCCGGGTGCTGCAGTTCGCCTCGCCCAGCTTCGACGCCTCGGTGTCGGAGATCTGCACCGCGCTGCTGTGCGGCGCCGCCCTGGTCCTGCCGCCGACGGGGGACCCGGTCGCCGCCCTGGCAGACCGCGACCTGGCGCTCACCCACGCGACCGTGCCCCCGTCCGTCCTCGCCGCCGTCCCGGAGGACTCGGTGCGGCTGTCGACACTGGTGGTGGCCGGCGAGGCGTGCCCGCCGGAGCTGGTGGACCGCTGGGCGTCCGGGCGCCGGATGGTCAACGCCTACGGACCGACCGAGACCACGGTGTGCGCGACCATGAGCGACCCGCTGGCACCCGGCACGGGCGTGCCGCCGATCGGCCGTCCGATCGCCAACGCCCGGGTGTACGTGCTGGACGAGCGGCTGCGACCCGTGCCGCAGGGCGTGGCGGGGGAACTGTACGTCGCGGGCGCCGGCCTGGCGCGCGGGTACCTGAACCGGCCGGGCCTGACGGCCGGGCGGTTCGTCGCCTGCCCGTTCGGCGCCGGGGAGCGCATGTACCGCACCGGAGACCTGGTGCGCCGGCGTGCCGACGGAGAGCTGGAGTACGTCGGCCGTACCGACGACCAGGTGAAGGTGCGCGGCTTCCGGGTCGAGCCCGGCGAGGTCGAGGCGGCGCTGGCCGAACACCCAGCCGTCGCCCGGGCCGCCGTCCTCGCCCAGGACGACCGGCTCGTCGGCTACATCGTCCCGCAGCAGGACGAGGACCGGGACAGCGGCCTGGAGACGGACCACGTGAGCGAGTGGCGGGACATCTACGACGGCCTGCCCATCACCCCGGAGGAGGCCGGCTTCGGCCAGAACTTCGTCGGCTGGAACAGCAGTTACGACACGAGCCCGATCCCGGTCGAGCAGATGCGGGAATGGCGGGACGCCACCGTGGCCCGCATCCTGGCCCTGCGCCCCCGCCGGGTACTGGAGGTCGGCGTCGGCACCGGACTGCTGCTCTCACAGATCGCACCGCACTGCGAGACCTACTGGGCGACGGACTTCTCCGCCACGGCCATCGACGCGCTGACCGCCCAGATCGCCCGCCGGGACGACCTGGCCGGGCGGACCGTGCTCCAGACCCGCCCCGCGCACGACACCGACGGCCTGCCGGCCGGGCACTTCGACACCGTCGTGATCAACTCGGTGGTGCAGTACTTCCCGTCCGCCGAGTACCTCGCGGACGTGATCGGAAAGCTGATGGAGCTGCTCGCGCCCGGCGGCACGCTCTTCGTCGGCGACGTGCGCAACCTGCGGCTGCTGCGCCCGCTGGCCACCGCGGTCCAACTGCACCGGACCGGCGCCGACGGCGACCTCGCGGCGGTGCGCCGGGCTGTGGAGCAGGCCGTCAGGGTCGAGAAGGAACTCCTCGTCGACCCGGACTTCTTCACCGTCCTGCGCGCGCGCGGCACGGACCTCGGCGCGGTGAGCGTCGAGGTCAAGCGCGGTCGCCACCACAACGAACTTACCCGCTACCGCTACGACGTGACGCTGCGCAAGGCGCCGGTCACCCCGGCCGCCCCCCGCCGGACGGCCGAGCTGGAGTGGGGGCGGCAGGTCACCGGGCTGGACGAGCTGCGCGAGCTGCTCGCCCGGCCGCACGCGGACCTGCTGCGGATCACCGGGGTGCCGAACCGCCGCGTGGCGCGCGAGGCCGCCCTGGCCCGGGCCCTGCAGGACGGTGACGGCTCGCTCGCCGGGCTGCTGGAACGGCTGCACGGCCCGGAGGACAGCGCACTGCCCGACCCGGAGGACTTCGCGGCCCTCGGGCAGGAGTTCGGCCGCTGGGTGGGCGTCACCTGGTCGGCCGCGCAGGACGACGCCGTGGACGTCGTCCTCGCCGACCCGCGGGCGTGCCACGGGGCCCCCGTCGAGCCCTACCGGCCGGCCGTCACCGCCTCCAGGCCCCTGTCGTCACTGACCAACCGCCCGACCGGCAGCCGCGGCACCGGCGCCCTCATCGGCGAACTCCGGGAATGGCTGCGCGGACGACTGCCCGACCACCTGGTCCCGTCGGCGTTCGTGGTGCTCCAGGCACTGCCGCTGACCGGCAGCGGCAAGCTCGACCGCCGCGCGCTGCCCGCGCCCGGCCTCGGGACGGCCGGGACCGCCCGGGCACCGCGCACCCCGCAGGAGCAGCTCCTCGCCGGACTGTTCGCCGAGCTGCTGGGTCTGGCCCAGGTCGGCGTCGAGGACAGCTTCTTCGACCTGGGCGGACACTCGCTGCTGGCCACCCGCCTGGCCGCCCGCGTCCGCGCGACCCTCGGCGCCGAACTGGACGTCCGTACGCTCTTCGAGACGCCGACCGTGGCCGGACTGGCGGCCCGCCTCGACGGCTCCGGCACGGCGCGGCCCGCGCTGACCGCCCGGCCGCGCCCTGACCGCGTGGAGCTGTCCTTCGCCCAGCGCCGCCTGTGGTTCCTGCACCGGATGGACGGGCCGAGCGCCACCTACAACATGCCGCTCGCGCTGAGCCTGACCGGCGCGCTCGACCGCCGGGCCCTGCACGCCGCACTCGCGGACGTGATCGCCCGGCACGAGAGCCTGCGGACGGTCTTCCGCGAGACGGACGGCGTGCCGTACCAGGTCGTACTGGACGCCGGGCAGGCGTACCCGGAGCTGCCGGTGATCCCGCTCGACGAGGACCGGCTGGCCGAGCGGCTGGCCGCGACGGCACGGCGGGGCTTCGACCTGGCGGCACAGCCGCCGGTCAGGGCCGAGCTGTACGCGCTCGCGCCCGACCGGCACGTCCTGCTGGTCGTGGTGCACCACATCGCCGCCGACGGCTGGTCGATGGGACCGCTCTCCGCCGACCTCGCGGCCGCCTACACGGCGCGCTGCCGGGGTGAGGAGCCACACTGGCCCCCGCTGCCGGTGCAGTACGCCGACTACACCTGCTGGCAGCGCGACCTGCTCGGCGACACCGCCGACCCGGACAGCCTGTTCTCCCGGCAACTGGCCTACTGGAAGGACGAGCTGGCGGGCATCCCGCAGCAGGTGCAGCTGCCCGCCGACCGGCCCCGCCCCCCGGTCGCCACCCAGCGGGGCGACCGCGTCGCGGTCGCGCTGGACCCGGACCTGCACCAGGCGCTGCGCGACCTGGCCGCCGCGCGCGGCGCCAGCATGTTCATGGTGCTCCAGGCCGGTCTCGCCGCGCTGCTCACCCGCCTCGGCGCCGGCACCGACATCCCGATCGGCAGCCCCATCGCCGGGCGCACCGACGAGGCGCTGGACGACCTGGTCGGCTTCTTCGTCAACACGCTGGTGCTGCGTACCGACACGAGCGGCGACCCCGGCTTCACCGAACTGCTCGACCGGGTGCGGCACAAGGCGCTCGCCGCCTACGACCACCAGGACGTGCCGTTCGAGTACCTGGTCGAGGTGGTCAACCCGGCCCGGTCGCTGTCCCACCACCCGCTGTTCCAGGTCATGCTGGCCCTGCAGAACGCGCCGGTGGGCGAGTTCACGCTGCCGGGACTGTCCACCGGCCACCTGGAGGCGTCGACCGGCACCTCGCGCGTCGACCTGACGTTCAGCCTCGCCGAGCGGTTCCGCGCGGACGGCGGACCCGACGGCCTGGTCGGCGCGGTGGAGTTCGCCACCGACCTGTTCGAACCGGCCACCGTGGAGCTGCTGTTCGCCCGCTGGGCCCGGCTGCTGCGCGCGGCGGTCGCCGACCCCGACCGGCCGATCGGCCGCATCGACGTCCTGTCGGACGAGGAACGCGACCGGCTGCTGTCCGCGTCCACCGGCGTCCCGGCCACGCTGCCCGGGGCCGCGCTGCCGGAGCTGTTCGCCCGCCAGGTCCGTGCCACCCCGGACGCGGTGGCCGTCGTCGCGGGCCCCGGCGAGCTGACGTACAGGGAACTCGACAAGCGGTCCGACCGACTCGCGCGGGCACTGATCCGCCAGGGTGTACGCCCGGAGACACCGGTCGCGGTGCTGTTGGACCGCTCGGCGGACCTGGTCGTGGCTCTCCTGGCGATCACCAAGGCGGGCAGCGCCTATGTGCCCCTCGACTCGCGCTTCCCCCAGCCCCGGATCGAGCTGATCCTCAAGGAAGCCGGGGCCGCGCTGGTGCTCACCGAGGAGGTGCTGACCGCGCTGATCGAGGGTGAGCCCGACGCTTCCGACCTCGACGTATGCTGCGACCCGCAGCAGTTGGCGTACGTGATGTACACCTCCGGCTCGACCGGCCGGCCCAAGGGCGTGGCCGTCACCCACCGCGACGTGGTGGGCCTCGCGCTGAGCCCCGAATGGCACCGGGGCGGACACGAGCGGGTGCTCATGCACTCCCCGACCGCCTTCGACCTCTCCACCTACGAGCTGTGGGTGCCGCTGCTGAGCGGCGGCACGGTCGTGGTCGCACCGCCCGAGCGGCTCGACCTGGACCTGCTGCAGCACACGATCAGCACGCACGGGGTGACCGGACTGTGGCTGACGGCGGGCCTGTTCCGCCTGGTCGCCGAGGAGCGGCCGGACCTGCTCGCGGGAGTGCGGGAGGTCTGGACCGGCGGGGACGTGGTCTCCCCGGCCGCCGTCGCCCGGGTGCTCCGGGCCTGCCCCGGCATCGAGGTGGTCGACGGCTACGGGCCCACCGAGGCGACCACTCTGGCCACCTGCCACCCGGTGCGCGACCTGCCCGAGCACGCCGCGACCGTGCCGATCGGCCGGCCCATGGCGAACACGCGCGCCTACGTGCTCGACGCGCACCTGCGCCCGGCGCCCGTGGGCCTGGTCGGCGAGCTGTACCTCGCGGGCACCGGCGTGGCCCGCGGCTACCTAGGCCGGCCCGGCCTGACGGCGGAGCGCTTCACCGCCGACCCGTACGGGCCGCCCGGGAGCCGGATGTACCGCACCGGCGACCTGGCGTGGTGGGCGGCCGACGGCACACTGGAGTTCGCCGGACGGACCGACCACCAGGTAAAGCTCCGCGGCTTGCGCATCGAGCCCGGCGAGATCGAGGCGATCCTCGCGAGTTCCCCGGATGTCGCCCAGGCGGCCGTCGTCGCCCGCGAGGACCGGCCCGGTGACAAGCGGCTCGTCGCCTACCTGGTGGCCGCCCCCGAGGGCGTACCGGAGGCGGGTGAGCTCTCCGGGCGGCTGCGCCGCGAACTGCCCGACTACATGGTGCCGTCGGCCTTCGTCGTCCTGGACACACTGCCGTTGACCGACAACGGCAAGATCGACCGGGCCGCCCTGCCCGCCCCCGAGTACGCGGCGACGGGCGCCGGACGCGGCCCGAGGACGCCGCGGGAGCAGCTCCTGTGCGACCTCTTCGCCGAGGTCCTCGGCCGGGAACAGGTGCGCATCGACGACAACTTCTTCGATCTCGGCGGCCACTCACTGCTCGCCGCCCGCCTGGCCTCCCGCGTCCGCGAGACCCTCGGTCTGGAACTGGGCCTGCGCACGCTGTTCGAGGCGCCGACCGTGGCCGGGCTCAGCGAGCGCCTGGTCATGGACGACCCCGAGGACGCGCTGGACGTAGTCCTGCCGCTGCGGCCGACCGGGACCGGCACGCCGCTGTTCTGCGTCCACCCCGGCGGCGGCATCAGCTGGTCGTACAGCGGGCTGCTCAACCACATCGGTCCCCAGCACCCGGTCTACGCGATCCAGGCGCGCGGCCTCGGCCGCCCCGAACCCCTGCCCGCCTCCTTCGAGGAGATGGCGGCCGACTACGCCGACCAGATCCGCAAGATCCAGCCGCAGGGCCCCTACCTGCTGCTCGGCTGGTCCGCCGGCGGGCTGATCGCCCACGCCCTCGCCTGCGAGCTGCAGTCGCGCGGCGAGCGGACCGCGCTGCTGGCCGTCCTGGACGCCTACCCGGTGAAGGACGTGCGGTTCGAGGAGACGCCCGTGCCCACCGAGCGGGACGTGCTCGTCGGCGTGCTCGACGTCGACCCCGACGAGTTGGGCGACCGGGAACTGACCTACGCCGAGGTCGCCGAGGTCCTGAACCGGCGGGGCAGCGCGCTGCAGGGCCTGACGGAACGTCAGGTCGAAGTCATCGTCCACATCATGATCAACAACGCGAGACTGGCGGTCGACTTCGTCCCCTCCGTGTTCGACGGCGACCTGCTGCTGTTCAACTCGACCATCGACCGAGACGGGAACGACGCCGGGCCCGCGACCTGGCGCCCCTACCTCACGGGCCGGATCACGTCCCACGAGATCACCACCCGGCACAACAAGATGACCGAAGCCGGCTCACTGGCCCAGATCGGACCGATCCTGGCCGCCCGCCTGGCCGAGGCCACCGGTGACACCACCCCCAACCAGGAGGACTGACCCATGACCAACCCGTTCGACGACCAGGACGGCACCTTCCTCGTCCTCGTCAACGACGAGAACCAGCACTCGCTGTGGCCGCAGTTCGCCGACGTCCCCGACGGGTGGACCGTCGCCCACGGCCCCGACACCCACGCCGCCTGCCTGGAGTACGTCGAGCGCTCGTGGACCGACATGCGGCCCAAGAGCCTCGCCGATGCCATGAACGCCCAGCAGTAGCGCGGTCCGCGGTGAACCTGACCCAAACCACCGAAGAGGCCCGCGACGGCGCGGGCCTCGCCCGGTCCGACGACCTCGCCGCGGCCCTGCTCACGCCGGAGGCCCGCCGGGACCCGTACCCGCTCTACGCCCGCATGCGCCGCGAGGACCCCGTCCACCGCAGCACCCAGGGCATCTGGTACCTCACCCGGTACGCCGACGTCGAGGCGGCACTGGGCGATCCCCGATTCTCCAGCGACCGGGACCGGATGACCCGCGCCTACAGCGCGCTCGGCGGCGACCTGAAGGCGTTCAGCCGGCTCACCGTCCGGCTCGGCCGGGTCATGAGCAACACCGACCCGCCGGACCACGCCCGGCTGCGCAAGCTGGCCAACCGGGCCTTCACGGCCCGGCGGGTCGAAGCCCTGCGCGGCCGGGTGCAGGACATCGTGGACCGGCTCATCGACGAGGCGGTCGCGGCCGGCCCGACCATGGACCTGATCGAGGCGGTCGCCTCGCCGCTGCCGCTGGCCGTCGTCTGCGAACTCTTCGGCATCCCGTCCGAGGACCTCCCGCAGGTCAAGACCTGGTTCCGGCGCTTCGGCCGGCTGAGCGAGGACATCGACAAGTCCGAGGCGGCGATCGCCGGTTACGAGGAGTACCTCGCCGGGCTCGTCAGCAGCCGCCGCGCCCACCCCGGCGACGACCTCATCAGCGCCCTGGTCGCCACCCAGGCCCAGGACGACCGGCTCACCGACTCCGAGCTGCTGTCCACCTGCTTCGTCCTGATCACCGCCGGCGACGAGACCACCACCCACCTCATCGGCAACGGCATGCTCGCCCTGCTGCGCCACCCCGGCCAACTGGCCCGGCTGCGCGCCGACCCGATGCTCATCCGCCCGGCCGTCGAGGAACTCGCCCGCTACGACACGCCGACCCAGGCGATCGTCCGGGTCGTCGCCGAGGACCTCACGATCGGCGGGCGGAGACTGCGCGAGGGCGAGCTGGTGTACCTGTTCCTCGCCGCGACCAACCGGGACCCCGAGCGCTTCCAGGACCCCGACGGGCTCGACCTGACCCGCTCCGGCAGCCGGGCCCTCAGTTTCGGCCACGGTCCCCACTTCTGCCTCGGCGGACCGCTGGCCAAGCTCCAGGCCGAGGTGGCCGTCGGCACGCTGGTCCACCGGCTCCCGCACCTGCGGCCGGCCGACGGCGCGGTCCTCGACTGGCGGCCCAACCCGTTGCAGCGCAGGCTCACCGCCCTGCCACTCACGTACCGACCATGAAGAACGACGAAGGAGACGTGCCCATGGCACGACAATTCGAGGTCAGCCGGGAACAGGACCTGCCCGCCCCGCCCGAACGGGTGTGGGATGCGGTCGCCACCGGCGCCGGCAATCTCGGCTGGCTGTACCCCATGGAGGTCGAACCGCGCGTCGGAGGGAAGGTGACGCGCGGCGACAGCACCGTCGTGGCGTGGGAACCGCCGCGCCACTTCGCGGTCCGGGCGGAACAGGAGGGAGGGTTCTCGAACACGCTCACCTACCGCGTCGTGCCCGCCGACGGCGGCACGACCCGCCTGCGGACGGGCATCCACTGGGTGCACGCCGGGATCGTCGACGACGCCTGGGAGTGGGACACCAAGACGGACGCCGCCGAACGGCACGTCGACTTCTACCAGCACTCCCTCGCCGCGTACCTGACCCACTTCGCAGGCCGCCCCGCCGTCTACGTCAGGGCTTCGCGCACCGAGCGCACCGCCGACCCGGCGGACTTCGCCGCGCTGCGCCGACGCCTCGGCCTGGCCGACGACTCGGCCGTCGGCGACCGGTTGACGCTCGACCTGCCCAGCACGGACGGCGGCCCGACGGAGCTGGTCGTGGACTGGCTGGACGCCGACTTCCTCGGCCTGCGGGCCCCTGACGCGTTGTACCGCTTCTTCAACGGCAGTTCCTGGAACTGGCCGATCTGGCTGGGCCACCACCTGTTCGCCGAGGACGCGGACGAGGCGGCGGCGACCGAGGCGTGGCACGCCTGGCTCGACGGCGCCTGATCCCCGTCGCACGACACGACCGAAGGACCTCTGGTGGAAACACTGCTCTACGCAGCCGAACTCGTCCGCGAGGACGGCACCTACAAACTCGTGGTGAGAGACGTGGTCCGGGACACCGTCCAGGTCACCCCCGTCCCCGAATCCGCGGTGGCGAAGCTCCCGACCTTCCTGTCGGTGCTCGGCGCCAAGCTCGGCTCGGCGCCGGCCCGCCGCCGGTAGACCGCTCGTCGCGGCACGGGTGCCGTCCGGCGCGTCAACCGCCGGACGGCACCGGCCCCGCACCGTTCCCGTCCCAGGGGACGCGCCGCGCGTGGGGCAGGCGGTCGTCGGCGAGGCAGGGGAAGTGGCAGGCGGCGCGATGCGGCCGTCCGGTCGCGTCCTCCTGCGGGTCCTGCACGACGCAGACGTCCCGCCCTGGGCGCCGGTCCGGCCCGACGGGGCAGCGCGGATGGAAGCGGCACCCGGCCGGCGGCGACACCGGATCGGGCGGCTCCCCGGCGAGCAGGGGTTCTGCCGCCGGACGTCTGCCGGGGTGCAGACGCGGCACGGCGGCCAGCAGCGCCCGCGTGTAAGGATGCCGGGGGCCGCTCAGCAGGCGCTCGGTGGCGGCGGTCTCGACGATCCGGCCGAGGTAGATCACGGCGACGGCGTCCGACACGTGGCGGACGGCGGCGAGGTCGTGGCTGATGAACAGCATGGCGAAGCCCATGCGCCGCTGCAGGTCCCGGAGCGTCGTGAGCAGCGCCGCCCGGACCGACACGTCGAGGGCCGAGGTGATCTCGTCGGCGATGAGCACCGCCGGTTCCACGGCGAGCGCGCGGGCGACGGCGACCCGTTGGCGCTGGCCGCCCGAGAGCTGCCGCGGCAGCCGATCGGCGCAGCCGGCGTCGAGACCGACCCGTTCCAGCAGACCGGCCACGCGCTGTGCGCGCTCGTGGCGATCCAGCCGGACGAACGCCCCGGCCGCTTCGGCGATCGACTGCCGGACCGTCATGCGCGGGTCCAACGCCGTGTCCGGGTCCTGGAACACCAGTTGGACCTGCTGCCCCAGCCCGCGCCGGTCGGCCGTCCGGCGCCCGCCGTACTCCCGCCCTCCGACGGTGATCCGTCCGCCGGACAACGGGTCCAGCCCGACGACGGCTCGTGCCAGCGTGGACTTCCCCGACCCGGACTCGCCCACCAGGCCGACCGTCGTGCCCGCGGGAACGTCCAGCGACACGCGGTCCACCGCCGTGACCGGCCCGAGCGGACCGTGGTGGCGGACGGTGACCTCGTTCAGCTCCAGTCCCGGTCCTGCCCTCACCTCTGCGCCTCCTCGGATCCCTGCCGCGTACGGGACGGCGGCGCGGACAGCGGTTGCCAGCAGGCCACGTCGTGTCCCGGGCCCAGCGGGGACAGCACGGGGCCCTCCACCGCGCACCGCTCCAGCCGCTGGGGGCAGCGGTCGCGGAACGCGCAGCCCGGGGCTGTGCCGTACGGATCGGGCGGGCCCCCCTCGATGGCACGTGGGGCGCTGCCGGGTTCCGCGTCAAGGTCGGGGACCGAGGCGACGAGCATTCGCGTGTACGGATGCCGTGCCCCGGCCGCCAGTTCGCCGGCGGGAAGGTCCTCCACGATCGTGCCCCCGTACATGACCAGCACCCGGTCGCAGGCGTCGGCGACCAGAGCGATGTCGTGGCTGATCAGAAGGACCGCCGTGGCGTCCTCGTCCCGGACCCGGTGGAGCAGCCCCATGATCTGCCGCTGCACGGTGACGTCCAGGGCCGTCGTCGGTTCGTCCGCGATGAGGAGAGCGGGACGCATCATCGACGCCGTCGCGATCGCCACACGCTGGCGCTGACCGCCGGAGAGCTGGAAGGGGCGGGACCGGAGCAACCGGCGTCCGGCGGGCAGGGCGACCCGGTGCAGCCGGTCCAGCGCCAGGTCGACGGCCTCCGCACGGCGGACGCCCCGGTGCGTGCGCACGGCCTCCGTCATCTGCGTGCCGATGCGCAGCGACGGGTTGAACGCGGAGGCCGGGTTCTGGAAGACCAACGCGATGCCCGTGGCCAGCTGCCCGCGTCGCTCCTTGCGGGTCACCGACCCTACGTCCGTGCCGAGGAACCGGTGGGTGCTCCAGGTCGCGCATGCGCCGTCGGGCAGCAGGTCGGCAAGCGCGAGCGCGGTCATCGACTTGCCGGAACCGGACTCGCCGACCAGGCCGACCATCTCGCCACGCCGCAGGGCGAGGGTCACACCGCGGACGGGCCGGAGCACACCGTCCGCGCTGGGGAGGTCGACCCGTAGGCCGTCCACCTCCAGCACGTGGTCCGCGGACGCCGGGTGGGCGGCGCGGGCCGGCCCGGCTGCGGGCTCTTCCTCCGGGAACGGGCGGGCTCGTCGCGCGGCGGCTCCGGCCAGCATCTCGCCGAGCAACTGGAAGGCGACGGAGGCGTAGACGATCGCGATGCCCGGCGCCACGGCCGGCAGAGGTTCGGTGTAGATACGGTCCAGCCCCTGGTTGAGCAGGAGTCCCCAGTCGTACGCCGGCGGCCGCACCCCCAGCCCGAGGAAGCTCAGCCCCGACAGCGCCGAGAGCGCCGATCCCGCGGCGACCGTGGTGTTGAGCACCAGCGGTCCGGTGATGTGGGGCAGCACATGGCGCAGCAGGAGCCGGTGACGGCGTAGCCCGAGCACGCGCGCCGCGGCCATGAAGTCGGTCCCGGCCACCTGGGCGGCGAGTGTCTGCGTGATCCGCGCGTAGCCCGGTGCGGAGGCGACTGCGAGCGCGATCACCGCGCCTGCCGCGCCCGCCCCGAAGAGGGCGGCGAGGAACATCGCGACGAGGATCGCGGGGAAGGCCAGCAGGAGGTTGATCACAGCTCCCAGCAGGCGGGCGGCGCGCCGGCCCACGACGGCGGTGAGCGCGCCGAGGGCGATGCCCGCGACGGCCCCGACGAGTGTGGCCGTGACAGCCGGCAGCAGGGAGGGCCAGGTCGCCGAGAGCAGCCGGGCGAGCTGGTCGCGGCCGAGGTGATCCGTGCCGAGCAGGTGCTCCGTGCTGGGCCCCCGCAGCACCGCCGACGGGTCCGGCCGGTCGGCCCGCCGCCCCCACAGCACCTTCCCGGCGACGGCCAGGACGGCGAGCGAGGAGAGCATCACCAGGGTGGTCACGCCCAGGGGAGTGGCCCAGCCCGACCGGGACGCACGGGACCGGCCGCGGCGGGCGGACAGCCGGGACGGGGGGACGGGGGACGGGGAAGCGGAGGACAGCACCATCGGATCACGTCTTCCGGATGACGGATCGGGGGTCGAGCAGCGCCAGCGCCAGATCGACCAGGAAATTCACCACGAGGACCGACGAGCCCAGCACCAGGACCGACGCCTCGACGACCGCGTAGTCCTGCGCCGCCACGGACTGCGCCATCGCCGAACCGATGCCCGGCCAGGCGAACACCTTCTCTACCAGCACGGTCCCCGCGACCAGGGCCGGCAGCAGGTTGCCGGCGTACGTCAGCGACGCGGTGAGCGCGTTCGGCGCCACGTGGCACAGGTGGAGCCGGACGGCGGACAGCCGCTTCGCGCGGGCGGTGCGGACGTAGTCCGTGGCGAGGACCTCCAGCGTCTCCACCCGCACGATCCGCAGCAGGACCGCGGTCGGAGTCAGCGCCAGCGCCAACACGGGCAGCACCCAGGACCGGGGGCCGAGGTCGCCGGCGACGGGGAACAGGGGCAGCGCCACCGACAGCCCCGCGGCCAGACCCGTCGCCAGGACGAAGCCCGGCACGCCCGCGAGGACCGAGGTGGTCGCGGTGAACGCCAGTTCCGTCCGCGGACGCCGACCTCCGTGCGTCCACACGGCGGCGAGCAGCCCTCCTGGGAGGGCGACGACGAGTACGCACACGAACGCCAGGACCGCGAGCAGCAGCGTTGCCGGCAGGCGCGCCCCGACCAGGTCGGCCACCGGCTCGCCGGACACCAGCGACACCCCCAGGTCGCCCCGGGCCAGGCGCGGGAGGTGATCCCAGTACTGCTGCGTCAGGCTGCGGTCCAGACCCAGCTCGTGCCGCTTCGCCGCCACCAGGTCCGCAGGCGCGTCCACGCCCAGCGCGGCCCGCACCGGGTCTCCTGGGACCAGCCGGATCATCGCGAAGGACGCGGTGACGACCACGAAGAGCGACACCACCAGCCGGACCGCGCGCCGGGCGCAGAACACGACCCACGGGGCGACCCGGGGACGGGCGCCGAGCCGTGCGGACACGGTCGTCATGGGAACCTCCTCGACCGGCGGGCGCCCGGGCGCATCCGCCACGGTTACCGGTGCAGGCGAATGCTGGTCGGCACGATCCGGCCGCCCGGCGCGAGGCGGAACGTCGTCCGGTGGCCGTACACCGTGCTCGTGCCGTCGGCGACGGGCAGCACGTCGGCCGAGCGCAGGAGCGCCGCAGCGGCCCTGTTCCAGTCCGCGCAGCCGGTGTCGCCGGGCGAACGCAGGGCCCGGGCGACGAGGCGGTCGTACGCGGGATTGGTGACGTGCGCGAAGTTCAGCTCTCCCGACGACGGCGGGCCGGAGAAGTACGGGACGAGTTGCGCGGGCAGTTGCGGTCCCGGCGAGCTGCCGACCACGACGTCGAAGTCGCCGCTCCCGTACATGGCGTGGACCACCGCGTTGCCGCTTTCGCCGACGAGGTCGACGTCGACGCCCAGTGCCCGCCACATCACTGCCATCAGCTCGGCGACCGACGGAAGGGTGGAGCCGAAGTCGCCGCTGCTGAGCACCCGCAGCCGCAGTGGCCGGCCTCCCCCGACCAGCCGGCCCCGCTCGTTCTTCGTCCAGCCCGCCGCGCGCAGCCCCCGCACGGCGCCGGACGAGGGCACGTTCCCGGTGGCGACGTCGGAGTGGCAGAGCGAGTCGCGGGCGGTGAGATGGCGCGCGGGCGTACCGTCGCCGCCGATCGCCACGTTGGCCAGGCCCTTGCGGTCCAGGGCCCCCACCAGTGCCCGGCGCACCACGGGATCGCTCAGCGGCCGGCCGGAGCGCTCGTTGAAGAAGGTCAGCCCCACCACGGTCGGTACCTGGACGGCCGTCAGGCCGTGGCCGGCCAGCCGCTCCCGGTCCGGGCCGGTCACCATGGCGATGTCCACCCCGCCCGTCAGCAGCAGGTTCGCCACCGTGGCCTCCTGGGGGACCACCTTGACCACGATCCGCGCCGGCTGCCCCGGGGCCGCGTTGCCCGCTCCCCGCGGCCCCCAGGCGTACCCCGCGCGTCGTGTGAAGACGTACGGGCCTCCCGAGGTGTAGCCGCTCAGCACGTACGGGCCGGTGCCTGCGGTGCTCCTGTCCAGCGCCGCCGGATCCGCCAGGCCGGCGGGACAGACGACGGGCAGCAGACCGATCGTCCGCACGATGAAGCTGTACGGCGACGCCGTCCGCACCGACACCTCCCGCGCCGCGTCGTCGGCCGACACCGTGAACGGCACGTCGGGCAGGGCGGTCCGGGCGCCGACGAGACGGTTGCGCGGGTCGCCGGCGTAGCGAAGGGACCGGGCCACCGCCGAGGCGGTCAGGGTCGTGCCGTCGGAGCAGGTCACCCCCTTGCGGAGGGTGAAACGCGCCGACGTGTCCCCGGCCCGCCACCTCTCGGCCAGGGCGGACACCACCCCGCCGCCCGGCGCGATCGAGACCAAGGAGTCGTAGGCGTACGGAGCCAGAGAGAGACCGAACTGCGAGTACGGGTGGAAACTCGGCGTCTCGGAGGCACTGGCGATCGTGACGGTGCCGTCCACGACCACCGGAGTCCGCGTCGACGACACGTCACCGCCGCAGCCGGCCAGCAGGGCCGACACGACGGCCGAGGCTATGAGGGACCGCGCCTTGGGGGACGGAACGGGTCGGCGGTGCATGGCGGTCATCGTGCCACCGCGACCGAGGGCGGCGGTGGGTCCTTCCGCAGTCCGACGGGGGACACGCCGGACGATGTCCCCCGTCCGAGCGAGCTCGCCCGACAGGCGTTCCCATTACCGACAAGATGCCACGTCACACTCGAACGGGTGAAGAAGCGGCGAGAGTCTACCAGTCTCCCTCACGGCCAATACCGTTGATTTTTCCGCACCTTCTTCGTCTCCGCCAGAAGAAAAGGATGTCGAGCCATGCCGCCTGTAGTACCTCCTTTCCTGATTGGTCTGGTCGCCGCGTCCCTGGTGAAGAGGGTCGGCAAGCCATTGGTGCGGGGGATCGTCAGAACATCGGTGGGCGTGGGACTCGAAGTACAGCGAGCCGTCCAGCAAGCCGGCGCGGAGATGCACGGCCTCGCGGCCGAGGCGAGCGCCGAGATGCGCGCCCTCCACGCGCCGCACGCCGCGGCGACCGGCGGGCCGGCGTACGCGGACGCGGAGGCAAACGCAGGACGGACCGGCGGACGGAGCAAGTCCGCCGCCAAGCCCCGCAGTGTCGCCGCCAAAGCGCACTGAGCCCGCAAAACGGACAGACGCCCCACCGAGACACCTTCAGGGAGACCGACCGGATGCCAGTGACCCGAACTTCCGCGGGAGGCATCGACGAGAAGAAGTGGTTCCGTGTCCACCGGCGTACGGTCGAGCCCAGGCTCCGGCTGCTGTGCTTCCCGCACGCCGGCGGCACGGCCCAGCTCTTCCACGGCTGGCCCGTACTCCTCCCGGCGGACGTCGAGGTGCTGGCCGTGCGCTACCCCGGCCGCCAGGACCGGCTCGCGGAACCCTGTATCGAGTCCATGGCCGCCATGGCCGACGCGATCGCCACGGCACTGCGGCCCTGGCTCGATCGGCCGCTGGCGCTCTTCGGGCACAGCATGGGCGCCTGCGTCGCCTACGAAGTGGCCCTGCGCCTGGAGACGCGCGGCATCGTCCCCGCGCACCTCATGGTGTCCGCGCACGAAGCGCCGCAACGGGCCGAACGCGCCGCCCTGCACGAGGCCGACGACGCGACGCTGATCAGTCACGTCCGACGCCTGGGGGACATGCACTCGGAGGCGTACGACATCCCGGAGTTGCGTGAGCTGCTGCTGCCCGCCCTCCGATCGGACTACCGGCTGATCGAGAACTACCGCCCCTCGCAGCCGACCCCCGTCAAGGCGCTCGTCACCGCCTACATCGGCCAGAACGACATGAGTTGCGGGCTCGACAGCGTCCGCGCCTGGTCCGATCTCACCGCGCCGGACTCCTTCGACCTGTGTGCCTTCCCCGGCGACCACTTCTACCTCGTGCCTCGGCAGGCCGACGTGGTCGCGGACGTGGCGGCACGTCTCGCGCGTGCAGGACACCCCGATCAAACGGCACCGCGCATGGCCCCCGCGGGACTCCCGGGGGACGCTGGTCCGACCGGTCGCTGAGCCCGGCGGCGGCCGACCGCGGCCACGCCGGGGGATGCGAAGGGCAGCCGGTAGGGCCACGCGACCGTCCGTCGAGCGCATCGAGCAGCTCACCGCTCAGATCAATGAGCTGAACCAGCGCCTGACCTGGCTCGTCGAACGCCACGCCCCGCAGCTACTCGAACCGGTGTGTATCGGTCCGGACGGTGCCGTCACTCTCCTGATGGCCATGGGAGACAACCCCGAGCGACTGAACTCCGAGGCGTCCTTTGCTGCCCTTTGCGGAGTCAGCCCCATCGAGTACTCCTCTGGCCGGCGGCGCACGCGCCGGCTCAACCACGGCGGCGACCGCCAGGCCAACGCCGCCCTGCACCGCATCGTCATCACCCGGCTGTGCCACGACCCACGCACCCAGGCGTACTACGAACGCCGCACCCAGGAGGGCAAGACCCGCCGCGAAATCATCCGATGCCTCAAGCGATACGCAGCCCGCGAGGTCTTCAACCTCGTCAGACCGGTCTCCCACACCCCCGCGTTATAGGGGCGTCTGTGAGACGTGAGAGGGTCTGGGGCGTGAGTGAGACACCGTCGAACACCCTGCAATACCGCTTTGACGGGCCGGAAGAGGCTCCCGTCCTGATCCTCGGTCCCTCACTGGGTACCACATGGCACAGGTTGTAGAGACCGTCTTTGGGCGTCCACGTCAGTCCAGGGCGGGCGCGTAAGAGCAGGTCAGGGCAGCAAGTCCTGGGGAGTCCGCGTAGTTGGTGACAGACGTGTGACAGCGCCTGTGACAGGGCGGTGATAGAGCAAGGCCGCGCCGGGGAACATGCTGGCGGGGCCTCTGCCGGAACCACGAGACGAAGCCCCACCGGAGCACTCCGGTGGGGCTTCGTCTCGTCGAGCTCGACTGTGCTTGCGCGCATGACGCGCCCGGCTCCTCATGCAGTTCGTGTTCCTGCGATGCGCTCGGTGACACTGGATTTGCGATCGCAGCCAGCAAGGTGGAGCTCGTGAGGCGACGCGGCCCCGCGGGAATCCGGGTGGCTCGTGTCGTGTGGTGGGTCGATGCGGTGTGCCCTGCTCAGGCGGGCTCAGCGGTATGCCGGCTGTCGGTGGATGCGTGACGTCGTGGCCACCGTTGATGCTGCAGCCGTGACGAAACCGGACTCGGTCGTACGTGCCGGACGGTTCTGCGGTGACAGGGCACAATGGTCCGCACGCGGTGGCTGGGGGAGCGGCTCTGGGGAGGGCGTCGTGAAGTTCAGAAAGCGAACGCTGGAAATGCTTGGCGACCTCGTTTGCGGAAACCTCGGTACGGCAGATCATCAAGCTGATGCCGAGCCAGCATATTTTCCGTATCGGTCGAGCAGCTACATCACCGAGTTCTTCACGGAACTCGACATGGACTGGGAGCACGATGGTTCGACGCGGCACCGCTGGGTCGCGGAGGTGCTGGAACAATTGTTGGCGGAGCCGCACGAGGGGCCTTCACACCCACCGGAGTCCTTCTGCAGGGTGATCGACCACCTGATGAATCCGGCGGATGCCCTCAATGAGGGTCTCGACCGACCCAATGCCCTGCGCTTGCTGAACAATGCGCTCGCCCGCGAAGGGTTCGAAGCCTTCTATGGGGAGGACAAGCACTGCTACCTGCGGCACATCGGAACGAACACGGTCTCGATGTTGGCCAAGAACCCGCATCGCCCTCTGAGTGCCGCCGAGATGCAGCGGCGCACAGCACTTGCCGCGTTCCTGGACACGTGCAGTGAGGATGCACTCATTGAGGAAGTGCTGCTGCCGCTCTTCCGTCAGCTGGGCTTTCACCGGATCACTGCAGCCGGGCACCGGGACAAGGCGCTGGAGTACGGCAAGGACATCTGGATGCGGTACACCCTGCCGACCCAGCACTTCCTGTACCTCGGCATCCAGGTGAAGCGCGGGAAACTGGACGCCACCGGAAAGTCCAGGGCGGGCAATGCCAACATCGCTGAGATCCATAATCAGGCTCTGATGATGCTGGCGCACGAGATCTTCGACCCCGAGACCAACCGGCGCGTCCTCGTCGACCATGCGTTCATCGTGGCCGGCGGGGAGATCACCAAGGCTGCACGCAACTGGCTGGGCAACGCGTTGGACGCTGCGAAGCGGAGCCAGATCATGTTCATGGATCGCGACGACATCTTGAACCAGTTCGTGGTGACCAACCTGCCGCTTCCCGTAGGTGTGCTGCCGAGTGCGACGCCATCCGGTGGTACCGCGGAAGCGCCATTCTGATGCTCGTTCGGGGCGTGCGGCCTCAGGGGGACCGGCGGGGTGCGGCCGGGATACGGACGTCAGCGGAGCTGTCAGGGGGCCTGGCCGCGACCGCGGCGACGGAGTCCGGGCGGGTCGGCAGCACGAACCAGACGCTTATTCCCAGGCCGTGCGGCGGACGCCCCACGCGTCGGCGAGCGCGTCCAGCGGGGTTTCCCTCACGGCCGGACTCGGTCGGATCCTCGACGGCGGTATCCGGCGTCAGGCTGCCCTGCAGGGGTGAGCCTTCGGGGACGGCGCCAGCGCGACACCTTCCGTCATGCCTTCACGGGGCCGGTGGCAGAGCAGGTCGATCTCGAACTCAGCGAAGGGGGCAAGGACGTTGAAGAACATAGTCGGGGCTCGCATGTTGCGCCCGCCCTGGCAACTCCCGGCATCATGCGGTGGAGCTCAGTAGCGTGGAGGGATGAGAACACGTGGGGGGAGGCTCGCCGCCGTCGCGAGCCTGATAGCCGGCATGGCCCTGGTGCTGGGCGGCTGCGGCAAGATCAGAGCGGACAACACCGGTTCGGGAGAGACGAGCGCGACAAAGCTCGGGTTCAAGAAGTACGCGGGCGCGGTGGGCTACCCGTCGGTGACCGGCCCGCACAACAAGGGGTACGTGGCGCCTGGCGAGGGTCTGCGCCAGCTGGTGCCGCTGGGCGACTGCGCCTTGGGAGAGGGGACGTTCGCCAACGGGTACCGCTATGTCAACGTCAACTGGACCGGTCCGCAGGGCTGTACGAAGCTCTCGATCACCCCGAATCCGGGCGCAGACGACGAAGCCGACGTGCCGTACTCCATGCGCAGCGGCTGGCTCGGCGGCGGCCTGCCGGGCGACGTGGTGGTGCCGTGGGACGACGGTTCACTGATCGGGGTCGGCGCCACGCTGACCCGCCGAGCGCCGAACGGCGAGCAGTCCCGGCTCGCCGCGCTGCCGCTGACGTTCAAAACCCACCCCGAGCAGGAGACCGCGGACGACGCCTCGGTGAACACCGCGATGAAGGTCGGCACGCGCCTGCTGATCGGCGGCGGCCAGACCGTCGACCAGGTGGAGTCTCCGTACGTGTTCGCGTCCGACGACGCGGGCAAGACCGTGCGTCGCGTGCCGCTGCCGGCGATCGACGGTCGGCAACCGTCCACGCCCGTGGGCGACTTCGGCGTCAACGGCACACAGGTCGTCGCCTTCGGCGCGGCGGCGACCAACGCCTACAACTTCCACCCCACGGGCACGATCCCGTTCTGGCACAGCGCGGACGGCGGCTTGCACTGGACGTCCGGCGACATCACCGGGATGCCACCGGGCACACAGGTGCACCGCGTCCTGTACGCGTCGGGCCACTGGTTCGCCGTGGGCGGCTACGCGAAGGCCGGCGCCTTCTACGATTCCCTCCCGCTGGTTCTCACCAGCCAGGACGGCACCCACTGGATGCGGATGGACAGTTCGGCGATGGGCACCGGCAACATCGCTGCCGCGACCGTCGACTCCGCGGGCCACCCGGTCCTGGTCGGCTCGGCCCCCCGGCCGAAGTCCGAGCCGAACTCCCGCACGGTGTGGTGCAGTTCCGTCTGGGTTGGCGACGGGACGACCACGGGATGGCAACGCGGCGGCCTCGGCTGCAGCGAGGATCCCCCGAGCGCGGCGGCCACCCTCACGGACGGGCGTGTGCTGATCGCGGGCAACCGGGACCTCTGGCTCTCTCGAAGCCCGTGGCCGGGGCGCGGTCACAAGCCTTGATCTCTTCCCGCGGCGGATGGGCCGTCACAGGATCCACGAGATCGGCGAGGTCCTGGAGTTGCTGCGGGGTGCCGCGGCGCCCAGCATCTGGAACGGCCGCCCCGCGGGGATGCCGTTCTGGCTGGGGCGAGGCTGGGGTCGTGAGTCGCGGCCACGACACTCCCGCGGTGCCGACCCGGGCAAAGCGACCGGGTGCCGAATTCGGAGCCCCCGGTCCGCCCGAAGAAGGCGAGGGTGGGCGACGACGGCGCCGACCGCCCCATCGTGGTAGCCGAGCCAAGGAGAAGGCCGAGCGGAGCCGAGCCGGGGCCGCAACCCATTGTCATACCCCTGTGGTGAGGTGAAGTCAGACAACGGAGAGGGAGAGGCGGAGGGGACGATGGGTGAGTGCACGGCGTGGCGACCGTTTCTGGAGCAGTGGAGCGCGGAGTGGATCGCGGGGCACGACCCGGAGAAGGACGCGCCGCTCGCGCCGGAGGTCGTGCGTGACACCTGGCTCGGGTTCGCGCCGGCGAGCGAGACCGAGGTCGCCGCGGCCGAGGCCCGGCTGGGGCGCCGGCTGCCGCCTTCGCTGCGGCAGTTCCTGCAGGTCACCAACGGGTGGAGGGACGCGGGCAACTTCATCTACCGGCTGGCGGGCACCGCGGAGCTGGAATGGCTGCGCGATACCGACGACCGTACCTGGATCGAGGTCTGGGAAGACCTCGCGGAGGACGAGGACGGTGAGGATGCGTTCGGCGTTCAGGAGGCGAAGATCCTCGCGCGCTCCCTGCGCCTGTCCCTCGAGGGTGACGCGGCGGTCATGCTGCTCGACCCGGACGACGTGGACGAGGACGGTGAGTGGGCGGCGTACTGGCTCGCTTCCTGGTCCGGCGAGGGACCGGAGCGGTACGGCTCTTTTTACGACCTCATGCGCCGGCAGTGGGTGTCCTTCCACGCCCTGCGCAAGCCGCCGGGCGCCACCCGGGACCACTGGGACGCGGAGGTCGAGCGAGCCCGCTGCGAGGCGCTGGCCGGGGCCGTCGACAGACCGCTGGCGGTGTTCGCCCAGGCGCACGAGTACGGGCGGGAGCGGGCCGACGTGCTGAGCATGCAGATGAAGGCGATGCTCGGCGATTGGCGCGGCCACATCGCGAGCCTGATGTGGTACCGCCTGGGGCACGACGACCTCCTGCTCAGTCCGCTGTTCGCCGCGCAACTCCTGCCGCTGCTGGTCCGGCAGGATCAGCTCGCGCACCCTGACGACCTGCGGCCCCTGCCGCGGCTCAGGGAGTACGCGCCCGCGCCTGTGCGGGCGCTCGTCGCCGACTACGAGGCCCGTACGGCCGAGCCGGGCTTCCGGCTCACCTTTGGCGGGCCCGAGTTCGACGCGGCCGTGCACGCCGTCACCGACCGCCTCACCGGACACCCAGCCTTCCAGGCTCCCGACGAACCGCCGAACCGTACGGGTCCGATCGTCGTCAGCCTGTACGCGGGCGGCGGCCCGCGGCCGGAAGCCGAGCCGCTGTCCGACCCCGCCAAGGTCCGCGCGGCCCGCGCGGCCCTGTGTGACGAGGCGTGGCCCGAACTCCATGCCGCGCTGCGCCTGTGGGAGCCGGTGTGTGAGGACCATATCGCCCCGATATCCCTGTTCGCCGACCCGGTCCTGGCCCAGATGATCACCCCGGACCGCGGCCGCGAGATCCTGGCCACGCCCCGAGGGACGGGCCCCGGCCTCCCGTAGGCTGGGCGTTCCAGCAGTCAGGGACAGCGACACCGTACGGGGGAATGGCATGTCCGAGGAACGCGAGGGTGTCGTGATGTACTGGCGGCCTGGGTGCGTGTTCTGCATGAAGCTGCGGCTGAGCCTGCTCTTCACCCGCCTGCGCTACTCCAAGCGGAACATCTGGCGGGACAAGGACGCAGCAGCGTTCGTCCGTTCCGTCGCGGACGGGAACGAGACGGTGCCCACCGTCACCGTCGCCGGGCACGCCATGGTCAACCCGTCGAAGCAACAACTACTGGACGCGGTCCGCACGCACGCACCGCACCTGCTGGCGTCCTGACCTGGCGCGAGAGGAGACAGGGCGAGGGCGCGATGGCCTGTGGCCGGCCCAGACGCGGTCGAGGGCCGTCGGGCACCACCCCAACGCGAGCCCGCCCTGTTCCGCATCGCACAGCGCACCTCGACCATGTCGTCGTAGATCCGGGGTACGACGGCCTCGACCGGGAGACAGGCCAGTTCCGGCCGCAACGCCCGCTCCGCAGTATCAGCCTCCGCGCGCCCTCTGTCGCATAGAGGCAGTCGATCAGGCCGACCTGTCGTCGCGCCCGAACTCCGCCACTCGACGGCAGCGATGTGTGGACCTACACCGCCGATCTCGGGCGACCTCCATCCGAAATCGCACCAACGGTGCATCGTGGCGATGGCCGCGCGGTACGCCGTACCTGACGGAGCGTCGGGCTTCTCAGCATCGCCGATCGACGAATCGTGTACGTGACCTGCAGATTTCCAGTAGCGACGGGGACAGGCGATGGGGGACGGATCGACTACAGGCGTCTCGGATGTAGACGGCCTTGTCGGGCGGGTACTTGTTCTTGGCGTCCCGTTGCAGCACGCTCGAAGCACCGGGGTACTGGGACACGCCGTGGGCGGTGAGCCGCAGGTAGATGTCGTTGGGCCGGACGTCCTGGGAAGCCGGGAGAAGATTCTCGATGACCTTGGACACGATGCCGACGGTGTCGAAGCCGCCGTCGGCGTCGGCGCTCAGGCGCCCGAAGACGGCTGCGAAGTCCTGGTGAACTGGGCGTAGGGATCCCGCGAGTCCGGCGTCGGGGCATTGGTGGTCTCGTAGAAGAGTGTCATATACGGGTAGGTTCGTGCCGTGCGGGCGGGGTGGAGCTGGAAGTCGGGCGCTCTCGGCGATCAGGGGAATGGTGGTGCCTTCCGGTGGCTGGCACTGACCGCAGGCGCTCTGCATGGCGTTGAGGAGGCTGGGCAGCACGCCCGACCGCCCGAGATAGGCGACAACGCCGTGCGTCGCGAAGACCTTGATGCACACGTCGGTGGCGATGCTGTCCGGCGTGGTGGCTCCGAGCTTCTCGCTGTAGGGTTCACAAAATAGGGAACGTCTCGAACGCGCTGCCCAAGTCCGCGCAGCCCGGCGCGAAGAAGGCTCTGCAAGAGATCTACACCGCCGAGGACCGTGCGCACGCCGAGAAGGCGATCACCGCGTTCGAGAAGGCGTACGGGGCGAAGTTCCCCAAGGCCATCAAGAAGATCACCGGCGAGGTCGACGAGCTGCTGGCGTTCCACGACTTCCCCGCCGAGCACTGGGTCCATCTCAGGACGACGAACAGTAGGCTCCTGGCGGCGCGAGCCGGCCGTCCGCGAGTTCATCCACCGCACCCGCAAAGAACTCGGCGTCGCCGCCTGAAGCACCATCGCGGCCAGCCGCGTCTCGTGAAAGCAGCGTCGGTCGCCGCGGGTCGGCTGGAAGCAGAACCAGGCGGCCCGGGTGGACCGCGAGCCCGGCTCCGCGCACATCAGGCCGTCCCTGCCCTCCGCGCCGCCGGTCCCTCCCGCCGAGATGGCCGCGCCCCTCCTGAACGCGGGACCGGACGGGCGGGCACGGCCAGCCCACTGGCTGGTATGGAGGCTTCGGTGCACGCGCGGCTTCTCCCGGCGCATCGAGCGGGCTGATCCACCGAACCCGGTACACAACCCGCCCATATCTGGCAAAGCGTCAGTGTTGTGCGCAGGGGGCGGACGGTAGGGTGAGAGCCGTTCTGTAGCGGATTCTGCGGCGCCGCAGTGCAGGTAGGGAGGGTCGGCGTGGCTCTGGAGCCGAGCGTGCTCGAAAGCCGGTTCACAGACCTGGCTCTCGCGTCAGCCAATTTCGGGTTCCTGCTTCCCTACGAGCCTCTTCTTGTTCTTCACGGCGCATCCTGTGAGGCCCGCGCGGCTACTGCTCCCGCTGATGCGGTGGCGGCGGCACGCCAGTTCGGTGAGGTTCTCGCCGCTGAGGTCGGCCACCGGACCGGGGTGCGCCTGCCCGCGGGTGATCAGCCGGCCCGTCTGGACATCCTGTCTCGCGCCGGGGTGCTCGTGCCGCAGGTCCTGGACGCGTTCAACGACCTTCACCGTTGCGACGGCAGCACACGCGAGGGGCGGGAGGCGGCGGCGCATCTGGTCGAGCGCTGCTTCATGCTGGCCGCCTGGTTCTTCCGTGCCCTGACCGGCGACGCGGAGTCGATGAACTTCGTCCACGTCGCCGCGTCCGATCTGAGTGTTCTGGCGCAGCGGGTCGCTGCGCTGGAAGAGGACCTGCCCCGTCTGCGCCGCGACTTCGACCTGCGCGTCTCGCCGGTGACCCTGGCGGTCACCGAACGTGAACAGCTGATCGTCAGCGCGCGCGATGCCGCCTATGAGCCGCTGCGCGAATCCGACATTGCCGCGGAAGTGCAGCGTAGGCTCGCCAAGGCGGGATGGGACGTGCTGGGCGCTGGTGAGGAGACTCAGCTCAACCGCTCCCTGGGCTGCGTCCTGGTGGAGCCCCGCCTGGCTGGAGGACGGCGCGCGGACATGCTGCTGACGGTCGGCGGACAGGTGGTCGGGATCGTCGAGTGCAAGCGGGACGGTGCCGATCTCACCAACGCCATGGAGCAGGCGGGCGCACTGGCCGAGGCCCCGGCGGGCTCCTTGCCGTGGCCCGTGTGGCGCTCGCCGCTGCCGTACCGGTATGTGAGCGATGGCCGGCGTCTGCTGTTCTGCGACGCCAATGACCCCGATCCGCACGCTCGCCTCGTCAGCGGCTTCCACCAGCCCCGCACGCTGGCCCGCTGGCAGCGCGAGGCGGAGGCGGACAGCGTGGCGCCGACCTACCGGGCCCGACAGGCCGCCTATCTGCTGCGGCAGGACGAGGGACTCGACCAGCTCCGCAACCCCCAGCACGGGGCGCTGCGGGCCATCGAGCAGGCCCTTGCGGCCGGTCAGCGGCGGGCGCTGGTGCACATGGCCACCGGCTCCGGGCGGAGTTTCACTGGGGTGTTCACCGCCTACCGGCAGCTCCGCTACGCGCGCGCGGGCCGGGTCCTGTTCGTGGCCGACCGAAAGCTGGCCGTGCACCAACTGATCGCTCAGCTGCGCCAGTTCAGCATGCCGGACGGAGGGCGCCGTCTCGATGACGTGTACCACGTGCAGGAGCTGACCGCGGACGGCCTGGACCCGTCGGCTTCCGTGGCCGTGGCCACGGTGCAGCGGCTGTCGGCCATGCTCGCCGGCACGCCAGCACCCGAGGACGGCTCCGACCGCGTGTCGGCGTACGAGACCGCCGAACGGCAAGCGCATCCCGATGCCACACCCCTAGAAGTGACCTACTGCGAGGCGCTGCCGCCCGACGCGTTCGATCTCGTCATCGTCGACGACTGCCACCGCGCGCTCTACGGACAGCGTCGTGCCCTTCTTGAATACTTCGACGCTCCCATCGTCGGCTTCAGCGCGACGCCGACCGCTACCGCTCTCGGATTTTTCAAGGGCAACCTGGTCGACTCCTACACTTACGAACAGGCCGTCGCCGACGGCGTCGCCGTGGACTACTCCGTCTACGAGATCCGGGTCGCCGACGACCGGCAGCTGGCGTTCGCCACCCCCGTCGACGCTGTCGGTGTGAAAGCCAACAGCTCGCGCCGCGCCCGCTACGAGGACCTGGACGAGGAGCTGGCTTCCACTGCGGGGCAGGGGTCGGCGCGAGCTGTCCCCTCCGAGCACCTGGCCGCGGTGGTGACGGCTTTCCGCGACGCGCTGCCGACCTTGTTCCCCGACCGGACGCAGCAGAGCGGCGCGCTCGGCGTGGTCCCCAAGGCCGTGGTGCTGGCGCAGGACGGATCGCATGCGGACGAGGTCGTGGAGCGCATCCGCGACGTGTTCGGCGCCGGGGACGTCTTCTGCCGACGGATCACGCACCGCGACGCTCATGCGGTGCACCTGCTGCGGGAGTTCCGCACAACACCGCAGTTCCGGATCGCGGTCGTGACGGATCTGATCTCCGGGTTCAGCGACATGCGGGCGCTCGAGTGCCTGCTGATCCTGCGCGAGGTGCGCTCCGCCGCCTACTACGAGCAGCTGCTGGCCATGGGAACCCAGACCATCGCGTCCGCGGAGCTGCGCGCCGTCACCCCGGGGGCGATTGCCAAGACGCAGCTCGTGGTCGTCGACGCGGTGGGCGCTTCGCGTCACCTCCAGCCGCTGGTGAATGTGACGGATGCATCCGGGCAGGCGGGGCGGGCCGCCTTGGAGCGCCTGCTGAGCCGTGCCGCTGACGGGCTGGTGACGCCGCAGGAGACGGCCGAACTCGCCATCAGGCTCGCCCGGCTCCTCCCCGCGCTCAGTGACGCCGACGGCGCCGAGATCCGGAAACTGGCGGGCCAGTCCCTGCAGGAGCTGGTGACCCGTCTCCTCGACTCCGTCGACTCGGATCACCTGGCACCACTGCGCCAGGCGGGAGGCAAGAGAGCCGTCGAGGACGAGCGGCGGGCGGCCCTTTTCCCGCTCGCCGAGAACCCCGAACTCCAAGAGGCGCTCCTTGGCCTGTACGACCGGCCGGCCCCTTTGCGGGTGGCGGCATCGAGCCGGCGTCGCCGAGAAGCGGAGACGGTGCGCGGGCGTCTGGCCGAGTTCATTAAGCGGGCCGGACCCTTCAGCTCCGCCCAGCTGTGGTGGATCGAGAAGATCGCGGACGTGGTGGCGACCGAGTCCCGCTTCGCCCCGGCGTATCTGGACGGCGTCCCCTTCTCGGCGCGCGGCGGCACGGACGGCTTCCTTGACGCCTTCGGGCCCGACGCCGCGATCGACCTCCTGGACGAACTGGGCAGGGCC
This sequence comes from Streptomyces sp. NPDC021356, assembly GCF_040641015.1. Taxonomy (NCBI): domain Bacteria; kingdom Bacillati; phylum Actinomycetota; class Actinomycetes; order Kitasatosporales; family Streptomycetaceae; genus Streptomyces; species Streptomyces sp. NPDC021356. Next base: position 34,844 of record NZ_JBFACU010000018.1, on the reverse strand, counting down.
CTGGCGTGATGAATGAGGTGCCTGCCGGCTGGAGGATCGTCCGGCTGGCCGACGTGCTGAGCGAACCGCTGGTCAACGGACGGTCTCCGCGCCCCGGCGAGGGCGGATTGCCCGTACTGCGCATGACGGCGCTTCGGGCAGCGACTGTGGACTTCACCCAGTCCAAGAGCAGCGACCGCAGTGACGACGGCCGCGCGATACTGCTCGCTGAACACGGGGATGTGCTGGTCGGCCGGGTCAACGGTTCACATTCCCTGGTCGGTGAGGGCGCCCTGGTGGACGGCCCCCCGGCCCCGACGGCCATCCCCGACACCATGATCCGAGTGCGCGTACGCCCGGATGCCCTCGATCCGCGCTACCTCGCACATCTGTGGAAGTCGCCGGTCATGCGGCGTCAGATCGAGGCACGTGCCCGCCAGGGCGGCGCAGCGATCTGGCGGATCAATCAGCGTGATCTGGCCGACGTCCTGCTGCCGCTGCCCCCTGTGGTGGAACAGCGCCGGATTGTCGGCCTGTTGGAGGACCACCTCGCCCGCATCGACGCCACCACGATCCGCACCAACGGCGCCCTCGACCAGGCCGACGTCCTGAGCCGTACTCTGACCGCGCGGGCAGGGCGCGGGGCTCTCGCCGAAGCCGCTCGGATTCCCGCGGACCTGCCCCGGGTGTCGGGTGTTGGTGACGGGACGCTGCCCGGCCTGCCCGAACGCTGGCGATGGACCCGCCTTGACGATGTCGCCGAGGTCACCCGCGGCATCACCCCGCCCGGCAAGCAGGAGTGGAATCCCGCCGATGTGGACGTCTCCTGCCTGCGGGTCGCCAACGTGCAGCGCGGCCGCCTGGACCTGGACGACGTCCGCACGATCCGGCTGCCCCCACCACGGGCCCAGGCAGCTCGGCTGCGGGCGGGCGATGTGCTGCTGACGGGCGGCGGATCGAGCGACAGCCTGGGCCGCGGCTGGATCTGGGAGGAGCAACTGCCCCACTGCGTCCCCCACAGCCACCTCTTCCGTGTCCGGATCACCGCCCATCAGCTCTACCCCGTCCTGCTGGCCTGGCACGCCAACGGCTTCGGCCGCCAGTGGTGCAAACACAACGCCAACCAGACCGTGGGGCCGGCGTCCATCAGCCTGACCAGGATCCGGCTCATGCCGGTGCCCGTCGCCCCCGTAGACGAGCAGCACCATCTGGTCGCGGTGGTCCAGGCGCACACCACGGCCCTGAACGCGGCCTCCGCGGCCGCCGAACGCGCTCTCGTGGTGGCCGGACGGCTGCGGCGTAACCTCCTGGAACGCGCCTTCACCGGTCACCTGTCCCCTCCGCTTTCCCCGTCCGGGCAACAGGAGTCTGTACTGTGAACCCCACCGTCTCCTCCCGCCCCGGATACGACCAGGCCCTGGTGGACCGGCTGTGGAACTTCGGCAATGTGCTGCGCGACAACGGCACCTCGGGCCTGGAGTACATCGAGCAGCTGGCCAGCCTGATCGTCCTCAAGCGCGCCCACGAACAACGCCAACGCCCCCTCAACGGGCAGGACGTACTCGGTTTCGACGCCTGGGCGCAGCTCACCTCGACCGAGCGCGACCACCTGATCCCGGTCTACGAGCAGATCCTGGACCTGCTCGCCGCCCGGCCCGGAACGCTCGGGCTGCTCTTTCGACGGGCACAAAACCGCATCCCGGACCCTGCCCTCCTGCACCGATTGATCGTCGACGTGGTGGACCGCCACCAGTGGTCCGCAGGCGACATCGGTGCCGTCTTCGAGGCGCTGCTGGTCCGCATGAGCACGGACACGAAGACCGGTGCCGGCCAGTACTTCACCCCTCGGCTGCTGATCGAGGCGATCGTGCAGTGCGTCCAGCCCGGCATCGACGACACCGTCGCCGACCCGGCCTGCGGCACCGGCGGTTTCCTGATCAAAGCCTTCGACTACCTGGTCGACCACTTTCCTTCAGGTGTCACCGCGGCCCAGCGCAAGCGGCTCGACCAGGGCGCCTTCTTCGGCACCGAACTCGTCGACGCAACCGCACGGCTGGCCACGACGAACCTGGTCCTACACGGCGTCACCCGGGCCGACGAGGCCCACCCGTGCATCACCGTCGGGGACGCGCTGGCCCGCCCGCCGGTCAAGCGGGCGACGCTGGTGCTCACCAACCCTCCGTTCGGCCGCCGCTCCACCAGCGATGAGCCCTACCGGGAGGACTTCTGGACCCTCACCACCAACCGGCAGCTCAACTTCCTCCAGCACATCCACAGCCTGCTGGAGACCGACGGCCGCGCCGCTGTCGTGGCGCCCGACAGCGTGCTGTTCGAAGGCGGGCCCGGTGAGCTGATCCGGCGCCGCCTGCTGTCCGCCTGTGACGTGCACACCCTGCTGCGGCTTCCCACGGGCATCTTCTACGCCGGCGGCCTCAAGGCCAGCGTCCTGTTCTTCGACAAGCCCGACCCGCGCCCCGACGGCAGCCCGTCCACGACACGGCTATGGGTGTACGACCTGCGCTCCCCGCACACGGCGACGGCCAAGCCCATGACGGAGGCCGGCCCCGACTACGGCGACTTCGTGTCCGCCTACCGGCCCGGCCGGCCCCGCAGCGAACGAGTCGAGACACCCCGCTTCCGGTCCTTCGCGGTCCAGGAGCTGCTCGCCAGGAGCGGCGTCAACCTGGACCTTCAGATCGCCGAACCCCCGCCCGGGCCCTTCACGCTGGAAGAGCCCGAGGCCGACCTACACCGCATGGCCCAGGAGATCACCGCTGAACTGGGCGCCGCCCTGGCCGAGTTCGCCTCCCTGACCGAAGCGCTGCGCCCCTACGGCGTGCACGCCGACAGCCCAGATGGTGAGGCGGAGCGGTGATGGCGACCAGGGGCGCCACGACCGGGGGGATGCCGTGCGGCTGCTGCGACTGAGCCTTCCCTCCTACCGGGGCCTGCACCACTTCGAGCTGGACCTCACGGACGCCCTCGACGGCGGCCATGCCATCGCCACCCTGATCGGCCCCAACGGCGGCGGCAAGTCCCGAGCCCTGCACGCGCTCGCCGAGATCTTCAGCGCCCTGCACCGGCCCGGGCGCCGTGCGGGGTTCGCCTTCGAGCTCGACTACGAGGTCCACGACAGGACGGTCCGGGTCGTTCAGACCTCCCCCGATAGCTCTCCCGAGCTGACCGTGAGCACCTCATTGGGCCGGCCGGTCCGGGTGGCCCGCGCGGTGTGGGCGCAGCATCTGCCCGATCACGTCTTCGGCTACCAGGCGCACGCCCAGGCCCCCTGGACCAGCGAGTTCGAGCAGCACCGCCGCTTCGCCGCCCGTCGCATCGGCCAATGGCGGCGGCAGTGGATGAAGGACTTCGACCACTGGCGCGCACACCACACGCCGGACGAGGCAGAGCTGTGGACCGAGCAGCTCACCCTGCCCATCAACTGCCCCCTGTACACGCCGGTGTTCCTGTGCACGCCCGCGCACCTGCCGCTCCTGCTCCTCGCGCAGACCACCCACTGGTCCGACTCGTTCGGCACCTACCTGCGCCGCCACTCCTACCTCCAGCGGGTGGCCTCCGCGGTCCTGCGGATCCGCGCGCCACGCGCCGCACGCGCCCCGCACCTGGCTGCCCTCCCGTACTGGGGCCTGGGCGGACCCGCCCGCACCCTGTTCGCGGCCGCCGCCGAATCGGGGCGATTCGGTCTCATCCCCGACGCCGACCCGGTGGACGGAGCCGGCAGCCCCGCCGAAGGGTTCCAGATCGACCTGGGCACCGCGGAGGACGTCCGCGCCTTCCGTAACCTCTTCGACAGCGACCTGTCGATGTTCGGCCTGCTCGCCACCCTGCTGGACGCCGGCTACCTCACCGTCGACGTCCGCCTGGACAAACCCGGCGCGCTCACCGTCGGCTTGGACGACCTGAGCTCCGGGGAGCAGCAACTCCTCACCATTTTGGGCCTGCTGCGACTGCAGCGGACACATGAGTCGCTGTTCCTTCTAGACGAGCCCGACTCCCACTTCCACCCGGAGTGGAGCCGGCGCTGGTACTCCTCCGTGCGCAGCGTGCTGGGACCGCATCAGCACTCGCAGTTCCTTACCGCCACCCACGAACCGCTCCTGGTGGCCAACATGACCCGTGAGCAGATCCGCGTCGTCACCACCGACGTGGAGGGCCAGGCCACCGCGGTGATACCCCGGGCCAACCCGCGCGGACAAGGCGCCGGCGGCCTGCTGACCACCGACCTGTTCGACCTGCCCACCCAACTCGACGAGCACACCCAGGAGCTGATCGACCGCCAGTACGCGCTGCTCCCCGAGGCGGAAGGCGACCCGGTCAAACAGGCCGCACTGCGCGACGTCACCGCCCAGCTGGAGACCATGGACTTTCCCCACTCCGACCGTGATCCGCTCGTAGCGGCCTTCCTCGCCGAGCTCCACCGCAGACGCCTCGCGCTCCTCGAGGCCGCGCAAGGCCCCAACCCGCCCTCGCCCGAACGGCTGCAGGCCCTGGTCGCCGAGCTGTTCCACGAGCGCTTCTCGTCGGTGATCTGACACCGATGAGACACGTGAACATGCAAGGGCTCACCGCCCCGCCGGCCTGGGCAACCAAGGCCAAACGCACCCTCGACGCGGTTAGAGCCGCCGTCGCCGCCGGCACCAAGCGCACATTCACCATGCACTGGACCGAGGACGCCGTACGCAACCTGCTCCTCGAACTCGTCGGCGACAAGTGCTGGTACTGCGAGACCCTCATCGTGCGCGCGGACATCACCGTCGACCACTACCGGCCGAAATCCGAAGTACTCGACGTGCCCGGCCACCCGGGTTACTGGTGGCTGGCTTACGACATGTCGAACTACCGCATCGCCTGCAGACACTGCAACAGCGGCGGAGCCCGCTACAACGGCGTCCGGGAAGGCCGCGCCAAGGGCAGCCAGTTCCCCCTCATAGGCGGAACCCGCGCCCGCACGGCAGCCGACGACCTGGACCGCGAACAACCGCTGCTCCTGGACCCAGCCCACCACAGCGACCCCGACCTGCTCGGCTTCGACAGCGCCGGCTACGCCCGACGCAGCAACACCCCCTACTCGCTGGCCGAAACGAAACGCGGCCTGTGCCGCGCCGACGAAACCATACGGATCCTCGCGCTCAACGACTCCCACCTCGTCCCGCTCCGCAGCCGCCTCATGCGGGAGGTCGGCGTGCTCGCCCGCTACGGTGACAAGACCGACATCCAGCAGCTGATCGACGACAAAGTGGGACCCAAGGCGCCATACAGCTCGGCAGCCGCCATGGCCCTGGCCCTGCATCGCGCCTGCGACCGGCCCGCCGCCGCGCCCACCACCGCAGCGACGCCCACACCCGCCGTCGACCCGGCACGCTCCCGAGTCGACCTGCAAGACCTGCTGCAACATCTGGACCCGGACGACCTGAAGGCCGGCATCACCCTCACCGGCCGGCACGAGAAGAAGGTCCACCAGGCAGTCCTGAACCACGAGGGCCAGATCAACGTCCTGGGCCGCCCCTGGCGCACCCCGACCACCGCCGCCAGGGCCGCGACCGGCAGCAACAAGATCGACGGCTGGGATTTCTGGCGTCTGACCATCGCCGGTGTGGAGCAGACCCTCGCCGAGTTCCGCGCCACGTACTTCCCGCCACCCGCACCAGCGTGAGACATGGGTGCCGGCGGTGAGGACGACGACGCGGCCCATGTTCGCTGTGCGATCCTGAGCGGCAGCCCTATCCGGGTTGAGGTGTTGTTGCAGTGATCGGGTTCAGTACGTGGTGGGCTTTGCTCCGCTATTTGGACATCTGCGAACTATGCAACCAAGCTCAGGCTACCCGAGTTGATCGAGCAGCCCGTGGACTCCACCAGAGCGACCGCTTGAACTCCTCCGAAATACCGCTGTGCAGCCATGGCGACACCTCCATCTCGGACCCCACGATCCGATCCTCAAGAGACGTCCACAAACGAGGAAACCCCACCTGCGGACTCGACCTGCCGAATGCACTCGTGGAGTGGGTCACGATGCTCGTGGTCACCCGTGAGGGCGACCGCTGCTGCAAGCCCCGTCCGTCCCAACGTGCGCTGGTGGCAGTGGTGTACCTGCGTGAGCACACACCCGGGCGAAGATTGCCGCCGGGTTCGAAATCAGCGAGTCCACCGCCCAGGCTTACACCACCGCGATCGTCGGCCTGCTCGCCGAACGAGCGCCCGGCCTGCTCAAAACCCTGCGCGAGGCAGACCCGGACTTCCTCCTGCTCGACGGCAGGCTTGCCGAGTGCGACCGCGGCGGCGACGGACGCGCCGACTCCCACAAGCACCGCCGACACGGCGTGAACGTGCAGGTGGTCACCGATCCGGGCAGCCGGCTCCTGTGGCTCTCTTTTGGTGCGTTTGCGATGGCGGTGCGGGAATCCTGGCCGAGGGCGGTGAGCGCCGCGTCTACCGGACACCTTGGGCGGATGTCCAGGTGGCGAACTGTTCGCGCCCGGCGGCGGTGAGGGTGAAGACCGAGGCACGGCGGCCGGTAGGCACATTCTTCCAATGGAGATCACCGGCGAACGAGCCAGGCAGCAAGCTCAGTGGCGTTCTGTTAGCCGGTCACTGGCCTTGGAAGGCGACCGCGTCGGGATGGTTGGTGAGCCACCAGCGGCATACGTTCCAGTGGTTGTCCTTGCCGCCCGCGTCGTCGAACGTCACCACGGCAACGACCGGGCCGCTGCAGTGAGGACTCGGTCGGGTGTGCATGCTGCACCTGAGCTGGTTGTCCGGCGACACCTCGTCGATGGCCGTGATGACGGATTTCATGTCATGAGCCTACGGCGATGTCGAACAGGTGCTTGCCTCCTTGATGTCAGTGGCATTGTGCCCGGCCGCAGGGAAGAGGGACGAATGACCCGGCCCGGGGCCAAGTCCGGCGACGGCCTGCTACCGGATGCTTCTCTTGACTTCGGTCACGATGGTCCCAACCTTGCCTGGGCCCTGTGCCGTGCGGCCAGCGCTCTGGCCGAACTCTCTCCAGACACGGGGGTGCTCGGCGGTCACAGGCTGCCGTTCACCGGTCATGCCCTGGACCAGGCAATGGCCGCTGCGCTCGAGGCGGTGCTCGAGCCACTCTCTGGACGCGAGGAGACTGTAAGCCCTGCCGCTCGGGCGGTCCCATGTCAGGTACTGCACCTGCAGTTGCCCGTCGGTGTCGTACCAGAAGGGGCGGTCCGGGTCGCGCCGCAGCCTGCTGTCTCTCAGGAGTGGGTCACTGAGCAGCGTCACGGAGACGGATGCGTCGAGGGAGCAGTCCAGGCTCTGACCACTCCAGTTGTATGTCTGGTCGGTCGGAATAGCGGTGACGGGCTCCCCATCGGGATCTGTGGCGAACACCATCTGGCCCTGCGGCTGTGCGGCGAGGGTGCGCTCCAGCCAGTCGTCCTCGTCGTCTTCCATCGGACCGTCCGCCCACTGCTCTGCGAGCTCCAGGAGCAGCTCTTCCCGGCGCTTTTCCCTGCGCTCCCGCCAGATGGCGATGGCGACGCTCTCCTCCGAGGTCGGCGGTCTAGGGGTTGGCTCCGGAGTGGAGAGATCGTCGTCCCCCGGGACAAGGGAGGCGTCCTCATCGGCACCGGGTTCGTCATATTGAAAGGTACTCACATGCCAGGAGTCGGGTTCCGGATCGGTCCAGGGCCCGGGGACGGTGGGGAAGTCGGCCAGGAGAAGGCTGTGACGATCGGGCCCTTCGGGCATCAGCCGGTTCGTGAACGAACGTCCCTCAAGCCACGTCAGCAGGCTGGTGAGTTGGGGGGCAGGCACGAGCCAGCTGTGGATGCGGTGCCACTGCTCTGCCTGGCCGCGGGTGACGTTCCACCCTCGGCCGTCGTGGTCGTCCATGGCCTGTTCGTAAAGGACGATCCACTGCCGGTCCTGGCTGTCGGTGCGGATGCCCAGTTCGTCGAGGTCGGGCAGGTTGTCCGGACGGTTGATCCATTCGTCGACGCCCTCGTCGTCGGGCAGGTCGGGTACAGGTGGTGCCAGCGGTTGTGCGGGGTCGGCGGTCGGGAAGGTGGCGTGGTCGGCTTCGTCTGGACTGTTGTCGTCGTCGGTGTCGGAGAAGGGGTGTCGGGCCGGAGGAAGGGAGGGGTCGATGTCGAGCAGCGACAGTCGTGCCGCTCCCGGGTATTCGGCGGCGTCGCGCTCGGTCTGCCGGTGGGGGTGCCGGTGGTTCGCCAGGCGTTCCACGAGTTCGTGGAGGGCCATCCATTGGTACTTCTTGCCGATCCGTTCGCCCTTGTGTGACTGGCGGGAGCCAGAGTGGCGGGAACGCATGTTGTCGAATTCGGCGAACAGTTCAGGTGTCCAGCCCAGGTCGGCGACGCGGGCGAGGATCCAGCGTGCGGCCCACTCGGCGTCGACGTGGGCAGCGGCGAGGCGTTCGTCGTCGGGCGGGGGCACTCGGCAGGCCCGCAGCAGCGCGTACTGGTCCGGGTCGAGGACGTCCCTCGCCTTCCTCGCGGTGAGGAGTTGTTCAACGGCAGCCGGTGTGCTCAAGGCGGGCCGGACGGACTCCGGAAGGCTTTGCGCGAAGGCCGGAATACGGGCGGGGTCGACTACGACAGAATCGTCGGCCCGCTGCCACGCCGGCCGACGGGGATAGTCGGTCGACAGCGGCAGCAAACTGAAGTGACGCACGGCCGGCCGGACCTGGTAGTCCGCAAAGTCTCCCAGGGGTGAAAGGGACGAGCGGAGCGATCCCCACCGCGACTTGTTCTGCTCCCGCCGCAGGAAGAGCACGTCGAGGTCCTCCTCCGCGGGAGCCTGCCCGATCGGAGGGCAGGCGTGTGGATGCCTGACCGCGTTTGCTTCCTCGCCGGTGACGGCTCCAGCACGGTGCGCCAAGGTGACGACGCGTGTAGCCGCTTCGCACAGCAGCCCGTTCCGTGAGGCGTGTGCGGGCGAATCAACCGCGCCGTAGGAGTACGTGAGCAGCCGCCGGGCGACTGTCCCGAGGAGGTCGTGCTTGCCGTCGTCCTCGCTGCGACGGGCCAGGACTCCATACGCAACCCACACTAGACGCTCGAAGAGGTAGGGATCATCGATCTTCTCCGCGTCCTCGTGGAGGAATCTGTCCAGGAGGGAGACGAGAACGTCTCCGTGCCCCAGAAGCAGCTGCACCAGGGCCTTGGTGGCCCGGTCGCGCAGGAACCGGTTGGAGGACGTGAGGGTCCACACCAGTGTCGTGGCGGCCAGCCGGACGACTTCCTCGTGGTTGGCTCCGGCCGTCTGCACCGGTCGGCGGGTCCGGTCCCCGAGCCGAGGCCGGACCGTGAGGGATGCAGGGTGGAGATGGCGCGGGGTGGGGTACTGCTCGGCCCAGCGCAGCAGCCGGTGCAGTGCCGTGACGTCCCACAGCAAGGAGTAGGTCTCTACGCCCCACCACGCGTCGCGCTCGGGCCGCGGTTTTCGCAGCAGCACCCGGTGGAGACGGTCGGCGTTCAGCAGATGCCCCGGCTCGGCGGTGACCGCTACCGCGGCCTCCAGCACGTCGGAATTGCGTCCGTGGCGTGCGGCGGTCTCGTTGAGGAGCTCGATGGTGCGTTCGTTGACGCTGCGTGTGCTGCGCAGCGGAAGCGTTTCCAGAAAGCTGCGGGCCAGCCGGTAGCCTCGTGCGTCCACGCGTCTGGCGGGGCCAGCTGTGGCCTCTGCAGATGTGGGAGAGGCGGCCAGCAGGTCGATGAGTTCCGTCCCGGTTTGTTCGGGCAGGAGAATCGACGCTGCTTCCTGGTAGTTCGGGGCAGCCTGCCTCAGCCAGCTTCGCAGCGCGGAATCGGCGGTCAGTGGGTGTCCTTCGCGTAGCGCGTCGATCTCGTCCTGGTGGGCAGCGAAGACCGACCGTACAACGCGGTCGTCGCCGAACGCCTGGTAGGGGAAACCGATACCGGTTGCCTGGTCGGCCTTGTAGGTCCGCTCGTTGGACACCAGGCCCTGGGCGAGGAGCTGCCCGAGCATCGTGTCCGGCCACGCTGTGGCCGCCGGAGCGTACGCGTCGACAAGAGCGCGGGCTTCCTCACGCGGCAGCACGGAACGCCGTGCGGCGGCCATGCGCGACGCCAGGGCGTCCACTGCACGGTGCACGGGCCGCTCCAGAGGATCGAGTCCGAGCCGGGAGCAGATGGTCTCCGCGCGGTGGTCGACATAGGCGTCGAACACCGCGCTCCTGTCACGCGGATGGCCGCCCGAGCCGCCACGCTTCAGGCTCTTGCTCAGACTGTCCGCATACAGCTTTACGAACAAAGGGTTGGTGAAGACCGAGGCCAGCAGGGGAGTGTTGGGAAGAACCGCCGCCGTACCCCTCAGGTAGCTCTCCAGCCCTTGCATCTCCCGTCCTGCAAAGCCGGGGTGCGCGGAAGCCGGCCCATCGAAACGATCAGGCACGACGATCGACTTGAAGGTCGAGCGGCAGGACACCAACAAAGCGATGTGCCGGTACCCGGCCAGACGCACCTGTAGCGCCAGCAGTTCGCTCTTCCATTTCCCGGCATCGTCGGAGTCATTGAGCGCATCGATGATCAACAGGAAGCGGCAGCCGCTGGCCGCGCCAGCGGCGTCCATCGCCTGCAGGAGGTCTCGCTCGGCAAGCGGCCCCAGGCCACGCTTCTGCGCGATCTCACTCAACGCGTTGTGCCCGGTGAGCTCCTGCCCGAACACCACCAGCGCCGGACGGCCCTCGTCTACGGCCCGTCGCGCGGCGTCGACCAGCAAATGCGTCTTGCCCTGCCCCGCCTCTCCCAGGAGCAGCCAGGTCTTCTTCTCCGCTGCCTGGGCAGCGGGACTCCGCAACAAGCCAACCAGGCGCTCGCAGGCGTCGAGGGCACGAGCCAGAGCGCGCTCGCACACCCATTGCATGCTCTGCACCGCGGTCACTGGAGCCTTTGCGCCCCGTCCGGTGGCAGATGTGGCGTCGTCGCTTTGACGCTCTTTCTCCGCGAACCGGCCAGCCAGGTCCTTGAACTCACCCAGCCGCTCCAGCATGTCCTCCGCCACGGCAGAGCTCTGCTCCGCAGGGAAACCGGACGTCGCGGATGCAGTCGACAGGTCGTGGACCAAGGCGTGGGCGCCTTCCTGCAATGCGGGCGTCCACGCGTGCACCCACCGCGACAGCGCCTGATGGTCGGGGCTGCTGTCCGGCGCGGGATAGCTGTCGTGCCAGCGCGTCATCTCGGAAAGGAGTGTCACCACAGCGGCCTGCAGATCCCGGGATCGCTGGACGCCCTGCCTCAAAAACTCCTGCGGCAGGGCGCACGCGTCCGCCACGCGCGCAAGGGGCAACGTCACATGATGCTCGGGTGTGTACCGTGCCTCGGCCAGACGCTCAGCAAGCGTGACCTGTTCCCTGAACCACTCGCTGCCCAGCGCCCGCCGCTCGAAGAAGAACCACTGACGTCCCTCATTTCCAGGGCGGGTCAGCCGCTCCAGCAGCTCACCGCCACCGACGTAGCGGATGTCCACGCCAGCAAGACCGGGCAGGTCCTTCTTCCACTGGGCAACGTTGTTGTTCCACCGCTCCCTCGCACCGGTACGCGCGTTCCCGCGCGGGGTGACAGGGGTGGGGTCGGAGAGGTCGAAGGGGGCGAGGAACTCAAGCCGGACAATCTTCCGGTTCGCGATGTTCTCACCGACTGTCTTGGCGCTCTTCTTCGCCTGTGGGATGAGGTCGTCGATGTTGTGGACGAACTTGACCTGGTATCCGTGCGCAGCGCTGCCGTCGGGCGCCTGGTCGTACCACTCGACGCCGCCGTCCGGAGCAGCAGTCTTGATCGTCTCCCAGCCCGGAGGCGCTGGCGTGCGGAGCTGGAAGCAGAGTTCCTCGAACGCGCGATGCTGGCTTCCGTCCCATTCACGGATGCTCTGCCAGTTGTGTGCCCTGCTGTCGTTCGATGCCACTGCTGTCCTCTGACCGGCCTGCCGCCCCACTGTGCGCGTGTCGGATCCCAGCGTAGAGGGCTGCGCTGACACACCAAGTTTCCCTGGGTCGATGGACCGGATCAGGCGTAGGAATTCCGTTGTAGCCGGTGCTGACCTGGGCGCTGCTGGCCATGAAATATCGGTCAGGAGTGGACGGTAGTCAACGCCTTGTCAGCGCGTTCAGTCATGTTGAGCATCGGTTCGGTTGAAGTCATCCGGCAGTGATCGAGTCATGTCGCTATACCGGGATCGATGGGACGGTTGTGCAGTGCCGTCCCGGGCGGAGGTCTGACTCGTGAGATCTATGACCGAAGTGTCCAGTCACGGACCTGCCGACTGCCGTTGCGGGATGCTGCCTGCCACCGAGCCACAGGGCGTGTCCCAATAGGGGCCTTGCCGAGTTCAGGCGCCATCACGGTTCAGACCGCCCGAGCGGGCCGGTGCCATCTACCCAGCACGTCACCACGCGGGAGGCGAACCACCATGACGACCAGAGAGCGCAATACCTCTTCCAGCACGGATCCGCCCAATCGGAGTGAGGTCGTCCTGGGCGTGGACACGCACGGCGAGGTTCACGTCGCCGCCGTGGTCTGCCCGCTGGGGAAGGTCCTTGGCACTGAGTCCTTTCCGGCGACGGCCGTTGGCTACCGTCGGCTACTCGTGTGGGCCCGCAAGCGGGGGACGGTGCGCCGGGCCGGTGTGGAGGGCACCGGTACCTTCGGCGCGGGCCTGTCCCGCTACCTGCTGACCCAGCAGATCCAGGTGTTCGAAGTGAACCGGCCCGACCGCACGGCCCGCCGTCTGCTCGGCAAGTCGGACCCGCTCGATGCCCAGGCCGCAGCGCGAGCCGTGCTCAGCGGTCGCACCCGGGCCCAGGCCAAGTCCGGCGACGGACCCGTGCACAGCGCCCGGATCTACAAACTCGCAAAGGACTCCGCGGTCAAGGCCCGCACCCAGGCGATCAACCAGCTGAAGGCCGTCCTAGTGATCGCCGACTCCGCCCTGCGGGAACGGTTGTCGAGCTTGGGCAATGCCGAGCTGTTCCGCATCTGCGCGACCCTCAGCCCACCCGATGGTGGGGGAGACGAGGACGCGGTGGCCCAGGCCACCCACATGACATTACGCATGCTCGCCGAACGCATCGAACAGCTCAGCAGACAGATCAACGAGCTGAACCAACGCCTGACCCGGCTCGTCGAACGCCACGCGCCGCAACTGCTCGTACCGGTGGGTATCGGCCCGGACAGTGCCGCCACTCTCCTGATCACCATGGGGGACAATCCCGAGCGACTGAACACTGAGGCGTCCTTTGCTGCCCTTTGCGGAGTCAGCCCCATCGAGTACTCCTCCGGGCGTCGGAGCACGCGCCGGCTCAACTACGGCGGCGACCGGCAGGCCAACGCCGCCCTGCACCGCATCGTCTTCACCCGGCTGCGCCACGACCCGCGCACCCAGGCGTACTACGAACGCCGCACCCAGGAGGGCAAGACCCGGCGTGAGATCATTCGGTGCCTCAAGCGATATGCGGCCCGCGAGGTCTTCAACCTGGTCAGACCGGTTTCCCGCGCCCCCGCGTTATAGGGGCGTCAGTGATACGGCGAGGCCCCGCCCGGCCCCCTCCTGGCGGGACCTCTGCGCGGAGCCGTGAGGCAACGAAGCCGTACCGGAATGTTCCGGTGCGGCTTCGTCGTGAGATCAGCTGCGCTGGCCGCACGACGCGGCCGGCACCTCATGCGGTCCATCCCCTGTCTCGCTTCCAGGGTGCGCCTACTTTGCGATTGCACTCGCCGGGAGGATCCATGTATTCACCAGGCGAAGCGGAATGTCGGCCCTTCCCCGACCCGCTCTCTCCGCTAGTCCCAGGCGCTCAGAGTCATCTGGAGCCCCGTCATGCCGCCGCTTCTGCGCACCGGGTGGTGCGCTTTGCGCAGGTCCAAGAGGACCCTTCCAGTGGGACGAGGGTGTGACCGACAGGTGTGTGGCGGAGCGGACACCTGCCGGCTGGCCGGTTGACGAGTTCGAGCGCACCGGCTTCGCGCCGCTGTTCGCGGGCACGGGCATAGGGCGGTCAGGGGCTTCGGCCCGGTCGCGATGGTAAGCCGCGCGGTCGCATCGGCGGCATCTTGGCCGGTTGGAGTCTGTTCGCTGCTGTGGGGCGCCTTCGTCGATGGCTACCGCCCCGACCGGTTCGACGCCGTCGGTGCCGTGATTTGTCTGGCAGGCATGGCCGCAATTATGTACGTCCCACGCGGCCGGTAACCGCTGGGGACGGAAGCCGACTCGGCGCCCCCAGAGACGGTCAGGCGTTCGGGAGGGCGGCTGCCTGCGGGTCCGGCTCGGCGGTCTGCTCGCGGAATTGCTGGTCCTGGCGGCGGCCGAGCATCCCAGCGAGCACCCCCTCGCGCGTGCCGTCGTGGACGCCGCGCGCACACGCGGCCTGGACATCCCCGCGGCGGAGGACTTCACCTCCGCTCCCGGCACCGGCGTGACGGCCACCGTCGAGGGCAAGGCCGTCGTGGTCGGCAGCCCCGCCCGGCTACTGAACGGGCGCAGCGATCACGCGGCTGCCGTGGTCGCCGCCCGGCTGGAGGACGAGGGCCGCACCGCCGTCCTGGTCGAGGCCGAGGGCACCCCGGTCGGGGTGCTGGGCATCGCCGCGCGAGGAGGCCGCCGCCACCGTCACCGCGCTGACCACCCTGACCGGAACCGCGCCGGTGCTGGTCACCGGCAACAACTCACGCGCCGCCGGCCGCCTCGCCGGGGAGGTCGGCCTCACCGACCTCCGCGCGGGACTGGTACCCCAGGACAAGGTCACTGCCGTGAAGGAGCTGGAGCAGGCCGGGCGCAAGGTGCTGGTGGTCGGCGACGGTGTCAACGACGCCCCCGCGCTGGCCGCCGCCCACACCGGCATCGCCATGGGCCGGGCCGGATCCGATCTCGCCCTGGAGACCGCCGACGCCGTAGTGGTCCGCGACGAACTGGCCACCGTCCCCGCCGTCGTCAGCCTGTCGCGGCACGCGCGGCGCCTGGTGGTGCAGAACCTGGTCATCGCAGCGGTGTTCATCACCGGACTGGTGATCTGGGATCTGGCCGGGACCCCGCCGCTGCCTCTGGGTGTCGCCGGGCACGAGGGTTCCACCGTCATCGTGGGCCTGAACGGCCTGCACCTGCTGGCCGACTCGCTTCGGGCGTGTTGAACCCTGCCTTCGGGCACGGCAGTTGGTGCTCGGCTTGCTGTCGGACCTGCCGCGCAAGGATTGCTGGACGATCGCCGAGCACACCGGGGACGCCTCACCCAACGGGCTGCAGCACCTGCTCAGCCGGGCCAAGTGGGACGCTGACCTCGTCCGGGACGACCTGCGCACATTCGTTCTGGAGCATCTCGCCGACGACCAGGCGGTACTGATGGTGGACGAGACCGGCGATCTGAAGAAGGGCAGGCACGCCGTCGGCCTCCAGCGGCAGTACACCGGCACCGCTGGGAGGATCGGAACGCCCAGGTCGCTGTCTACCTCACATCCGCCTCCCGGCACGGGCATGCCAGGGTAGTACTCGCGTAGCAGGGAGCGGAGCTGGTTGGGGCAGCCTTTGGCGCCCGCAGGGGCGCAGCCGCCTCTGATCGACCGGCTGCACTGGCCCGGCTGGCCGCTGCCTGTTGGGCGCAGCGAAAGCCAATCTCCTCGGAGGGAGAAGATTCTCCCGCCGAGGAGACGGAGCTGCTTTGGCGCCTGATTTACCGAGCAAGTGTCCCGCGGAAATTGGGCATAGCTCGTGTTGTCATTCGATCCCTGGCGGGCCGAATTCTTCGATGAACTCCTTCATTAGTTGCACCATATCCCTCTCCGACCAGTATGGTGCACCAGCCCACGGGCGATAGAGAGATATGCCTTCCGTGAGGAATTCGAAGGCGTCGGTGTCCAATAGGTGTTCCGTGGCGAAATCCTCCATGGATGCAACGAAATTTATTGACCGATCCTCTCCGGCGACGAATCTGCGCGCCATGTAGAGAATCTCTTCTATGGGGTTCATGGAATATCGAACTCCTTTGGGATCATGACAGTGACTATGTGATTAGGATTTTTCCCGGAGACAACCACGAAAGGTTTGCCCGGAAGAGTTGTATCTCTGACCTGGATTGTGTCGCGCAATGAATCGTATTTCACCTTGTTGCCGTTGTTCAAGATGTAGTCGAGGGCCTGCAGTGTTGTGGGGGGACGTCCTGGCCCGCTCCCGGCCACTCGCTCAGCTGCGTGATTACTCAGAGTCCTACCCTCCGGTGTGATCAAGAAAGGGATGTGGAGGTTCTCCTGCTGCCTGAGCGCCCAGTTGCGGCTGTAGGGAACTAGCGCTTTGCTCGCAGCGTTGGCAGCTTCATCAGCTCCTGCCGCAAGTCCTGTAGTCCCGACTACCGCGCTTCCACCGGATGCCCCGCCGGTCACCACTTCCGCGATTTCTGCGGCGCATGCCGGGGCGGCGGCCAGGCAGCCGTCGCCCACGGCGACGGCTGCTGGTGCGGCGACCACTGCAGCTGCTACCCCTACGACGAGGCCGAGAATGACTTTTTGCCATGTTGCGAGCTTCGGCTTATCAGGAAGGTCGTGGGCGTTGGGGTCGTAGTAGGGGTTGGTGCCCATGGCGTAGCAGGATCTGCATTGCGATCCGTCTCTTCGCTGAGGCTTCGGATCGGGTCCCTTTTTGAAGACGATCTGTGCTGAGGTGCGACCGCCGTCGGTGCGGACGGTGACGGTCATCGTGCCGCTTCCCGTACCGCCACCAGTGGTCGTGTACTGGAACGTTTTGGTATAGGTCTTCGTGGAGTGGTAGACCCATCCATCGCGGCCGAGTGTTACCGATACGTGGACGGTGTTGCCCTTGTTGTCGGTGCACCCGGTTTCGCAGCCGGTGTCTGGGCGCAGGCCGGTGGGGTCAGATTTGGTGACGGGGGTGTTGTTGGCGTACGCGTAGCCGTTGAGGGACTCGTGGTCGTCGGGGGCGAGGACGGGGTCGGCCGAGAGGAAGCGTCCGGTGGACGGGTCGTACTCGCGGGCGCCGATGTGGGTGAGTCCGGTGTCGGTGTCGGCGGGTTTGCCTAGGAAGCCCTTGTCGTCGGGCCAGGCAGACGGTGCTGCACCGCGGGCTTCGCCGAAGGGCTTGGTGTAGCGGCGGGTGACGGCCTGGGTGGTTGCGTCCACCGTCATGGAGGCGGTGCCGTGGTGGTCGTCGACCATCCATGACAGGCCGGTCTCGGTTCGGACCGCGGTGGCGTCGCCGGCGGGGTAGTAGCGCTGGGCAGTGAACTTTTTGGCGGCCGTGTCGTAGTGGAGTTCCTGGCCGCCGAGGTAGAGGACGGTGGTGTCGGAGTCGCGGCGGATGAGGAGGTCGCCGTTGGCGTCGTAGAGGTAGTCGGTGGTCTTGGCGCCTTCGGTGAGGTGGGTGAGTTCTCCTTCGATGTCCCAGGTGAGGCTCTGCGCGATGCCCGTTGGCCCGTAGCGCTTGGTGGTGTTGCCCTGCTCGTCGTAGATGTATGGCTTTGCGGTGCTGTCACCCACGGTGACTGAGGTCAGGGTGTGGGGCTGGCCGGTGCCGGATGCGTTGACGACGGGGTAGGCGTACGCGGTTTTGGTGGTGCCGGCTGCAGTGTGTTCGGTCTGGGTGTCGCGTAGTCCGCCGGTCTTGTAGGTCCAGCTGGTCCAGTAGGGGGCGGGGCCGCCGAGGGCGGACGCCGAGCGGGCGGTGGTGCAGTTGTTGGAGGAAGGGGTCCACGCTTCGGTCAGGCGCCGGTGGCCGTCGTAGGCGAAGCACTGGGTGTCCTTGCCGCCCGCGTTGTCGGTGATCGACGTGATGTTGCCGGTGGCGTCGTAGGCGTAGTCGACGTTACTGGTGTAGCCGGTGTTGGTCTGGTCGACGGTGTGGGTGTTGGCCAGTCGGCGGGTTCCGTCCTCGTAGCGGTTGAGGATCTGGAGCTGCTTGGCGCCGGTGGAGGTGCCCAGGCGGGTTTCCTCGATCTCGCCGTAGGGGGAGTAGCCGATGTTCTGGACGTAGTCGGTCATGCCGTCGGTGCCGGTGAGGAGTCCGAGGCCGTTGTAGGTGTTGGTGACGGTCTCGGCTGGAAGGCCGGCTACCGCGGGCATCGAGGTGGACTGGACGGTGCCGTCGATGTTGTAGGTGATGGAGGTGGTGAACGTCTGCGGCGCGCCGGCGGTGACCAGGGGGTCGGTGGCGGCGATGACGGTCTTGGTGCCCTTGGGGCGGGCGAGGGCGTCGTAGCCGGTGACGACCTGGGAGTAGATCTTGCCGGTGGTGCCGCCGACGTATCGGATCGCTGCGGTCGGCTGGCCCTTGGCCAGGGAGTCGTAGGTGAACTTGGTCAGCTGGTGGGCGTTGTCCTTGGTCCCGTCCCAGGTGCCGGCCTTGCGGCCCAGCTCGTCGTAGTCGGTGATCAGGGTGCGGGAGGCGCCGTTGAGGGTGCTGGTGACCGTGAGCGGCTGGTCGGCGTCGTTGTAGGTGGTGGTGACCGTGCCCTTGTCGGGGTCGGTGGAGGTTGTCTTGCGGCCTCGCAGGTCGTAGTCGTATGTCCACACCGCCCCGTCGGGGCCGGTCATCTTCTTGAGCTGGCCGCCTGGGGTGTACTCGTACAGGGTGCGGGTGTAGTCGCTGCCGGTCGGGGAGGGACTGGCGTATTCACGGTGCTCGGTGACCCGGCCTCGGGCGTCGACGATGGTCAGCGTGCCGGTGCCGCCTTCAGCGGAGGTGACGGCGGTGCGGTCGCCTTGTTTGTCGGTCTTGGTGCGCCATTTTTCCTGGTCGTAGACGCGGAAGATCGATTCGGTGGCTCGACCGGCGGCGTCGAAGACCGTTTCGGTGGAGGCGGGGACGGATCCGGGGTAGGTGTTGGCCAGGGTGCCTGTCGGGGCGTTGTTGTCGTGGACCTGGTCGTTGGTGATGTAGGGCAGGCCGCGGTCGTCGTAGAGGGTTTCGGAGATCACTCGGCCGCCGCCGGGTGCGGGGACCTGCTTTTGGCGGGACCGCAGCAGGCTGTCGAAGATCTCGTAGGAGCTGTTGTAGGTCTTTCCGTCGGCCTTGAGGGCGTCGGTGCGGACCCAGGTCTCCTTGTTGTTGTTGATGCTGTAGGCGTAGTTGATGCTGGCGGCGTCGCCGAGGGCGCGGGAGCGGTCCGGCTTCCAGACCGAGCGGAGGCGGCCGAGCGCGTCGAAGGACCACTCGGTGACATTGCCGTTGGCGTCGGTGGTCTTGGTGGCCGTGCCCCAGGCTGGGTCCACCTCGGTTGTCGTGGTGAAGAGCTTGGGTGCGGGGGCTGTGGTGGTCTTGGACGTGAGCGGGCCGTAGCCGGTGTCGTCAGGAACGTAGCCGGTCTTGACCGTGCGGTTGAGGGCGTCGGTCGCGGTGAGGGGGCGGCCCAGCTTGTCGTAGGTGGCGCTGGAGACTTGCTGGTAGACGGGAGCCTTGCTCGTCGGGTCGTAGCTCGCCACCCGGTAGGAGGCGGTGATCTCGCCCTTGGTGGGCGCTGCGCCGACGGCTTGGCCGTCGTAGGCGGTGGTGATGTCGGAGACGACGTCGTCGGGGACTGCCGGGGTGGCTGCGCAGGGGACCGAGTAGGTCTCGGTGCGCGAGACTGCGTTCACCAGCCATGCTGCAGTGTTGCGGGCATAGGTGGTTCGCACGCATGACTCGTCGCCCGTTTTGGCGACATCACCGGTGTCTTCCACGGTGACCGGCATGCCGTACGTGCTGTCGTACGTGGTCTTCTGCTGGACGGTGCGGGTGCCAGTGGACGTCTTGGTGCGGGTGGCGGTCTCACCGGCCTGGACGATCCAGGACTGCGTCGTCCCCCAGCTGTATGCGTGGCTGCCGGTCTTGTGTGACCAGGGGGTGTTGATGGTGCCGCTGACTTCGTCGGCGCCGTTGTAGACGATGGTCTCGCGGACGAAGCCGGCGTACTGCCGGGAGTCGTCGATCGCGGTACCGGTGGAGTCGGTGACCTTCTCCACCCGTGCGGTGCCGTCGAGTTCCTTCTCCCCGTTCAGACCTCGCATGTAGAGCGTCTGCTTCTTGCTGCGCGGGCCCTCGGAGTCACCGGAAGTCTCAATGACTTTGCCGTAGCCGCGCCACTGGGACCATGTGCGGTTGGACGGCTTGGTCAGGCCCTCGTCGTCCGCGTAGGCCCAGCCTGCGCCGCCCTGATAGTCGTAGTAGGTCTCGCCGGTGTCGCCGTGGCCGTAGGGATCATCCTGGAAGACGGAGGTGACCACGTACTTGTGGAACCAGTCGGTGACCGGGGTCGCTCCGGACTGGGACCACTTGACCGGGAAGCAGCGGCGGGTGTTCTTGTCAATGTCCGCCGGCATGCTGGTGCCCCAGAGGCAGTCCGGGTCGGAGTAGTTGACGGTGAGCGTCGAGCCGGTCTCGGACTTGATGGTCCGCACGCGCCACTTGTAGTAACGCAGGGTGTCCGGGCCGCTGCCCTCGACGTGGTTGGGCATCTGGTCGCCGCCGAAGAAGACGGGCGGCATGGCGGCAGTGGTGCTGTTGCCCTTGCCGGTGTTCTGGATGGACTTCAGCCACAGGCTGGCCGAGGAGGCGTCACCGCTGTCGGGGAAGTCCTGCTCCAGGTGCCATGTGTCCACGTCGCGGCGGGTGGTGCCGGTGCCGGTCCACACCGAGGTTGTGATGTCGGTGAGACGCTTACGGGTGAAGAAGGCGGGGCCTATCTGGGTGGTGCATTTGGTGTTCGCCGCGCAGATCATGTCGAAAGGCACATCGGGCCAGTTTGTTTTGGTGTCCTTCGTCAGGCTCGAGCAGCCACCCGGAACGACGCAGCGCTCGTCGTAGGTGAAGCTCACCTGTTGCGCGGCGGGTTTGGTGTAGAGCAGGTCACTGCGCAGGCCGTAGTCGATGCGGGTCAGGTAGCCGCCGCGGATGTAGGCAGTGCCATTGACGGTGGTGTCAGCGTTCTTGGAGTAGTAATTCGTCTCCTTGCTGTACCAGTAAGTGGACGCATTGCCGTGGGGGTCGACGACGTAGTCCAGGTTCCAACGCCATGCCTGATAGCAGGAGGAGTCGGCAAAACCTGTGGACTTGTAGCAGGGTTCACCAGAGTCGTCACCGAAGACGGGGACCGTCCAGACAGAGTTGGTGACGGGGTCGTCGTCAGCGGTGCTGGTAGTTCCCTTGTCGCTCCAGCCGGGCAGCCGCTGCTTGCCGAAGAAGTACTGGATGCCGGAAGCATCCGTGACCTTCCAGTACTCTGTGTTGTTATCGCCATTACCGGTGGCGCCGGTCAGGTGTTCGACTCGTGTGCCGTCTTCGTTCTTCAGTTTCCACGAGCCGCCGGATGCCTCGGACTGAGCTGCGGTATCGCAGGCTGCCTTGTCGACGCAGGTGTTGACCAGCTCGACGGCCTTGCCGTTGAGGACCAGGGTGGCGTTGGCGTATTTCCAGCACAGGTCGCCCTTGCCGGACTGGCCGTCGTCCTTGCAGGAGGCGTACTTGCGCTCGATGTAGGAATCGGTGATCGAGAAACCTTCACCGATCACGGAAGTCTGATTGTTCTCCCCGGCCGTGCGGCCGTCCACGGAGGCGGAGTCGTAGGAGATAGCCAGATCCGGAGAGGGGCCGGCCGTGGCCGGAGGCACCTTCAACGGATAATTCCAGGTGAAATCACCTGTACTGCCGCCGGCTTCCCAGGTCGCGGTCGGAGACAGTGACGTGGCGCTGTAGTCGCTTCCGCCACCCGAACTGCCGGCCGCCGCGGCCAGCAGCATAGGGGTGCCGGCCGTCAGGGAGCGGGCGGAGACCACGCCCGTCAGGATCTGGGACTGCGCATCGTTGTCGGCACCCGCCACGGGGGTCTGCGTGCGGCAGGCTGCCTTCTCCGGGGTGGTCAGTGCACAAGGCGGAAGCGTCACCAGATTCAGGCGGGTCCCGAAGTTGCCGCCGTAGACGTCCTTGAAGGAGGAGTAGTCCAGGGAGATCCGGAGCTTTTCCCCGGCGGATCTCCGGGTTGTGCCTTCTGCGGGGGTGACGGTGAGAAGGACACCGTTGACACCCGCTTTTTTCGTCGCCGATTGCGGGTGGACGCTGACTGTCACGTCCTCGGAGAGACCTGCGGCCTTTGCCTGCGGGGTGTTCCTTGCCGGCGTGTGCGCAGGGTGGGCAGGTTCTTGGGCCAGTTTCAGGTCGAGTCCGCCGACGGCGACAGTGGCAGTGCCGCTCGTCGCCAGTTTGGCTTCAGCCTTCCCGGCGCCCGGCCACGCGGACCTCTTCAGTCGCTCAGATGTCCGGTGAGAGGCCGCCACGGCCTTGTCCCGCGGAGCCCTGGAGGTGCTGGGCTGGAGGACACCGACTTTGTCAATCTTCGTCTGGGAGCGGTCTTCCAGATGTCTACGCGCTGCCGAGGAGTCCGCCTGGGCGGCGAAGTCATAGCCGGAGGGCACTATGACTTGGGGCAGCACGGACAGTGATAGGGCCAGCGCACCACGTCCCAACCAGCGGCGTATGACCGTCCCTGGTAGGCGTGATCGGAAGGGGGATGAAGGCACAGTGATGTCCTGGTTCTCGGGTATGGGCAGGGGGCACTCGAGCCGTGTCAGAGGCTGAGACGCCTGATTCACGCGGCGCGTCAGGGGCAATGCGCCCGATGCTGGAGGCAGGAAGAGGGGCCGGGCGGACAGCGGACAAGGGAGAACCGCCCGGCCACTACTTCTACTGCTGCTCGGTGTTGCGTCGGTTGGCGATCGTGTCGGTGGAGGTGGCTCCGGCCCAGACGCGGACGCTGTCGATCACTCCGGGGAAGTAGCGTGCGGCAGCACCGTCGATCTTCGCCCGACCGATTTCGAACGCTCCGCCTCCTTGCCATGATGCGGAGTACGGCACGCCGTTCCCGTCCCCCATCAGGGCGCTGTCGACGTAGAGCTTGAGCGCGCCGAGGTTGGAGGTGTCGTCGGGGTCGGCTGTGGCCTGGGCGTCGTAGACGACGGTCAGCATGACCGGCACCCCGAGCTGAGCCGTGGTGAAGGCGGTGGACTCGCTCTTGGTCCACGCAGCGCCGGTGCCGTCCTTGTCGGGGCGTCCGAACGTCCACCGGCCCTGGGTGCTGCCGGCGGGCTGCTCGTACCAGACGCCCCAGGAGGACTGACTCGTGCCGGACTGGCCGAATACCTGGACCGCGTACGACTTGCTGGTGTCGGCGAGCTTGGCGGGGTCCAGGGTCACCCACGCGGTGGCGGTGAAAGAACCGGAGTCATCGACGACCGGGCCGGTGGCGGTGGCGTACGCGCTGGTGCCGTTCAAGCTCATCGTCTGTTTGGTCGTGACCTCTTCGCCGATATCGGGATCACCGGTGGTGAACTGGGCCAGCGTGGCACCGTTGAGTGTCAGGTTCCGGCCGAAACCGCTGGTGTCTTTGACCGTGGTGCCGGTTGCGTTGGCCATATCCGTCGCATCCCACTTGGCGACAAGTGCCGGAACGGGATCGCCTGCGGTGCCGTCGCTGAGGTCCTCATCCTCCAGCCACGCGTCATGGGCGACCTCGGTGTCCGCGAGCGCCCGCGACCAGACCTCCACCTCATCGACGGTGCCGGAGAAGTTCTCCTTGCCGGAGGCGTTGTAGAACAGCCGCCCAATCTGAAGGCTGCCGGAAGCCTTCCAGGGCGTCGCGGCGAATGAGACAGACTTGCCTTGTGGAACGCCGTTCACATACAACTGGATGGTCTGAGCTGCGGCGTCATAGACGCCTGCCACGTGCGTCCAGGCGTGCAGGACAGGGGGCTTGGCACTGACCGAACGGACTATCACGGAATCGAGCGTGTCCGTCTGGGTGCGGTTGAAAATCCAAGCATTGTAGCCGCTGGAGTAGTACAGCGCGAACGCTGAGGCGTTCGAGCCCGCCTGGGACAAGACGGTGGAATTGACGTCCTTCCTTTCCAGACGTGCCCAGGCAGAGATGGTGAAAGACTTGCTCGTATCCAACACCGCTGTAGAGGTGGCCAAATACGCGCTTGTACCATTGAGCTTTGCCGCGCCGGAGCCGCTGCGGGCCAAAGTGTCCCAGGTTGCCCCCGAGGACGTCAGCGGATGCTGGGCCGCGAGAGCAGAGTCGGCGACCGTGTTGTCCAGGTGCCAGATTCCCGAAGGCTTCTCGGCGCCCTTCACCAGGAAGCTGTAATAACCGGTGCGCGAGCTGTGCCCAGCCGCGTCGAAGCCCCAGACCTGGATGGTGTTCTCGCCGGCCTGGTTCGGCGTGATCGTCTGGGTAGTGGCTGCGCCCTTCGCAACGCTGATCGGAGCGGAAACCGCGCCGCTGTTCAGCTTCCATTTGTAGCTGACGACATCCGACTGAATCCCTGATGTGGCGGGATCGGTGTCCGCAGGGGTGAAGGTGAACTTGCCCGCTACACCCACTCCGCCCGCGGCCGGATAGTTCTCAGACGGCTTGTACACGCCGTCTGCGCTGGCCACCAGGGGCGGCGGCGGCGAATCGGTGTCTATACGGAAGTAGCACCATGATGACCAAGGCGAGTTCAGGACGCCGGTGGCGCCCCGGTCCGTTTTGTAGTACGCCTGTGTCATCACCCGCATCCGGTAGTCCGTCTGTGCGGGCAACGTGCTGGAGGTCGCGTCACGGACGGCGTTGTCGGCCACCCAGGCACTATCTGGTGAGGCTGCGGACCAGACACGGCTGGAACCGTTGGCCTTCCATACCTCGAACATGGCACGCAGCTGAGCCTGGGAACCATCGACTGACTGCACTGTTGCCAGCATCTTCGGCGTGGTATCGCTGCTGGCGAAGGGCAGCGTCGAGGCGTTGCAGGCCCGGCCGGTGGTGCCCTGTTGGACTCCGTACGCCGTGGGCTTGTCGGGGTACGACACGTAAGTGACCGACAGCTTCGCGTCATTGCGGAACCGCGCCCAGGCACCCGCGTCGGACTCGTCGTGTGCAGTCAACGAGAAGGTGATCTGTGCTTCCTTGTTCTGGGCGTGAGACGCCAGGGTGGTCGTGAGGTTCTCGTTGGTTTCACCAACGTTGTCGCTGAAGCGAACCCAGTTCGCCGGCTGCGACGGGCTGCACAAGGTGCCCCGCCCGTAGGCCACACTCCGGTCGCCCATCAAGTCGTCCGCAGCCGGACGAGAGGACCAAGTGGTGCTGGAGGAGATGCCCGTGGTCACATGGCTCAGGTCATACACGTGCGCAGTGCAGGTGAACGTCCACACCTGATAGACCTCAAAGGTCGCGTCCAGGACCTTCTTCCCGTGGATCGAGGAGAGCGGATACTCGAAGTACATACGCTGGGTGTACGGACTGTTGGAGCACAGGTAGCCGGCGTAGTTGGAGCAGCGCCCCACGCCTTTGTCACCGTCGAACTTCCAGTACTTGGTGCCGTTGGAGGCCAGAGCCGTCCAATCCCCGAGAGTGATGCCCTTGGTCGGCGGGTCGATGAACAGGGGAAACACGGTGTCTTCACCGTGAAGAAGGGCTGGCTTGGGGGTGATCTCCAGGGTCGTGCCCGTGACCTTCAGCGGGAGGTCGGCAACGCGGTCACCGCTTCCCGGACCTTGCGAAGGAGTCGGTTCACCCCCGGCAGCCGGCAGAGGAACCGTTTCAGCCGTCTGAGGCTTATTCCCGCTCTCTGTGGACGAAGCCGTGCGGGAACGTTGCGGAGTGATGCCACGGGGGGAGGCTGCAGCGGCCGGTGCGTCGCCAGCAGAGTCCCACATCCGTCCCGCGGGGCTCTCAAAGACCGGCGTGCCGTTGTAGTCACGCGCGACAAAACCGCCGTCGGCCGTCGGAGCAATGTCCAGGCCGCTGCCGGAGACGGTCATCTTGATCGTCTCCAGCGCCGGGTTCTGCGCCGCCTCCGCAGTCTTGACGACGAGCACCGACGTGTAACCCGAGCTCAGCGCGGTCAGCTGCAGGTCGACGTCCGGCAGGACTCCGGCGTATGTAGCGGTGTCGCCGTTGAGCTGAGGCTTGGGGAGCGCAGTGGGCCATCCCAGCTGCAGTTTGTGTGCCCCGTTCTCCAGCGTGACCAAGTGGTCATCGCTGCCGCCTCCGGAGAAGGTGAGATGTGCTGCGGTATTTCCCGCGTGAACGGAGCCTGCGCCGTCACGGACGAGGGCGGTGTCGATGGGGGCCCAGGTGCCGTCATCCTTCCGAGCCCGGACTGGGGCCGCGTTCATCTCCTGTGTGAACGTGCCGTCGGGATTGGCAAATACCTGCGACGACTCAGTGGTCGCCGCGTCCACAGCCACTCGCTCACCCGTCTCGGCAGCAAGAGCGCTTGCCCTCGACTCCGAGGATTTGGCCGCAGCGACCGAAGCCGCCTCCCCCGTGGCGAAAGCTTGCGCTCCCCCGGCGGCGGCGAGCGGGACCAGGCTCAGGAGCGTGACGGTCACCACCCCACCCCGTACGGTTCGACGCCAGCCGCGCCATCGCCTTCGTGTAAGCACGCCCCACCCGATCCTTAGAAATCCTTACGAAGAAACTGTGTTGATCATGTGTATGTCGAAAACGTACGTCAATAGTGATGCCCATCACATGAAGTGTCCGTGTCTCGTATTGGTCGGCACGGGGCAGGTAGTCCTGCGGAAGGAGCAGCTCAAGGACGAGTTGGCCGAGGCGAGCGGCTCCGGAGGGGACGCCGCAGAGGGGCGACGACGGTCATGTCCGCTGGAGTAGACATTTACGGGCAAGAGGTCTGCGAGGCCGTGGGGAAGGCCGTGCGCGGATGGGACGCCGACGCCGAGGTCACCGCCTGGCTGCCGAACACCGCAGTCACCTCTACGAGAGCCACCACGCCGACCAGGTCACTCCTTCGGGACGAGTTCTCCTGACCAAACACGCGGACGCGCTCTTCGAACTGGCCGTTGTGGTGCTGAACGCGGACCGTCCATTCCGGTCACTGGCGGAGGTGGAGTCGCGCGCTCTGGCAGGCTCCCCTCATGGCGTTCACTCCTCCTCCCGAGGCTTCGGACTTCACCTTCACGCTGGCCGACGCTCTCGACATACCTGTCCGCGTGCGTTCCGACGGAGACCTGGCGAAGTGGGACCGCCGCCAGGCGCCGAAGGCCGCGCAGCCATGGCCGGTGACCGACACGCTCCCGGCAGACGGTGAATACCTGGCCACCACCACTTGGCGGCAACTCGTGACGGCGGCGACCAGCGCGGGCCGCGACCTGGCACCCTGGCTGCGGAAGACGCCGGCATTCGCCGTCAACGAACTCATCGCCCGCGTTGCCCCACTGCAGGCGTATCTCACACTCAAGGATTTCAAGGCGCCCGCTGGAGCGGCGGAGCGGCGGCTGTTCGTGAACGCCGTCTACCGCCACGGCACAGAACGCAGCGCCCATGCCGCCTTTGGATACCACCTGGGCATGACGATGGCCCAGTGGCTGACGGTCGGTATGGCGGGGCTGCCGGCCACCGTGCACCTGGAGGCTTGCGGCATACCCGAGCTGGTGGATCCGACGAAGAAGCTCCCAGATCTCTACGGCAATCACGCGGTCGAGGCGCTGCCATGGCTGATCGAAGCCAAGGCGCGCAAGTCACTGGGAGTCGGCGACATGCGCGACGGACAGTGGCAGCTGGACCAGGCGACGGCGGAGATCGCCGTCGCGCACCGGCAGGTGCTCTGCGGAACGGTACTGCCGGAGCCCGGCCGCTGGGAGGACGACCACCTCGTCATGATGGTGCACACCACTCTCGTGAGCCCGTCCCCGGTTGGCGGCGTCCACTCCCTACCAGACCCCCCGAGTGACGGAGGCGAACCCTCACTGGACGAGACCCCGGACGATCTGCTCAGTGTCGCGCGGGACCAACTTCTCGTCTTCAGAGCCTTGGCGTTCGGGGCAGTCCAGGACCTGCGGGTCGTCCCGCTTGCGGAAACGGGGCCGGGACCTGGCGGACCATCCAGGCGGAAGAGCGCCATGAGGCCGGGGGCAGTCGGCGCCGTCGTCGCCCACCCTCGCCTTCTTCGGGCGGGCCGGGGGCTCCGAATTCGGCACCCGGTCGCTGGCATGGGAGTGCATTGTGGACACGGCCGACGCGGGGAGGTTGTAGGCGCACGTGGCAGAGGAATGGCGCTGCGTCTGGGCCGCCCGGTGCCGTTGCTTCGATGGGGTGAACGCCTGCCTGCCGTTGACCAGGTACGCGGTGTGGACCTCCCTGCGATCACCGGCCTGGCCATCGAACTCGGGGTCCTGGTCAGGGCGGGCGGGAAACCTGTTGCCGGTGGCCCCTGGCAGGGGGCGAGCCAGCCGAGGGGGTCACCGCGCGGCTGGATGCTGCGGGTGCGCTGAATTTTCGACCTGTGTACCCAGCCGACGTCGTCGGTTGGCTGGTGCTGATCACGGGGGAGGAGCCGCATCTGCCGCAGCCGGTGAGGTCATCACCTCATTGCTTGACGTCTCCCCGTGAAAACCGGTCAGCAGTGGACGAAATTCAGCGCCTTGTCAGCCCGCCCGGTCAGGTTGAGCATCGGTACGGCCGAAGTCATCCCGGCAGTGATCGAGTCATGCCGCGGTGCCAGGTTCGATGGGACGGTTGTGCAGTGTCATCCCGGGCGGAGGTCTGACTCGTGAGATCTATGACCGAGGTGTCCAGTCACGGACCTGTCGACTGCCGTTGCGGGATGCTGCCTGCCACCGAGCCACAGGGCGTGTCCCCATAGGGGCCTTGCCGAGTTTCAGGCGCCATCACAGTTCAGACCGCCCGAGCAGGCCGGTGCCATCCACTCAGCACGTCACCACGCGGGAGGCGAACCATCATGACGACCCGACAGTGCAGCATCTCCTCGAGCACGGATCCGCCGGTTCGGCGCGAGGTCGTGCTGGGCGTGGACACGCACGGCGAGGTGCATGTTGCCGCCGTGGTCTCCCCGCTCGGGAAGATCCTGGGAACGGAGTCCTTTCCCGCGACGGCGGCCGGCTACCGACAGTTGCTCGCCTGGGCCCGCAGGCGGGGGACGGTGCGCCGGGCCGGTGTGGAGGGCACCGGTACCTTCGGCGCGGGCCTGTCCCGCTACCTGCTGGCCCAGCAGATCCAGGTGTTTGAAGTGAACCGGCCCGACCGGTCGGCGCGCCGTCTGCTCGGCAAGTCGGACCCGCTCGACGCGCAGGCCGCAGCGCGGGCCGTACTCAGCGGCCGCGCCCGGGCCCGGGCCAAGTCCGGCGACGGTCCGGTGCACAGCGCCCGGATCTTCAAGCTTGCCAAGGACTCCGCGGTCAAGGCCCGCACTCAGGCGATCAACCAGCTCAAGGCTGTTCTGGTCATCGCCGACCCCGCCCTGCGGGAACGAATGTCGAGCCTGGGCAATGCCGAGCTGTTCCGCACCTGCGCGCGTCTCGGCCCACCCGACGGTGAGGGAGACGAGGACGCGGTGACCCAGGCCACCCACATGACGCTGCGCATGATGGCCGAGCGCATCGAACAGCTCACCGCGCAGATCAACGAGCTGAACCAGCGCCTGACCCGGCTCGTCGAACACCACGCCCCGCAGCTGCTCGAACCGGTGGGCATCGGCCCGGACAGCGCCGTCACTCTCCTGATCACCATGGGCGACAATCCCGAGCGGCTGAACAGCGAGACGTCCTTTGCTGCCCTTTGCGGAGTCAGCCCCATCGAGTACTCGTCGGGGCGGCGGCGTACACGTCGGCTCAACCACGGCGGCGACCGCCAGGCGAACGCCGCCTTGCACCGCATCGTCTTCACCCGGCTGCGCCATGACCCGCGTACCCAGGCGTACTACGAACGTCGCACCCAGGAGGGCAAGACCCGACGCGAGATCATCCGATGCCTCGAACGGTACGCGGCCCGCGAGGTCTTCAGCCTGGTCAGACCAGTGTCCCGCACCCCCGCGTTATAGGGGCGTCGGTGATACGGCGAGGCCCCGCCGAGGACCATCCTGGTGGGGCCTGTGCACGGAGCCGTGAGACGACGAAGCCGCACCGGAGCTCTCCGGTGCGGCTTCGTCGTGAGGGCGGCTGCGCTGTCGGGCGCGTGTGGTCGGTTCCTCATGCGGCCTGTCCCGTGTGACGCGTTTGGGGGTGCGCCTACTTTGCGATTGCACTCGCCTATGCGCCTAAGAAGCCGGTTTCGTCAGGTGTTCCGTTGTGCTGAGCTGCGGATGGTGCAGTCGAGGACGAACGCTCGGACGTTCAGGTTCCTACTCTCGTTGAGCCGAGCGGCCTGGGCATCGTAGGTCTCCTTCAGGCCGGCAGGTGTCTGCCTTGCAGCTGGCCGCTTGCGTTCCTTCGCCGTCCACTGGTCGGTGGGGAAGAAGGCGATCAGGTAGATGCCGTTGCGAGTGCCCAGCGCGGCGAGGTAGTCGTCGGCGAGCTGGGTTTGCATGGCGGTTTTGATCTTGTCGTGCCAGTTGCCCTTTACTTCGATAGCGACCTGGGCCACGGACTCTTCCTGCCGCTGTGGTGAGGAGTGAGTCGCCGCAGCGGTGGGCGCCTGCAGGAGCAGGTCGATGCGGTCACCTGCACCCTTCATGTTGCGGTACACCTGCACTTCGCGGTTGATGAGAATGCCGCCTTCGACGAGGTCTCGTCGTAAGGCGTAAGCGAGGTAGTCGGACACCAGGTTCTCGTCTTTGGGGAATCGCAGCCGTTGCTTTCCGCTCTGGCCGTTCGGCAGGGTTTCCAGCTCGGTTTCGTTCCACAGAATTGCCGCGGGGAGAGTCCCTTGGGCCAGGTCTTCCTGCATTTTGTTCAGGAGAGCGATGACGACGTCCATCAGATCCGTTCCGTCCCTGACAAGTCGTCGACGTGGGTCGTGGATCAGCTGACTGAGTTCGTCGGGGGTGGGGCGGACCCAGGAACCTTCCCGGTGCGCTTGCACGGCTTTCTGTGCCGCCGCTCGGATAATGCTGGTCTTGGGCCAATCGGCCGCCAACTCTCGTAGGAGACGGATGGCCTCACCGGTGCCCCGCGAGGCGAGGTGGTCGAGTACGACATCAATGTGCGTCTGCGCAGCAGTCGCACCCGGCGGGGACGAGCCAGCCGAGTCCGTCGAGGGGAAGCGGCCCAGGAGGATGCGGGCAATTTCGGCCAGTGCCGGTTCGGACAGTTTGAAGAGCCACGCCTGAGTGCTGTGAGAGCGGGAAAAGGCGCCGGAAACGGCTACGAGCGCGGTGCCGTCGGTACGAAGACGGTGCTCTGCTGTCGGCCAGATTTCTGTGGGTGTCTCCAACAGGAAGACACGCAGATAAGCGGCGTCCAGACGCTCGTCGCGTGCTGGGTTGGGCTCGCTCAGCGGCGCACCGAATCGGTCCCGTACTTGGTGGCAGACACGGGGACTGCCTTGACGTAGAAGGATGGTGAGGACACGAGCGAGGACATCGTGGCCGCCAGGGCCGATGGCGGGAGCCTTTTCGTGAGCTTGCGCGGTGAGGTCAGTGAGTGTCTGCAGCAACCTGGTCTCCAGCTCCGGTGTCCAGATGTAGGAGGCCAGGTCGAGGACAGGCGAGGTCTCTTCCGCCTCGTACAACGCCCGGACCAGCGTGTCGTAGGTGGTCTCGAGTTGCAGCGCGGCGTGGAGGAGGGCCATTTCCAGCAGCTGGCCGCGCGGGCCGACGTGGCGGGCCGCAGTGCTGGTGAGGGGGAAGGCTAGGAGTGTCGGTGCCCAGGCTTGCCATTGGCCTGAGGGCAGCGTGGCCAGTATCTCGCCGTCGTCGTTGAGGAGTGCTGTGAAGGCAAAGATTGCTGCCCATGGACGGGCGGGAAGGCTGTTGGTGCCGATCCAGCTGCTGTCGGTGGGCAGGCCGTTCGTGACGAACCTGCGTGCTACGGCCAGCAAGCGGTGTTCATAGCCGTCGGCGAGGATGACGGTACCGGGAAGAGACAGCAGATCGGTGAGCAACTCGGTGGCCGCGAACCTGCCTGTGTCCGGATCGCATTGCAGGTTCCAGCACAGGGACACGAAGCTGTCGTGGTCGCCCGACTCCGCCTGTGCGAGAAACTCGCGGGTGGTGGTGATGTACTCGTCGCGGCCCTGCCATGGCTCCGTTCGCGACTGACGTCTTGCCGCCTGGGCCCTGAGCTGGTCAGCGCGAGGGCCGTCGATGGGAATGGCCTCAAGGTCTTGAGCGAACACCTGTGACCAGACTCTGGTGCCTTGAGTGGACCATGCCGTGTCCTGCCCGGCGTCTGTCGTCCTGGCCATGGACCACACGTGCTGCAGCATGGGCCAGGCATGCGGCGCCTTTTCGTCGCTGAGGCTCTGTTCGAATTTTACGAGCCAGGCGAGATCTGTGGCGTCGAGCAGGCTGGTGCGCTGTTCTCGTTCAGGGCCGACGGATGTCTCAAAACGCGAGCGGACGGTCCGTGTGGAATGCGGGTCCCATCCCTCGGCCAGCTGGAAGGCATCCTCTGCGTCTTGGGCGACGTCGATGAGGTGTCGAGTGAGCGTGCGGCGCAGATGGCGAGCGTGCTGGTTGTCAGGGTCGTCCAACGGTGCGCACAGCGGCGCGGGAACGGACAACTGTGGGTACGTCTGCAGGTAGATACGCAGCCACACAGCCACAATGGGAACACGCGCCTCGGCTTCCGGCCCGCTCAGTGCGCGGTCGAGGAGGCCCTGGACCATGGCTGCTTCGTCGGACCAGCCGGCCCACAAGGAATTGGGATTCATGAGATGCGATCCGGCCCAGCCCAGAAATGGCGCGATCTGGTCCTCCGAGAGAGAAGCAGGCAGACGGCGGCAGAAAGAGGTGTAAAGGCTGGGATCGGTTCGTGGCGGCGTCAGGGCTGCGAGGAGTTCATCGAGGGTGAGCCAGGGCTGGCATGTCTGAAGGACAGCGCCGCGCAAGCCGTCGGCGGGATCGTGCTCGGGCTGTTGAGCTAGTTCGGCGAGGATGGGCCTGAGCAGTGGAGCAGCCTCTGTCTGGTCCAGCATGCCAGCACATTGGGCAGCCAGGCGGCGCAGCCGGTGAGGATGCTGGGCATCACAGGCAATGGAAGCTACTGCCTGCAAAAGTTCCCCGACCTCGTTCTCGGCGATCAGGTTGAGGATGAGTTCGAGTTCGTGTGTGATGTGGGGCGCGCGGTTTACGGCTTCGTGAAGAGCCTGCTCCAACTGGCCGGCAAGGCCGGGGTGTCGCAGGGGCGCCATATGCCACCAGGGCAGGCCGTCGCCAGTCGTGTCCTGTCGGGCTTGGCGCAGCAAGCCATCGACGATGAGTTCGGCGCAGTGCGGGTCCTCGATGTAAGAGCTGTAGGAGGCTATGGCCTGCGGGTCGACCTCGATCAGCCAAGGGCCGAGGTCTGGACGCAGGGAGATGAGCCAGGCAGCCAGTTCATGAAGGTCTGTGGGAATGCCAGGCTCGCCGACCTCCCCCCCCCGGTGGACGAGAAGTCCCTGCAGTTGTTCGCGGGGGACTTGGTGGTCGGTGAGGTATTGAGCGGTGAGGTAGGAGGCGATGGAGGCGTGAGCAGGACCAGCGGCTGCAGGGCCGCGGTTGCTGAACAGCGAGCTGTTCAGGACCCCCTCAACGATGGGGCGCTCGATCGTGAACGTGTCACCGGGGGTGCCCTCTCGTGTGCCGAGGAAGGTGTCGATGGCCAGCAGAGCCTGGCCGGGCTCGGTTCGGCGCCTTGTGGTGATGCCCTCGGCGCCGGTGAGCACGCAGTAACAGGCGAGGCGGGCTGCGGTGGCGAACCTCTGGGACTGGCTTCCAGCAAGGTCGTCAGGGGCACGGTCATGGCCTTGGTGCATGACGGCATGCGGGAGGGCGAACGAGTAGAGGCTGGCGTGGCTGGCAGGCAGTGTGCTGTGTTCCAGAAACGTGTCGAGCAACAGGTCCAGAGTCAAAGGGGTACGCGCGAGGGCTTGGGCGCCGGCGTCGGTCACAGCTTCGAGAAAGAGCTTGGGATCCACGCCCTTGGCGGAGGCGGCTGCGACCAAGTCGCTTCGGCGGAGAGGTGCCAGTGTGTAGGTGCGGGCTTCGTCGATATCGAACGCGGCGATCACTGCCTGGCTCAGGACGTCGGTGTAGGCCATGCTGCGGCAAGCGATCAGTACTTGTAGCCGACGGCAGTCGTAGGTGGCGGCCAAGTCGGTAAACCAGCCAGCAATTTCTTTGCCGGTGGCCCGGCATTCATCAACGCCGTCCAGGACGAGAAGATGCGCATGCCCTGCCTCGGCATCGGCCGAGCTGGCAGCGGGCGTATGTCCTCTAGGGCCAAGTCGGCTGAGTACCGCATCAGCCTTGCGAGTCAGGTCCTCCCAGGACCGGACCTGGCCGAGATCAACCCGCACTTGTGCATCCCAGCCCCGGCTCGTCGGGGTTGCCTCGAGAACGGTATTCAGCGCGGATGACTTGCCGATGCCAGCTTCCCCGAGCAGCACCGCAGAAGCGGAACAGGCGTCAATCAGCGGCACAACCGACGGAGGCTGGCGATACCAGCTCGACGTGTCCATGAGGAACCCATGGGAGTCGACAGGGAGGTCCTCTCCCACAGGGACGCAGAATCTGTCCAGTCGCATACGGCACCCCTTCAGCCAAGGACACCGAACCTACCGCCGCAGGGCTACGCCTGGCACTCCGCTCATCCAACAACCCGCGCCTGACTCTGGCGGACCAACAGCCGCCTGAGCCGCCTGCACGCAGCGAACGCCGAGTGCAGTCGCCACCCACGCAGCTCAGAGCAGGTGAGTCACAGCCTGCCGACCGGGGGCAACGCGGTGGGGACCCCTATGTCTTTGGTCAAGGTGGTCGGGGCGGTATCGGGTGGGTCTGGCAGTGTAGCTGTCGTGAGTGATGACGTGTCGGGACTGCTGCACCGCATCGTGTTCACCTAGGACTTGTCCGGCCGATCATGTGACTACTTCGCAGTGGTGTCGTTGATGTGGACATGGGGCGGGGAGATCTGACGGATGCCGAGTGGGAACG